>NZ_JAURWA010000047.1 GCF_030655195.1 Patulibacter sp. | reverse complement strand
CCGCCGTCGCCGCCGCGCACGGCGCGCCCGAGACCCACCTGCACGGCCGGAGCCCTCGCGGCCGGCCGACCGCCGACCACGTGCGCGCCGGCGTCGCGCTCGCCCTCGTCTCCGCCGCGCTGACGGCGGTCGTCTTCCTGCTCGTCCTGCTGCTCGTGACCGGCTGGGACGTCCGGCCGCTGAAGGCCGCCGTCGGCGTGTCGCTGCTCCCCGTCGCCGCGGTGGCCGGCTGGCGGATCCCCGGCGACCCGTGGCTGCGCGCCTCCGCCGGGTGCGCCTTCGTCGGCGCGGGGATCCTCGCGCTGGCGCAGCTGCCGACGGTCGGCTGGGGCTGGGTCGTCCTGCCGCAGCTCCTGGCCGGCATCGGCATGGGGATGGCCCTGCCCGCGCTGGCCGGCGAGCTCCTGCCCGAACGCACCCCCGGGCAGGCCGCGGGCCTCCTGTCGCTCCGGCACGTCGGCATCACCGTCGCGCTCCTGGCCCTCGCCCCGGTCATCGCCACCCAGCTGGACCGCACGATCGACGACACCCGCGAGCAGGTCGCCGCCCTGGTCCTCGACGCCCGCCTGCCGCCGCAGGAGAAGCTGACGTCCGTCGGGGCCGCGCTGGGCAAGGTGACCGAGGAGGATCCGCGCGGCTCGCTCCGCACGGCCCTGGTCAGCCAGGCACCGAAGTTCGCCGGGAGCGCCGACGACGCCGCGGTCTACGCCCGGCTGACCGTCCGCGCCGACGAGACCCTGATCACCGCGGTCAACGGCGCGTTCCGCACCGCGTTCCTCATCACGGGCGGCCTGGCGCTGCTGGCCGCGCTGCTCGTCCTGCCGCCCCTGGGCCGCCACCCGGCGCTGGCGATCGCGCTCGCCGCCGCGGCCCTCGCGCTCGCCGGCGGCCAGGTGCTCATGGCCCGCGGGGAGCGTCCCGCCCCGGTCGTCATCGCCGACCCGTGCCAGGACCGCAGCCTGCCCAACATCGGCGGGCTCGACGGCTTCGTGCAGGACGCCGCCCTCGGCCTGCTGGACCGCGCCGCCTGCCGCTTCGGCTCCTCGCGCGAGGAGCTGGCCCTCGCGTTCGGCGACGCGAAGCTCGCTGCCGCGTACCAGCGCGAGCACGGCGTGGACCCCCGGAAGGAGATCCCGGCGCTGCTCGGCGGCGCGGTCGGCGGCGGCGACGGCGAGCCCGGGACGCTGGAGAAGCTGATCCGCCGGCTGATCCCCGGGGGCTGAGCCGCGGCCGAGGGGCGCCGGCCGGCCGTCGGCGGCCGCCGACTCCGACGAGCCCGGTCCGCCGCCGTCCCGCGGCTCGGCGGGACCGGCTCAGAGCGGCACGGCCCCGATCGCCGCCGGCGGCTCCGGACCGCGCTCTCGGGCCCGCCCCCACCGGCGGCGCAGCGCCGCCGCCCCGACCGCGAGGACGACCGCGCACCCCGCGGCGACGAGGAAGATCGCCGAGAACCGCCCGTCGTCGGCGAGGGGCGCCGCGAGCGCGCTGGCCACCGCCGCGCCGGAGAAGATCGATCCCGAGAACAGCGACACCGTGAGCGCGCGGGCGCCGGGGTTCACCTGCGTCGCCCACAGCTGCATCGTCGAGTGCATCAGTCCGAACCCGGCGCCGAGGCAGACGGTCGCCGTCAGCGTGCTGACCACGGTCGTCGCGAGCCCGGCGGCGAGCAGCCCCGCCGCCGCCAGGGCCGCTCCCAGGCGGATCCGCGTCTGCGGCGAGAACACCCGGATCGCCCGGGTCACCAGCGGCGTGCAGAGCACGTTGGCCAGGCCGAACCCCGCGGCCGCCGACCCCGCGACGGCCGCGGAGACGCCGTCCTGCTGCAGCGCCGCGGCGACGAACGTCAGGGCGCCGAAGATCACGAGCCCCTCGACGAACCCGATCCCCAGCACGATCCCCGCCCAGGGCCGGCGGAGCGTCTCGCGGGCCTGCGCCCGCAACGGCAGCCGCCCGGGCTCCCGACGCGGCTCGGGCAGGGACGTCAGCACGACCGTCAGGGCGGCCGCGAGCACCGCGGACGTCGCGAAGGCGAGGCGCCAGCTCGCGAACTCGGCGAGCAGGCCGGCGAGCACGGTCGCGCAGGCGATGCCCGCCGAGGAGGACGCCATGAGGACCGCGAGCGCGTGCTGCTGCCGCGGGCCCCGCACCGCGTCGGCGACGTAGACGATGGAGGTCGGGATGAGGGCCGCGAAGCACAGCCCGGCGACCGCGCGGGACGCGACGAGCAGCGCGAAGTCCGACGTGCTCGCCGCGACCGCGCAGGCGACGGCGCCGCCGATGGCCGCACCCCGGAGCACCGTGACGCGGCCGACCCGGTCGGACAGGACGCCCCAGAACGGCTGGCTGACGCCGTAGGCGACGAAGTAGGCGGTCGCGATCAGCGCGACGTCGCCGAGCGACAGCCCGAGGTCGCCGGCGATCGGGACCAGGAGCGGCGGGATGCAGAAGCGGTCGAACGACGAGAGGCCCGACGCGAGACGCAGCCGGACCTCGGCGCCGCCCGTCCCGCTCACCCGGCGGTGGGCAGCTCGGCGACGGCCTCGATCTCCGCCACCCACGCCTCGTCGTAGATGCCGCAGATGACCACGGTGATCCCCGGACGCAGGTCGCCCATCGCCTCGGTGCGAGCGACCTTCAGGGCCTTCTGGTGCTGCCGGTCGGCGAGGAACACGCGCAGGTGCACGACGTCGTCGAAGCCCGCGCCGGCCGTCTTCAGGACGTTCTCGATGTTCGCGAAGACCTGGCGGATCTGGTCCGTGGGGTCCTCGGCGACCGGGCCGCCGTCGGGCCGCTTCGGGGTCTGGCCGCTGACGAACAGCAGCGGCCCGTCCGTCTGCACGCCGTGGGTGTACCCGACGGCCTCGGGGTGGTCGGTGGGGGTGTGGAGCTTCATGGGGTCCTCGATGCGGTCGGAGGGGGACGGCGGCGTCGGGACGCCGCCGTCAGTGGGCGATCTGCCACGGGCGCGACGGCCCGTGGTCGTGCCCGTGTCCGTGTCCGCCGGAGCCGTGCCCGGGGACCCCGACCACGCGGGCCGGGTCGTGCCGGCTGCGGTCGTCCACGGCGTCGGCCAGCCCGGTCGCCGAGCGCTGTCCGCCGATGGCCGGGCTGCGGTAGACGCGCACGGCGTCCGCCCCGCACGCGACGCAGGTCGCCGTCCCGGAGGACTCGGCGATCGAGCGTCGCTCCTCGAACGGCCCGCAGGTCGCACAGCGGAAGTCGTACAGCGGCATGCGTCGGCATACTAACGAACGATCGCTATTTGATCGAGAAAGCGTGTAAGACCATGAGCTCCACCGTCCGACGCAGCGATACGCTGTCCGCTGTGAGTCCCGCATCCTCCGCCGCGTCCGCGGCCTACGAAGCCATCGTGCTGACGGCGGGCGAGCCCTCGTCCGCCGACGGTCCCGGGCGCTGGCCCGACGTCCGAGAGGCGGCGCTCTCCCTGTTCTCCGCGCGGGGCTACCACGGCACGACGATGAAGGACGTGGCCAAGGTCCTCGGCGTCCGCGCGCCCAGCCTCTACAACCACGTCGAGTCCAAGCAGGAGATCCTGCAGCGGATCATGGTCAGCGGCATGCACCGGCTCCTGGCCTTCCAGGACGCGGCGCTGGCGTCGACGGACGACACGGCCGAGCAGCTGCGCCGGATGACCGGCGCCCACGTGCTGGTCCACATCCGCCACCGGCACTCCGCGATGGTGGGCGACCGCGAGCTCTCCAACCTCGAGGGCGAGGCGCTGGACCTCGTGCGCTCCGAGCGGGCGCGCTACGAGCAGCGCTACCGGGCGCTCATCCAGCGCGGCGTCGACGACGGCCTGTTCCACGTCGACCAGCCGAAGGTCGCGACGTTCGCGATCATCCAGATGGCCAGCTCGGTCTCCGTGTGGTTCAACGAGGACGGCCCCCTCAGCGACCACGAGGTCGCCGACGAGTACGGCGCGCTCGCGCTGCGCATCGTGGGCGCCGACCCGGCGCGCGTCGACATCTCCGCCTAGCGCGCCGGGGGGCCTCACCCGCCGGCCCCGGCGTCCAGCGCCCGCTCGGCGCGGAGCAGCATCGCGTCGATCATCGCCGCGCGCCCGGGCGTCTCGATCCCCGCGTCGACCTCGCGGCGGAGCACGCCCTCCAGGATGATCGCGACCTTCCAGCAGGCCAGCGACTCCCAGAACGCCAACTCGTCGAGCACGCGGCCCGACGCCGCGGCGTAGGCGTCCGCCATCGCCGCGCGGTCCGGGAAGCCGTCCACGAGGGCCGTCGGGTTGGGCTGCGGCCCGTCGTCGCCGGGCTGCGGCCAGTAGGCCAGGAGCGCCCCGACGTCCGCCATCGGGTCGCCGAGGGTGCAGAGCTCCCAGTCCAGGACCGTCGCGACCCGGCCGTCCTCCGCGGCGAACAGGACGTTGCGCAGGTGGTAGTCGCCATGGACCAGGACGGGCTCGACGAACGCCGGGATCCGTGCTTCGAGCCGGTCGGCCAGCGCCTCCACCCGTGGGAGCTCGCGGGTCCGCGTGGCCGCCCACTGCCGACGCCACCGGCGCAGCTGGCGCTCGCCGTACGAGGTCCGCGCCGCGAGCTCCCGCAGGCCGGCGACCTCGAGGTCCACCGCGTGCACGGCGGCGAGGGTCGCGGCGAGCGCCGTCGCGGCGGCGCCCCGCCAGGCCGGCGGCTGCGCCTCGGCGGCATCCGGCCCGTCGATGGCCACGCCGTCGACGTGCTCGAGCAGCAGCAGCGGGACGGGCGCGACCGCCTCGTCCGTGCAGAGCCCGAGCGGGGCCGGCGCGGGGAACCCCACCGCCGCGAGACCGGAGAGGATCCGGTGCTCGCGGACCACGTCGTGCGCCGACGCGAGCAGCTCACCCTCGGGCGGGCGGCGCAACACCCATCGGCGCCCGTCGGCGTCGGTGACGAGGAACAGCATGTTCGACCGTCCCCCGGCCATGCGGTCGTACCGCACCGGCGGGGCGACCCCCAGGCCGAGGCCGAGCAGCCACGCCGTGACCTCGCCGCCCGGCTCCCAGCTCATGCGGCGGGCCGACCGGTGCGGCGGAGCTCGAACTGCGCGACCGTGCGGCGGTGGACCTCGTCGGGACCGTCGGCGAGGCGCAACGTCCGCAGGTGCGCGTACATCGAGGCGAGCGGGAAGTCGTCCGAGACGCCCGCGCCACCGTGGATCTGGATCGCCCGGTCGACCACCCGACATGCCACGTCGGCGGCGGCGACCTTGATCGCCGCGATCTGCGCGCGGGCCTCGCGGCTGCCGACCGTGTCGATCAGCCACGCCGTGTGCAGCACGAGCAGCCGGGCCATGTCGATCTCGATCCGCGACTGCGCGATCCAGTCCTGCACGTTGGCGCGCTCCGCGAGCGCCGAGCCGAACACGTGGCGGTCCTTCGCCCGGGCGCAGAGCAGCTCGAGCGCGCGCTCGGCGGCCCCGATCGCCCGCATGCAGTGGTGCACGCGTCCGGGTCCCAGGCGGGCCTGACCGATGCGGAAGCCGTCGCCCTCCTCGGCGAGGATGTTGGACCGCGGCACCCGCACGTCGGTGAAGCGGATCTCGCCGTGTCCGCCCGGGTCGTGGTAGCCGAAGACGGGCAGTCCACGGACGAGCTCCACGCCGGGGGTGTCCATCGGGACGAGCACCATGCTCTGCCGCCGGTGCGGGTCGCCGTCGGGGTCGGTGCGCCCCATCACGATGAGGATCCGGCAGGTGCCGTGCATGGCGCCCGTCGTCCACCACTTGCGGCCGTTGAGGACGTACTCGTCGCCGTCCGTGTCGATGCGCAGCTGGATGTTCGTGGCGTCGGAGCTGGCGACGTCGGGCTCGGTCATCGCGAAGCCCGAGCGGATCTCGCCGCGCAGGAGCGGGACGAGCCACTGCTCCTGCTGCTCCGGGGTGCCGAAGTGCGCGAGGACCTCCATGTTGCCGGTGTCCGGCGCGTTGCAGTTGCAGGCCTCCGGCGCCAGGCGGCTGCGCCCCATGACCTCGGCCAGCGAGGCGTACTCGACGTTGCTGAGGCCGGGACCGCAGAGGTCGGGAGCGACGTCGAGCGGTGCGGGGAGGAACAGGTTGGTCAGGCCGCGGCGGCGGGCCTCCGCCTTCAGCTCCTCCATCACCGGGGGCTGACCACCCTCCAGCGCCTGGGCCCGGAAGGTCGCCTCCGCGGGGATCACGTGGTGCTCGACGAAGTCGGAGAGCTCCTCCCGGAGCGCGAGGACCCGGGGGGTCAGCGAGAAGTCCACGACGCCTCCCGGGGCTCGGCGACGTCGGCGCTCGTCATCGGGATGCCGAGGTCGTCCCGGTCCTCCGGGGGCGCCAGGGGCGGGAAGTCCGGGGCGCGGCGCTCCATGTAGCTCGCCACCCCCTCCTTGACGTCGGGGCGCTCGAACGACTCGAGCATGAGCTGGTCGGACTCGGCGACCGCCTGCGCGAAGTCCGTCTCGGCGTGCCGCAGGACCTGGCGCTTCATGATCGCCATCGACGCCGGCGAGCACTTCGTGGCCAGGTCCGTCGCGTAGGCGACCGCCGCGTCGAGGAGCTCGTCGGCCGGGACGACCCGGTCCACCAGGCCCATCGCGAGGGCCTCCTCACCCTTGACGACCCGGCCCGACAGCAGCAGGTCGAGCGCGCGGCTCGTCCCGATCAGGCGGGGCAGGATCCAGGAGAGCCCGTACTCCGCGATCAGGCCGCGCGGGGCGAACGACGTGGTCAGCTTCGCCTCGGGCGTCGTGAACCGCAGGTCGCAGAACAGCGCCTCGACGAGGCCCAGGCCGGCCGCGGGGCCGTTGATCGCGGCGATCAGCGGCGTGTCGATGGACCGCGGGAAGGACCGGGTGCGCGGGCGCTCCGAGCGCTCCGCCGCGCGGTCGATGCGCTGCAGGTTCGCCATGTCGGCACCGGCGCAGAAGCCGCGCCCGGCGCCGGTCAGGACGATCGCGCGGACGTCGCCGTCGCGCTCCGCCTCGTCGAGGAGGGCGAAGTACTCGTCCTCCAGGTCGTTGTTCCAGGCGTTGAGGCGCTCGGGGCGGTTCAGCGTGAGCACGAGCACCGGCCCACGGCGCTCGCTGAGCACCAGCGGCCCTTCGGATTCGTCGGTCATGGATCTCCTCGGTGGACGGACCCGAGGAGACTAGCTAACGTTAGCTAGTACGCACAAGCCCGATCTCGCACCCATCCCGGAGCCCCGCATGACCGTCCAGTTCGAGAACACCGCCCCCGTCGCCACGATCACGATCGACCGGCCCGAGAAGCTCAACGCGATGGACCGCGAGACCTACGCGGCACTGGACGCGGCATTCGCCGCGATCGACGAGGACGAGGGGATCGCCGCGGCGATCGTCACCGGTGCGGGCGGCCGGGCGTTCTCCGCGGGCGCCGACCTCAAGCGGATGCACGCCCCGGACGCCAAGCGCAAGGGCTGGGGACCATGGCGCACCGACGGCTGGTCGTTCGGGCGCACGCCGGCGACCCCGCTGATCGCCGCGATCGACGGCTACGCGCTGGCCGGCGGCCTGGAGCTCGCGCTGACCTGCGACATCCGCATCGCCACGCCGGAGTCCACGTTCGGTTGCCCCGAGGTCCGCTGGGCGCTGCTGCACGGCCTCGGCGCCGTCCGGCTGCCCGCCGTCGTCGGCCTGACCAACGCGATGTCGATGCTGCTGACGGGCGACTCGATCGACGCGGAGGAGGCCCTGCGGATCGGGCTGATCAGCAGGATCGTGCCGCAGGAGGGCCTGATGGACGAGGCCCGCCGCCTGGCCGCGAGCATCGCGGAGAACCACGCCGGCGCGGTCCAGATGACGAAGGAGCTGGCCAACCGGGCGGCCTACAGCGGCCAGGAGGACGTCCTCCGGCTCTACCGCTCGTACTTCGCGGTGCTCGAGTCCAACCCGGAGCAGCCCGAGGCGATCGGGCGGTTCGGGGCGAAGCAGGCCGCCGCGGACTGACCGCCCGGCCGGACGGCGTGGCTCGGCGGGCCTCCCGGGATCCGGGGTTGCGCCGCCGGGGCACAGCGGTCAGTATGAACGAGCATTAGTTCATACGCCGGTCTCGGCCGGCGTCGACCGAAGGACCCCCATGGGACAGCCCTCCCCGGCCATCCAAGGCGACACGTTCCTGCGCTCCCCGCGCGCCACCGCCGCCGACCTCGGCCCCGGTGACGTC
Source organism: Patulibacter sp. (assembly GCF_030655195.1). Lineage (GTDB taxonomy): Bacteria > Actinomycetota > Thermoleophilia > Solirubrobacterales > Solirubrobacteraceae > Patulibacter. The sequence continues at coordinate 35,934 of NZ_JAURWA010000047.1, read as the reverse complement.
GGCGTCATCGGCATCGGTCACGAGCTGACCAAGATCTCGCGGCCGGGGGTCGCCTACGGTCCGGCGGCGATCCGCGCGGCGACCCACCAGGTCGACTGGGGCGGCAGCGAGTACGCCGCCCCCGACCACGGCAACGGGTTCGTCGACATCACGACGGGCCGCTCGTTCGTCTACCACCGCGAGGGCGTCTACGACCTCGGCGACGTGCTGGTCGGCCCCGACCTGAACGTCAACCGCGAGCGGATCCGCGAGGCCGTCGGCGCGATCGCCAAGGCCGGCGCGATGCCGATGATCCTCGGAGGCGACCACTACCTGACCCACCCGGCCACCACCGGCGTCGTCGACGCGGACCCGGGCAAGCTCGCCTTCCTGTCGCTCGACATGCACATGGACCTGGGCAACAAGGTCCCCGAGTTCGGCACCCACAACGGCGGCACGTACCTGCGCCGGCTGATCGAGGACGGCTCCATCGACCCCGCCCGCGTCGTCATCTTCGGCACCGAGCCGACGGTCTTCCGCGAGGAGTGGGAGTTCGTGCAGAAGCACGGCATCCAGGTCATCCCCGCCAAGTACGTCGCGACGCATGGCGTCGAGGCGACCCTGAAGCCGGCGCTCGACAAGGCGCTCGACGGGGCCGACGGCCTCTACGCCACGCTCGACATCGACGTCGGTGCGCGCTCCCTCGTACCCGGCACGGGCAACCAGAACGGCGTGATCGGCCTGACCCCGCAGCAGATGGTCGAGGTCGCCGAGCACGTCGCGACCCGACCGCTGAAGGGCGTCGACATCGTCGAGCTCTCGCCGCCGCTGGACCAGTCCGGCGCGACCTCCGGCCTGTGCGCCGTGATGCTCCTGCGGATCCTGCGCCCCCGCCTCTACGGGCCGCACCCGACGCTGTTCTCCGGCACCGCCGCCCCGAACCCGGCCGATGGCTGACCTGCTGGAGGACCTGCGCGGCCGCGTCGTCCTCGTCACCGGTGCGGGCAGCGGGATCGGCCTGGCGATCGCCACCCGGTTCCTCGACGCCGGCGCGATCGTCGGCGCCAACCACCTGCCGGGCGACGAGACCGCCGTGGCCACCCTCGAGGGGCTCGACCACGACGGACGCCTGCACCTCGTGCCGGCCGACGTGAGCGACACCGCGGAGACGGAGGCCGCGATCGCCGCCTTCGTCGCCGCGGCGGGGACGGTCGACGTCCTGGTCTCGAACGCGGGGATCGGGCAGAACCGACCGTTCGTCGACCTGACGAACGAGGACTGGGACCGCATGCTCGGCGTGCACGTGCGCGGCGCGGTCAACACCGCCCGGGCGTGCCTGCCGGGCATGATCGCCCAGGGCCGCGGCCGGGTCCTGTTCACGGCGTCCGAACTGGTCGGCATCGGCATGGCCGGGCTGACGCACTACACCGCTGCCAAGGGCGCGCTCGTCGCGATGACCCGCTCGCTCGCCCGCGAGGTCGGCCCGAACGGCGTCACGGTCAACTGCGTCGCCCCCGGCCCGACCGAGACCCGGATGCTCATGGGCTCGGAGGCCGAGTACAACGACACGTACCGGAAGACGATCCCGATGCAGGAGTTCGGGACGCCGGCCAACGTCGCGTGGACCTGGCTGTTCCTCGCCAGCGACGCCGGCCGCTGGTACACGGGGCAGGTCGTGTCGCCCAACGGCGGCGTGACGATGTGAGCGGCGGGGCCGGCGGGCGACCGTCGGCCCCCGGCGGCGCAGCCCGGCCGCGGCACAGTTGCTGCTGATCCAGCAGCAACGCTGCTACATTGGCACCATGCCTGCAGTGACCGTCCGCGATCTGCCCGACGAGGTGCGCGACGAGCTCGCCGCGCGGGCGGCGAGGTCCGGCCAGTCGCTCCAGGAGTACCTCCGGGTGATGTTGGTCGCGAGCGTCGCCCGGCCGACCGTCGACGACGTCCTCTCCCGTGCTCGAGCGCGAGTCGACGCAACCGGGTCCCGGGTCGGCCCGCAGGCCATCCTGGACGCGCGCGACGCAGACCGCCGATGACGCCAGTGGTGGTCTGTGACGCCTCGGCGATCGTCGCGGCCCTCCTGGACGGCGGACCATCGGGGTCCTGGGCCGCTCGGCGTCTGCGCCAGAGTCGACTGGCCGCGCCGCACCTGATGCCGTTCGAGGCGGCCAACATCGTTCGCCGACAGGAGCTGGCCGGGACGATCGGACGGGCCGAGAGCGAGCAGGCCCACGCCGACCTGCTGGACCTCGACGTCGAGCTGTGGCCGCACGAGGCCGTCGCACGTGCAGCGTGGGGTCACCGGCACAACCTGTCGATCTACGACGCGTCCTACGTCGGCCTCGCGGACGCGCTCGGCGCCCCTCTCGTGACCCTCGACGCCCGGATCGCCCGGTCCCCCGGCATCCGGTGTGCCGTCGAGACGCCCCCGACCTGAGACCCGAGACGACGGCGCGCCCGTCGCGATGACCCGCTCGCCGGCCGCGAGGACGGTCGCGCCGGCTCCGTCGCGCTGAACGGACTGGCGGTCCTCGGGTGCGGAGTGATCTCGCCGCGGATCACACCACACGCGTGGGGTCGGTCTCAGGCGTGCTCCCGGGTCCCTGACGTCGTCCCGACGACGGGTCGGCGATCGCGGGGGTCCGCCCGGCGTCAGGCGACCGTCCTCCCAGCGGTAGGCGTGCGTCGTCAACGCCACCCGGTCGGGGCGTCGTCGTCGGCTCGGCGCCCGTCGTTCCGCTCCCGGTCCGACGCGGATGCCGGCCCGGTCGGGCGAGCGGGCGTTCGTCCCTGGTCTCCTGGTAGGCGCTCGGGTGCGCCCCTATGCTGGCCGGGTGTCGGCAGCAGTGTGGGCGTTGTGGGTGCGCGGTCGGGTTCGCACCCGGATCCAGATCGCCGACGGCGGAGACGATGCGGTCGCCGACCTCACCTTGAGGCGGAAGCGCCGACAGGGCGGCGGCCTCGCGATCGGCCGAGACGGGGTGCGGTGGGACGTCGAGACGACCTGGGACACCGTCGAGGTGCGCCGCGATGGTGTCGTCTGGTTCCGAGCCGACGGTCGCGACGCATCGTTCGGGGACCAGCGACTGACGTGGGACCGGAGCGGCGATTCGGCGCGGCGCGCGACGATCGGGCGCGACGACGGATCCGCCGTGGTGAGCATCCGTCCCGGCCAGGGCCGACGTGCACCGTTCGTGACGATCGACGTGGACCCGCGTGGCCAGGACGTCCTGCCGATCGTCCTCGGCGTGAGCTTCGTCCTTCTCGAGGCCGACGCGATCTACGGGGCGTACACCAGCGGGGCCGGTGGGGCCTCCGGGGGCCCGTGACGAGTTCGTCTCGGAACGGACCTCGCAGAGGTCTCCCGCGGCTCACGGGTCCGCGCTCCGTGGTCCCGACAGGTCGACCGCCCCCGCCCGGCACCTGACCTCGCAGACGACCAGGCCGACCGTCCGTCCTGCCCGCCGCGCGATGCCCGTCCGGGCGCCGGCGGGGCCGCGGCCTACGCCACTGGACCGCGGGGTGCCCACCCGGCGAGGAACCTCAGGGCCGCCTCCGCCTCGGTGTCGGCCGCTGCCGTGTAGGAGACGAGCATCAGGTCCGGGCGCTCGAGGAGGGCGAAGCGCTGGACGTCGAGGATCATCGGGCCTGCGACGGGGTGGACGTACTGCTTGCGGCGCTGGTTCGAGCCGCGGACGCGGTGGTCACCCCACCAGCGCCGGAAGTCGGTGTCCTTGACCGAGAGCTCGCCGACCAGCGCGGTGACGCGCGCGTCGTCGGGGTTCCTGCCGGCCTCCATCCGAAGCGCGGCTACGCAGTCCTGCGCGACGCGCGACCAGTCCCCGTACAGGGACCGGAACGCCGGGTCGAGGAACGCCAGGCGGACCATGTTGCGGTGCTCCGGCGGCAGCGCCCCGAAGTCGGTGATCAGGGCGGCGGCCATGCGGTTCCAGGCGAGCACGTCGCTGCACGGACCGAGGATCATCGCCGGGGTGTCGCCGAGGGCGTCGAGGACGCGCAGCGTCGGGGCCGGCACGGCCTGCGGGGCCGTCGTCCCGCGGCGGCGGGGCGGGGGACCGGCGACGGTCAGCAGGTAGTCGCGGCCCGCGTCGTCGAGGACGAGGGCATCCGCCAGCGCGTCGAGCACCTGCCGTGAGACGCCGGTCGAGCGGCCCTGCTCGAGCCGGACGACGTAGTCGACGCTGACGTTCGCCAGCTGCGCGACCTCCTCCCGACGGAGGCCCGGGACGCGGCGCGGGCGACCGTCGTCGGGCAGGCCGACGTCGCCCGGTTCGACCCGGGCGCGACTGGCGCGCAGGAACTCCGCGAGGGACGAGCGGGGCGGGGCCGGGGCGCCCGGTGCGCTCACGTCGTCGGTCTTCCGGACCGGGGCCGCGGACGGTCTGCCGGGGGCGTCGCCCGCGGGTCGGTGGTCACGGGGCATGCACCGAGTGTCGCGCACGCCGGGAGACCCCGGGTGGTACTGCGCGTCCTATGACGTGCCGTCTCTGGCCCGTCCCCGTCCGACGGCGCACCCTGGGGACATGACACGGACCTGGATCGTCACCGGAAGCGCCCGCGGTCTCGGACGCGACCTCACCGAGGCGGCGCTGGAGGCCGGGCACGCGGTGCTCGCGACCGCCCGCCGGCCCGAGCAGCTGGACGACCTCGTCGCCCGGTACGGCGACCGGGTGCGGCCGTTCGCGCTCGACGTCACCGACCCCGCGGGTGCGGAGGCGGCCGTGGCTGCCGCCGTCGAGGTCTTCGGCGGGCTCGACGTCGTGGTGAACAACGCCGGGTGGGCGGACCTCTCCGCGCTCGAGGACACGTCGATCGCGAGCTTCCGCGCACAGCTCGACACGAACCTGATGGGGGTCGTCCACCTGACGAAGGCCGCGGTCCCGATCTTCCGCGAGCAGCGCTCGGGACACGTGATCCAGATCTCCTCGGTCGGCGGGCGGGTGGCGTCACCGGGGCTCTCCGCCTACCAGGCCGCGAAGTGGGCGGTCGGCGGCTTCTCCGAGGTCGTCGCAGCCGAGGTCGCTCCGTTCGGCGTCCGGGTCACCGTCGTCGAGCCCGGCGGGATGCGGACGGAGTGGGCGAGCTCCTCGATGACCATCCCCGAGGTCTCGGCGCCGTACCGCGAGTCCGTCGGCGCACGGGCCGAACGGATGGGAGACGACATGTCGTGGGCGTCCGGCGACCCGCGCAAGGTCGCCGACGTCGTCGTCCGGATCGCGGCCGAGGAGAACCCGCCGCTCCGGCTGCTCCTCGGGTCCGACGCGTTCGCGATCGCGCGGGCCGCGGCGGACCTGCGGGCCGAGGAGGACCTCCGCCTGGAGCCGGTGACGCGCAGCACCGACGCGACGACCTGACGGCGCCGTTCGTCCGCGCTGCAGGCGAGGCTGAATCACGATCGTCGTCCGGATCGATCCCGCGGTGACGGCACCTCCATCGGGCAGCCGACGCGGCGGACGGCGTCGACTCCCGCCCCTCACCCCCGCCGCAACCGCACGAGCTCGAACGGCTGCGACAGCCGCTCCCCCGCGCCGCCGTCCATCTCCCGCACGTGCGGCAGCGCGCGGTGCACGTCCAGCGCCGCCTCGTCCTCCCAGCGCTGGATCGACCTGAGCACGAGCGGGTCGTCGAGGTCCTGGCTGGCGGCCGCGAGGAGGCAGCCGGGCTCCTCGCGGGTGCGGCGCTCGTGGTCCTCCAGGCGGGTGCGGACGCGGTCGAGGTGCTCGGGTCGCACGTGGTACTCGCCCACGATCCAGACGTCGGTCATGCGGGGTCTCCGGAGGTGTCGCGGTCGGCGGGGGCGCGGAACTGCGGGACCCCGCAGGCGGCGGGGCGCAGGGTGCCGGGCCGTCCGGGACCGCGGTGGTCCCGGGAGACCCGACGGGCGGGCTAGGAGAGGATCCGCTCGAGCAGGCGCTCCGCGTTGCCGCCCATGTACGCCTCGAGCGAGCGGGGGCGCAGACCCAGCTGCTCGACCTCGGTGAGCACGCGGTCGTAGTGCATCATCGGCCAGTCGGTGCCGAAGAGGATCTTCTCGTGGAGCACCGTGTCCATGAACTGGGTGATGTCGCCCCAGCCGCCCTTTGACGCCATGTACTTCGGGGCGATCGCGCCGAACTCGAGGAACACGTTGGAGTGCTTCCACGCGATCGCGGCCATCTCCGTCGCCCACGGCCAGCCGCCGTGGTGGCAGATGATGATGAGGTCCGGGAAGTGGCAGGCGACCTGGTCGATGAGGACCGGGCGCTCGTGCATCAGCGGGCCGTGCGACGAGAAGTTGACGCCCGTGTGCAGCCCCACCGGGATCCCCAGCTCGACGCACTTCGCGTAGACCGGGTAGCAGCGCGCGTCCGTCGGCGAGATGTCGAGGAACGCCGGCTCGAAGATGACGCCGCGCAGGCCGAGGTCGTTGTAGGCCCGGTCGATCTCGCGCACCGCCCCCATCGGGTCGCGTGGGTCCACCAGCGCGAAGCCGCAGGCGAACGCCTCCGGGTGCTCGCGCACGATCCGCGAGGTGCGGTCGTTCCAGTGCGTCGGCTCGCCGAACTCGCGCTCCGCCTGCAGGATGCTCGGCGCGACGCCCGCGGCCGCCATCTCGGCGACGAGCGACGAGGTGGTGGTGCTCGTCGAGTGCGTCGCCCCGTAGACCTCGCCGTAGCGCGCGTACTCGGGCGGCATCTCGGGGATCGGCTCGTCCTCCGTGTCACGCACCGGGACCTTGATGCGGATGTCGATGATCTTCATGCGGTGCTTTCGGTTCGGGCGCGGTGCTGCGGGGGACGGGGGTGCTGCGGGACGGTGGGGCCGGCGCTGCTCATCGCGCCTCGCGGTCGTAGGCGCCGGCGGGGACCTCGCCCCGGGGCAGCCGCTGCTTGGCGACGCGCATCGAGGGCGTGCGGGGCAGGTCCTCGGTCCAGACCACGAGGTAGCGGGGGACCTTGTGCTTGGCCAGCTGGGCGACGCAGTGCTCGACGATCGACTCCCGCAGGCCCGGCTCGTCGGCCTGGACGTAGACGTGGCCGAGGATCTCCTCGCCGCGCATCTGGTCGGCGACCGGCACGACGCCGGCGTCGATGACCCGCGGGTGCGTGCGCAGGACCTCCTCGACCTCGGTGGCCGAGACGTTCTCCCCGGCCCGCCGGACGATGTCCTTCTTGCGGCCGACGAAGTAGAACCAGCCGTCGTCGTCCTGGCGCACGCGGTCGCCCGTGCGGAAGAAGCCGTCGTCGCCCATCGCCTCGGCGGTGGCGTCGGGGCGGTTGAGGTAGCCGGCCATCATGCCGTCGCCGCGGGCCACGAGCTCGCCGACCTCGCCCGTCGGGACGGGCTTCCCGTCGTCGCCGACGACCCGCACGTCCATGTCGGCGCGGGGCTTGCCCATCGTGCCCGTGCCCACGACCCGGTCGGCCTCGGCGATCGGGACGCTGACCAGCCCGCCGGTCTCGGTCAGGCCGTAGGTGTCCGTCCACGGGATGCCCCAGCGGTCGGTCATCTCGCGGTGCAGGCCCGCGTCGATGGCCACCTGGACGGCGAAGCGGACCTTGTGGTCGCGGTCGCGCGGCGTCGGCGCGGCGCTCAGGAGCAGCGCCGGGATCGACCCGATCGTGAACAGCTGGGTCACGTCGTTGTCCCGCACGACGTCCCAGAAGCGGGAGACGCTGAAGCGCCGCATGACGACGAGCGGCACGCCGGCGTGCAGCGACGAGAGCAGCAGCCAGGACGGGTCGTTGTAGAAGAACTTCAGGCAGCAGAGGACCCGGTCGGTCGGCTCCAGCCCGCGCTCCGTCAGGTAGTTGCGCACCAGGCGCGACCAGTAGCGGTGGTCGACCATGCAGCCCTTGGGCGGACCCGTGCTGCCGGACGTGTAATAGACGTTGGTGACCGTCGTCGGGTCGACGTCGAGGTCCCGGAAGGACAGCGGCTCGGCGCCCTGCCAGGGGTCGAGCCCGCCCGGCTCGGCACCGTCGAGCACGAGGTGCTCCCGCAGCGCCGGGAGCGCGTCGCGGATGGCCTCGAGGGCTCCCGCCGACTCGGGGTCGGTGATCACGAGGACCGCGGCGGAGTCCGTCAGGACGTGCGTCAGGTCGTGCGGGCCGGCCTCGGGGTTCAGCGCCACGAAGACGCGCCCGGTCGCCGCCGCCGCGAACCAGGCGACGAGGAACTCCGTGCGGTTGCCCGTCATCGCGGCGACCATCTCGCCGGGCTCCGTGACGGTGGTCAGCCAGCCGGCGAAGCGCTCCGAGCGCTCCAGCAGGTCGCCGCGGGTGACGACGAGGCCGTCCTCGAAGAGGATCGCCGGCTCGTCGGGGTTCGTCGTCCCGGCGCGGTGCAGCAGCGCGGGGAGCGTCGGCACCTCGCGGGTCAGGGTCGGAGCGCTCATCGGGCCTGCGCCACCTGACCGCTGCCCACGACGGGGATGCCCCCGGCCGAGGGCATGATGTCGCCGTCGAAGATCGAGCTGGGGACGTAGACCGTGCAGCACGCGTTGGGCGTGTCGACGATGCCCGAGATCCGGCCCTCGATCGGGGCGGTGCCGAGGATCACGTAGGCCTGCTCGCGGGTGAAGCCGAAGCGGCTGAGGTACTCGATCGCGTTCAGGCACGCCCGGCGGTACGCGACGGTCGCGTCGAGGTAGAGCTGCTCGCCCGTGATCTCGTCGACCGAGATGCCCTGGAACGCCAGGTACTCGCCGAAGTGGGGCTCGGACGGGCTCGTCCGGAACATCGGGTTGACCATCCCGTACTTCGCGACGCCGCCCTTGATCAGCTCGACGTGCAGGTCGACGTAGCCGGCCATCTCGATCGCGCCGCAGAACGTGATCTCGCCGTCGCCCTGCGAGAAGTGCAGGTCGCCGACCGACAGGTTCGCGCCGTCGACGTAGACGGGCAGGTAGAGCTTGGCCCCGCGCGTCAGGTTCTTGATGTCGCAGTTGCCGCCGTGCTCGCGCGGGGGCACCGTGCGGGCGCCCTCCTTGGCGACGCGGTCGAAGTCCGCGCCCTTCAGGCTGCCCAGGGCCGCGAGCTCCGGGGTCGGCAGCTGCGCCAGTGCCGGGTTGCGCTGTGGGTCCGTGGCGACGAGCTTCGCCTCGCGGGCGTTCCACTCGGCCAGCAGCTCGTGCGACGGCGCGCACCCGATGAGGCCCGGGTGGATGAGGCCGGGGAAGCGGACGCCGGGGAGGTGCCGCGAGGTCGCGTACTGCCCCTCGAAGCCCCAGATCGCCTTGAGCGCGTCGGGGAAGTGGTCCGTGAGGAAGCCACCGCCGTTCTCGCGGGCGAAGACGCCCGTGAAGCCCCACTCGTCGCGGTCCAGGGGACCGACGTCGAGGAGGTCGACGACGAGGACGTCGCCGGGCTCCGCACCCTCGACCCGCACCGGGCCGGTCAGGACGTGGACGCGGTCCAGGCGGACGTCGCGGATGTCGTTGGCGGAGTCGTCGTCGGTGATCTGGCCGTCGGTCCAGTCCTTGCACTCCAGGCGGAACGACGCGCCGGGGCGCACCGACACCTGGGCGGGGATGTCCGGGTGCCAGCGGTTGTGGAGGGGGTTCGTCTGCTCCTCGGCGGACTTGTCGAGGTCGACGCTGATCAGGGTCTCGGGCATGGGGTGCTCAGGGTCGGGCGATGGTGCGCCGCGAGCCGAACTCGCGGTCGAGGACGCCGGCGAGGCCGGGGACGATGTCGTCGAGGAGCAGCTGACCGATCTCGGCGGTCGCGTTCTTCGGCGAGGTGAAGGAGCCGCTGGCGGCGACGGCGCCGACGGGCTGGGGCAGCACGTCGTAGCCCAGGGTCGGCAGCGACGAGACGACGTCGTGGTGCTCGTGGACGGCGGTCGGGTCCAGGGCGAGCATCACCGACGTCTCGATCAGGCCCGCGTGCTCGAAGTGGCCCGGCACGGGGCCGTCGACGTAGGCCTGCTTCGCGGTCTCGGGACGCACGAGCGAGCCGGGCGAGTCGAGGTTGACGATCTTCGCGTCCTCGGCCCGCGCGGCGGAGATCGCCTCGCGCACGGCGTCGTAGATGACCGCACCGTTCTCGGTGTGCCAGGTCATCACCAGCAGGTTGCGCACGCCGCGGTCCAGCAGGTTCGTCGTGATGCCGCGGACGACGTCGAAGTAGACGCCGAGCGGGATCTCGGCGCCCATCGGGAACACCGGGCCGCCGCCGCTGCGGGGCCGGGACGGCGCCCCGTAGCTGAGCGCGGGCATCGAGATCGCGCCCGCCTGCTCGGCGGCGCGGTCGGCGATGGCCTGCACGCAGACGGTGTCGGTGTCGAGCGGCAGGTGCGGGCCGTGCTGCTCGAGCGAGCCGAACGGCAGGATCACCGGGGTGCCGCGATCGAGCTCGCCGGCGAGGGCCGGCCAGGGGAGGTCGTGGAGCTGCATGAGCGTCCGTCCTTCGGGTCGGGGGATCAGATCTCGTCGGCGCGGCGCGCCCACGGGGTGACGCGGCGCTCGAGGAGCGACACGAGGAGGAACAGGCCCAGGCCGATGACGGTCACGATCACGACGCTCCCGAAGACGACCGGGATGTTGTAGTCGCTGTTCGCTCTCGTCATCAGGGCCCCGAGGCCCTTCTCCGCGCCGGTGTACTCGGCGATGACGGCGGCCACCGCGGCGTACGAGCTGGCGATCTTCAGGCCGCCGAAGACGTGCGGCATCATCGCCGGCACGCGGACCTTCCAGAACAGCGTCCAGGCGCTCGCGCCGAGGCTGCGTCCGAAGACGAGCACCTCTGCGCTCACCGCACCCAGGCCCTGGATCGTCGCCACCGTGACGGGGAAGAAGATGATCTGCACGACGATCACGACCTTCGGGGCGATGCCGAACCCGAGCCACAGGACGAGGATCGGCGCGAGGGCCAGCACCGGCAGCGACTGCGACCCGACGAGAAGCGGATAGAGCGCGGCCCGCAGTCCGCGGTTCAGCCCGACCATCACGCCGAACAGGAGTCCGAGGCTGACGCCGATGGCGGCGCCCAGGGCGATCTCCAGCAGCGTCACCCGGGCGTTCATCCAGTAGACCGCGCGGTCGTCGACCAGGCTCTTCGCCACCTCGAAGGGCGTCGGGAGGACGAGGTCGGAGACGATCCCGCCGACGCTGAGCAGCGCCCAGAGGCCGAGCAGCGCGAGGAGGACCAGCGCGGGCAGGCCGTACCGGGTCGCGGTGGCCTTCCGGCGCCGGCTGCGACGACGGAGGGCGGCGCGGCGCTCCGCCTCGGTCGGTGCCCCGTCGCGGGGCTCGCCGGGTGCGGCGGTGGGCGCGGGTGCGGTCTGCAGCCCGTCGGCGGTGATCATGCGGACACCCCCTGCTCGACCGGGTCGTGCAGGAGCGACATCACGTGCGCCCGGAGCTCGACGTAGCGGGGATCGCTCGCCAGCTGGTCCGCGCGGCGCGGCCGCGGGAGGTCGACCTTGATCTCCTCCCGGACGGTCGCCGGGCGGTGCGAGAGGACCACGAGGCGGTCGCCGAGCAGGATCGCCTCGTCGACGTCGTGGGTGATGAAGAGGACGGTGCGGTGGTCCTGGTCCCACTTGCGCAGCAGGAACTCCTGCATGCGCACGCGGGTCATGGCGTCGAGCGCCCCGAACGGCTCGTCGAGGAGCAGCAGCGGGCGGTCGGTCGCGTAGGTCCGCATGAGCGCCACGCGCTGGCGCATGCCGCCGGAGAGCTCCGCGGGGTGGCGGTCGGCGAAGCCCTCCAGCCCGAAGTCGGCGAGGCTGTCGCGCAGGTCGGCGCGCGCCTCCTTCTTGCTCATCCCGAGGAACTCGCGGCCGAGCGCCACGTTGTCGAGCACGGTCCGCCACTCGAGCAGCGCGTCGTGCTGGAACATGTAGGCGGTGTGGGGGTTCATCCCCGCGATCGGCTCGCCGTTGATCAGGACCTGGCCGGGCGTGCTCTCCGCCAGCCCGGACGCCAGGTTGAAGAGGGTCGACTTGCCGCACCCGGACGGGCCGAGGACGGTCACGAACTCCCCGGCCTCGAGGTGCAGATCGAGATCGCGGACGGCCTGGACGGCGTCCTCCCCCTCGCCGTAGGCGTGTCGGAGTCCTTCGAACGTGAGCGAGCGGAACGCGCCCTCGCCCGTCGTGGGTGCGGCGTTCGTCATCGGTCGAGCTCCGCGAGGGGGTCGCGCTTGTACAGGTCGCCCGCGCACGGCTTCGTCACCGGCGGGCTCGGCAGGAACGAGTCGTCGACGACCGTGTTCACCGGGTAGCTCTTGTCGAGCACGCCGGCGTCGACCACGAGGTCGATGAGGCGCTGGTACTGGGTCGGGTCGGCCCAGAGGAGGCCCTTCGTCGACGAGTAGGCCTCGCAGAACGTCGGGACGCTGGCCTTCCACTGGGCCAGGTTCGACTTGGCGTTCTGCTCCGGGAACTTCTTCCCGTAGATCGCCGCGGCCTCGTCGGGGTTGGCCATCGACCACGCGAGCGAGTCGCTGATGCCCTTGAGCATCTTCCGGACCGTGTCCGGGTGCTCCTTGATCATCTTGCCCGTCGTCATGATCTGGATGCCGGACTTCGGGCAGTAGTCCGTGTACTCGAAGACCTTGGTGTCGCGACCGGTCTGCGTCTTGATGATCGCCTGCTCGTACTGCGAGCCGATGACGCCCTGCAGCTTCCCGGAGATCAGCGGCGCCGCCAGGCTCGTGCCCGGGTCGACGATCTTGATGTCCTTCTCGGTCATGCCGTTGCCGGCGAGCGTGCGCTTGAGGCACTCCTTGTTCCAGGTGGAGTCGGTGATGCCCACCGTGCCGCCCTTGAGGTCCCGGAAGCTGTTGGCCTTGCCGGCGAGCGTGAGGATGCCGAGCGGCAGGTTCTCGAGGGTGCCGATGATCTTCACGTCGGTGCCCTGGGCCTTGGCGATGACCGGGCCCGTGCTGAGCTGCAGCGCGAAGTCGACGCGGCCGGCGCCGAGCGCCTTGACGGGCGTCGACGGGTCGTCGGGGAAGACGACCTCGGGGTCGATGCCGGCGGCCTTGAACGTCCCGCGCTCCTGGCCGGAGATCATGTAGACGTGCGAGGCGTTGGCCGGGTACTCGAGCATGATCTTGGCCTTGACGGGCTCGCCGCCCTTGGCCGAGGAGCCGGACGAGGCCGACCCGCCGGCGTCGTCGCCGGAGGAGCCGCCGCAGGCCGTCAGGGCGACGGTGGCCACGGTGGCTAGGGCGAGCAGGCTGTGACGCGGGCGGATTCTGGAACTCATCGTTGCTCCTCGAGAAGGACGGCGGTCGTGGGTGATTCGCGGACTAACGTACATTCATTCGTACCTTCGCAGCAAAAACTTCTACCGGTTCGTTCAACCGTCCCAACCTGCTTCGACACCTGTCCAAAGCGGCGGGCCCCGCGGGGCCGACGACCGTCGCGGACGGGGTCCGGCGAGGCGGACGACCGTCGACGACGGGGCCCCGCGGGGCCGACGACCTCTGCCCCCGGGGGGGGCCGCGGGTCAGGAGAAGGCCGACAGCCCCGTGAGCGCGCGGCCGAGGACGAGGGCGTGGACCTCGTGCGTGCCCTCGTACGTCAGGACCGTCTCGAGGTTCGCCGCGTGGCGCATGACCGGGTACTCGAGGGTGATCCCGTTGCCGCCGAGGACCGTCCGCGCCGTCCGCGCGACCTCGAGCGCCGAGGAGACGTTCGCGAACTTGCCCAGGCTGACGTGCTCGGGCGTGAGCGTCCCGGCCTCCTTCATCCGGCCCAGGCGCAGGGCGAGCAGCTGCGCCGCCGCCACGCGCGAGGCCATGTCCGCCAGCTTGCCCTGCGTCAGCTGGAACGCGCCGATGGGTCGCCCGAACTGCTCGCGCGTGCGGGCGTAGTCGACCGCCGCCTCCAGGCAGGCCCGCGCGGCGCCGGCCGCGCCGAAGACGATCCCCATCCGCGCCTCGCCGAGCACCGCGAGCGGACCACCCAGACCACGGGCGCCGGGCAGCATCGCCGACTCCGGCAGTCGCACGTCGTCGAGCAGCAGCTCGCTCGTGATCGACGCGCGGAGCGAGAGCTTGCCGTGGATGTCCTGCGTCGAGAAGCCGGGCGTGTCCGTCGGGACGACGAAGCCCCGGATGCCCTCCTCCGCACGCGCCCAGACCACGGCGACGTCGGCGATCGACCCGTTGGTGATCCACATCTTCTGGCCGTGCAGGATCCAGTCGGTCCCGTCGCGCCGGGCCGTCGTGCGCATCGACCCCGGGTCGGAGCCGGAGTCGGGCTCGGTCAGACCGAAGCAGCCGATCGCCTCGCCCGTCGCCATCCGCGGCAGCCACTCCTGCTTCTGCTCCTCGGAGCCGAAGCGGTGGATCGGCCACATCGCCAGCGAGCCCTGGACGCTGACCATGCCGCGCAGCGCCGTGTCCCCCGCCTCGAGCTCCTGGCAGACGAGGCCGTACTGGACCGGCGTCGCGCCGGCGCAGCCGTAGCCGTCCAGATGCATGCCGAGCAGACCCAGGTCGCCCAGCTGACGCATCACCTCGACCGGCAGCCCGCCGGCCTCGAACCAGCCGGCGACCTGGGGCAGCAGACGCTCCCGCACGACGCTGCGGACGGTGTCGCGGATCGCCCGCTCCTCGTCGCCGAGCTCCGCGTCGAGGCCCAACAGGTCCGTGGCCGACAGGGTGGGGGTGTTCTTCGTGCTCATGGGTCCCTCCGGGGTGGGTTCAGGTCAGCAGGCGCGAGAGCACCCGGGCGACGCAGACGGGGCGGTCGCCACCCTCGCGCTCGACGGTGACGAGGTTCGTCAGCTGGACGCCGCCGGCGACGTCGAGCAGCTCCTCGAGGTCGACGGTCGCGCGGAGGCGCGAGCCGACGGGCACCGGGGCCGGGAAGCGGACCCGGTCGCTGCCGTAGTTGACGGCCGACCGCACGCCCTCGACGCGGTAGATCCCGCGCACGAGGACCGGGATCAGCGACGCGGTGAGCCAGCCGTGGGCGACCGTGGTGCCGAACGGGCCGTCGGCGGCCCGGACCGGATCGACGTGGATCCACTGGTCGTCGCCGGTGACCCGGGCGAAGCCGTCGATCCGCTCCTGGTCGACGAGCAACCAGTCGCCGACGCCCAGCCGGGTGCCGACGAGGGCGCGCAGCCCCTCCGCACCGTCGACGACGCGGGTCATGCGAGGTGCCCGCCGACGCGGCGGCGGCCCGACAGGAGCCCCTTGGCGATGCCGCGGCGCTGGATCTCGTCGGTGCCCTCGAAGATCCGCCACAGGCGGGCCTCGCGGTACCACCGCTCGATGGGCATCTCCTTCGTGTAGCCCATGCCGCCGTGGATCTGCATGACGCGGTCGACGATGCGGCCGGCGGCGGTGGCGCCGCCGAGCTTGGCGATCGACGCGGCGTGCCGGGCGTCCAGGCCCTGGTCGACGCTCCAGGCGGCGACGAGGACCGGCCAGCGGGCCGCCTCGAGGTCGAGCTCGCAGTCCGCGAGCATCGACTGGATCATCTGGTGGTCGCCGATCGGCACGCCGAAGGTCTCGCGCTGCCCCGCGTAGGCGATCGCCATGGAGAGCAGGCGCTCCGCGGCGCCGATCGCGCGCGACGGGATGACGTAGCGGCCGCGGCCGATCCACTCCATCGCCAGCGCGAAGCCCTCGCCGACCTCGCCCAGGACGTTGCGGTGCGGCACGCGCACGCCGTCGAAGGCCATCGACGCCGGGGTCGACGGCCCCATCGTGTGGATCGGCGACGAGGTCCAGCCCATCGTCCGGTCCACGAGGAACGCGGTGAAGCCGCCCCGGTGGCCCTTCTCGGCGTCCGTGACGGCGATGACGATCGAGAAGTCCGCCTCGATGCCCTTCGTGATGAAGGTCTTCTCGCCGTCGAGGATCCAGTCCTCGCCGTCGCGACGGGCGCGCATGCGGATCGCGGTGGCGTCCGACCCGGCGCCGGGCTCGGTGATCGCGAAGCAGGAGACCCGGTCGCCCTTCAGGGTCGGCTCGAGGAACTCGTCCTGCTGCTCGGCCGTGGCGCGGAAGAGGATGTTGTCCGCCTCGCCGCCGAAGACGAACGGCACGAGCGACCGGCCGATCTCGGTCCACAGGAGGCTCTGCGTGACCGCGGGGAGCGCGGCGCCGCCGAACTCCTCGGGCGTGCCGATGCCCCAGAAGCCGAACTCCTCGGCCTTCGCCTGCAGGGCGCGGAGGTCCTCGGCCGGCAGGCCCTTCTCCCCGCGCTGCTCGCGCGCCAGCACGTCGTTCTCCAGCGGCATCACCTCACGGGCGATGAACTCGCGGGCGGTGTCGCGGATCGCGCGCTGGTCGTCCGACAGCGAGAAGTCGAGGCTCATCGGAGGCCGCCGTCGATCGCGACGGTCTGGCCGGTGACGTGCCGGGCGTCGTCGCTGGCGAGGAACGTGACGACGGACGCCACGTCCTCGGGCTGGCCGACGCGGCGCAGCGGCGTGCGCTCCGCCGTGGTGCGCTCGAGGTCGTCGGGGTCCAGGCCCTGGCGCCGCGCGGTGGCGCGCGTCATGTCGGTCGCGATGTAGCCCGGGGCCACGGCGTTGACGCGGATCCCGAACGGCCCGAGCTCGAGCGCCATCGTCGCGGTCAGGCCGATGATCCCGGCCTTCGCGGCCGCGTAGTTCGCCTGCCCGCGGTTGCCCCGGGCCGAGCGGCTCGAGAGGCTCACGACCGCGCCCGACCCGGCCTTCACCATGTGCTTCTGCACCGCCTGGGTGCAGAGGAAGACGCTCTTGAGGTTCACGTCGATGACGGCGTCCCAGTCGTCCTCGCCCATGCGGAAGAGGAGGTCGTCCCGGGTGATGCCCGCGTTGTTGACCAGGACGTCGATCCGGCCGTGGCGGTCGACGACCTCGGCCACCGCGCGGTCGACGTCGGCCTTCTGCGAGACGTCGGCGGCGACGGCCGAGGCGGTCCCGCCGGCGGCCCTGACCTCGTCGGCGACGCGCTGCGCCGCGGCGAGGTCCCGGTCGAGGGCCACGACGGTGGCCCCCTCCGTCGCCAGGCGTGTCGCGGTGGCGGCGCCGATGCCGCCCGCGGCACCGGTGACGAGCGCCACGCGCTCGGTGAATCGTTGCGTCATCGACTCCTCCGGGGGTCCTGGGCGCCCGTGATCGGCCGCCGCCGGACGAGACTAACAAACATTCACTAGTTCGCTCGGCGTATCGGTTGACCCTGGCGGCGGGCGGCCCTGCGGACGGCTAGGGCGACCCGAACTGCACGCCGCCGTTGGGCTGGAGCAGCTGGCCGACGTAGGCCCCGCCGGCCGGGCCGGCGAGGAACGCGGCGAGACCCGCGATCTCCTCGGGCTGCCCCATGCGACGCACCGCGGTCCGCTCGGCGTAGCCGGCGCGCAGCTCGTCCAGGGAGATCCCGGCGTCGAGCGCATCGACCTCGATCTGCGGCGAGTCGATGGCCCCGGGGGCGATGGCGTTGACCGCGACGCCGTCGGCGGCGACCTCGCGCGCGACCGACCGGGTCAGGCCGATCAGTCCCGCCTTGCTCGCGGCGTAGCCCACCGCGCGCGGCGCGCCGGTGACGCCCCAGACCGACGAGATGATCACCACGCGCCCGTGCCGGCGCCGCCGCATCCCGGGCAGGACCGCCTGCAGCCCGACGATCGTCCCCGTCAGGTTCACGTCCACCTGGGGCCAGAACGCCCCGTCGTCCTGCGCGAGGAACTCCCCCATGGTCTCGACCGCGGCGTTGCAGACCAGGACGTCGACGCCGCCGCGGCGCTCCTCCAGGTCGGCCACGACCGCGGCGAAGGCCGCGGCGTCGGTGACGTCCGCCACCGCCGCCGAGCCACCGGTGGAGGCGACGACCTCGTCGAGCGCGGGCGACGCGATCCGATCGTTGACGGCCACGTGCGCGCCCTCCGCGGCCAGGCGCAGGGCGATGGCCCGCCCGATCCCCTGGGCGGCGCCGGTGACCAGCGCGGTGCGTCCCTCCAGCCGGCCGGTCATGCGACCGCTCCCGCCGGGGTCAGGACCTGGCCGGCAAAGTAGTGCTCCTCGTCGGCGAGGTGCACGACGGTGGCCCCGACGTCGGCGGGCGCGGCGTCGCCGGTCGCCGACCACGGCCCCGCCTTGGGGGCCACGGCGTTGGCGACGATGCCCTCGGGACCGAGCTCGCGGGCGAGCGCCCGGACCGCCCCGAGCACGGCGGAGGCCGCCGCGGACCGGCCGGGCTCGTCCTCGCCGGCGATCGCCTCGGCGGGGACCACGGCCACGATCGACCCGGCGCCGTGCTCCAGCATGGAGGGCAGGACCGCGCGCCAGCAGCTCACCGTCCCGCGCAGGTGGGCGTCGAGCGCCCGTCCCCACGTCGCGGCGTCGAGGTCCGCGATGGCCGCGGCGCCCGTGCGGTGGTCGACCGCGGTGACCAGCAGGTCGATGCGCCCCGTGCGCTCGAGCACCCCCGCGACCGCCGCCCGCACCGCCGCCTCGTCGGTGACGTCGACGGCCTGGACGTCGCCGGCGTCGTCGGCGGCGAGGTCGAGGCCCACGACGTGCCAGCCGGCCCCACGGAGGGCCTCGGCGATCCCGGCGCCCGTGGCGCCGGCCGCGCCCGTCACGACCGCCGTCCGCTCGGGCCGGTCGGGCGGTGCATCACGGAGGTCGGCGCTCATGGGGTAATACTAACTACTGTTCACTAGTATGACCAGCAGGGAGGGCGGGCGAATCGCCCTCCGGCCGTTCCCACGTCGTCCCCGGAGGACCGCAGCCCATGACCGATCGTGCCGCCATCATCACCGGAGCCAGCAGCGGGATCGGCCTGGAGATCGCCCGGGTCCTCGGGCAGGAGGGCCATCGCCTGACGATCGCCGCCCGGCGCCCCGACAAGCTCGAGGCCGCCGCGGAGCAGCTGCGGGCCGAGGGCTTCGAGGTCCTCGCCGTCGCCGGCGCGCTCCAGGACG
Organism: Patulibacter sp.; assembly: GCF_030655195.1. Taxonomy (GTDB): domain Bacteria; phylum Actinomycetota; class Thermoleophilia; order Solirubrobacterales; family Solirubrobacteraceae; genus Patulibacter. Next base: position 17,070 of record NZ_JAURWA010000047.1, on the reverse strand, counting down.
AGGACGCCGTCGCGCGCGTCGTCTCCGAGCACCGCGAGCGCTACGGCCGCCTCGACGTCCTCGTCAACAACGCCGGCGTCGGCTCTGGCGCGGCGGTCGCCGACATCGACACGAAGCGCCTGGACCTGCAACTGGGCCTGAACCTCCGCTCCACGATCCTCTTCTACCGCGAGGCCGTCGGCCTGCTGCGCGAGGCGGGCCGGCAGCACCGGAGCGCGCTGGTGGTCAACACCGCGTCGATCACCGCGAAGCTCGGCAAGCCGGGGCTCTCGGTCTACGCCGCGACGAAGGCCGGCATCGTCAACTGGACCGCGTCGATGCACCAGGAGCTCTCCGCCGAGGGGATCAAGTCCACCGCGCTCTGCCCCGGCTACGTCGACACCCCGATGACCGACCACGCCAAGGGCCGCGTCGCCGCCGAGGCGATGATGACCCCGTCGGACATCGCCGAGTCCGTCCGCTTCCTCCTCCGGGTCTCGCCCGCGTGCTGCGTCCCCGAGATCCCGTTCGTCCGCCCGGGCGACCCCACCGCCTGAGCGACCGTCCCCGCGGGCATCGTCCGCGGCGCCCCGAACCCCGCCCCACGAAGGGAGCACCACCGTGCCCGAAGTCGTCATCGTCGATGCCATCCGGACCCCGATCGGCCGCGCCGTCAAGGGGTCGCTCCGCGACGTCCGCGCCGAGGACCTCGCGGCCACCCCGATCCGCGCCCTGATGGAGCGCAACCCCGGCGTGGACTGGTCGGAGACCGTCGACGTCCTGATGGGCTGCTCCAACGCGAGCGGCGAGCAGAGCCGCAACATCGCCCGCACCGCGTCGCTGCTGGCGGGCCTGCCGTTCGAGGTCCCGGGCGTCACGACGAACCGCTTCTGCGCGTCGTCGCTGCACACGATCCGCACCGCGTTCCACGCGATCTCGGCCGGCGAGGGCGACCAGTACCTCGCCGCCGGGGTCGAGGCCGTCTCGCGCTACCCCGACGCGGGCGACTGGGCGCTGCACCCGCGGCTGGACGGCTCGGAGGGCTCGATCTGCGACGTCTACGTCCCGATGGGCCTGACCGCCGAGAACGTCGCCAAGCAGTGGGACGTGTCGCGCGAGGAGCAGGACGCGTGGGCGGTCACGAGCCAGAACCGGGCCGTGACGGCCCGGGACTCCGGCCACTTCGACCGGGAGATCGTCCCCGTCGAGCTCTCCGACGGCACCGTCGTGCGCCAGGACGACGGCCCGCGCCCGGGCACCACGATGGAGCGCCTGGCCGGGCTGAAGCCCGTCTTCGACCCCGAGCACGGGACCGTCACCGCGGGCAACGCCTGTCCCCTGAACGACGGTGCCGCCGCGACCCTGATCATGAGCGGCGAGAAGGCCGAGCGGCTGGGACTGACGCCGCGGGCCCGGATCCTCGCGACGGCCGTGGCCGGCGTGCGGCCCGAGGTCATGGGCGTCGGCCCGATCCCGGCGATCCAGAAGCTGCTCGCCGCGACCGGCCGGTCGATCGAGGAGATCGACATCGTCGAGATCAACGAGGCGTTCGCCGCCCAGATCGTGCCCTGCATGCGCGAGCTGCACATCACCGAGGAGCAGCTGAACCCCTTCGGCGGCGCGATCGCCCTGGGACACCCGTTCGGGATGACCGGCGCGCGGATCATGACGACGCTGATCAACGGCCTGGAGGCCACCGGCGGCCGTTACGGCATCGAGTCGATGTGCGTCGCCGGCGGCATGGGGATGGCCGCGCTGATCGAGCGGGTCTGAGGATGGCGGGTCGCCCACCACCGCCCGGGGCGATCGCGACGGGCACCGACCGGGCGGTCCTCGGAGGACCGGTGGTCCCCGCGCCCTCCGCGGTCCACGACGCACGGGTCTCCGGCGGGGTCGGCATGGTGCTCTCCGCCACCCTGCTGATCCAGCTCTCGACCGCCCTGGCGACGACGACCTTCGACGTCTTCGGCACCTTCGGCACGGGCGCGCTCAGGATCGCCACCGCCGCGGCGATCCTCCTGGCGGTCGTCCGACCGCGCCTCCGGGGGCGGACCGCCCGCGACTGGACCGCGATCGGGCTGATGGGGACGGCGCTCACCGCCATGAGCCTCGGCCTCTACAGCGCGATCGAGCGCATCCCGCTGGGGTCGGCGATGGCGATCATGTTCGCCGGCCCCCTGTCCGTCGCGGTGCTGGCGTCCCGCCGGAGACTGGACCTGCTCTGGGTCGTGCTGGCGGCCATCGGAATCGTCCTGGTCACCCACGCGGTGCCGTCCGGATCGGTCGCCGGCGTCGGCTTCGCCCTCGCCGCGGCCGGGGCCTGGGCGGTGTACCTGCGGTGTTCCGCGAACGTCGGCGGTCGCTTCGACGGGTTCGACGGCCTGGCCCTCGCCATCGGGTTCGGCGCGGTGGTGACCGCGCCGGTGGCCCTGGGCGCCGCGTTCTCCCCGGGCGCCCGGCCCACCGACTTCGCGGTCGTCGGTCTGCTCGCGGTCGTCGGTTTCGCGCTGCCGTTCGCGCTCGAGTTCGCCGCACTGCGCCGCGTCGGTGTCCGCGTGGTCGGCGTGCTGCTGAGCCTCGATCCGGCCGTCGCGGCCCTCGTGGGCCTCGTCGTCCTGGGCCAGCGGCTCGACGCCTGGCAGGTCGTCGGCGTGGGGCTCGTGACCGCGGCCAGTTACGGGGCCGTCCGGGGCGCGCGGGGGACCGCGCCCCGCCCCGGTCCCCCGTCCTAGCTCGGCGTCACCAGCCCCCGCAGGTGCGGGACGCCCTTCTCCGCGCTCTGGGCAGCGAAGCCCGTGCGGCCGCCGTCGGCGGTGACGCTGCCGAACTCGACCGTCGAGGGCAGGAAGACCGGCTTCTGGAACCGGACGTCGACCGCGAACGTGTCGGGCAGCAGGTCCTCGATCGCCGACAGGGCCCGCGCCTTCGTCCACATGCCGTGGGCGATGTGGCGCGGGAAGCCGAAGGCCTTGGCCGTCAGCGGGTGCAGGTGGATCGGGTTGATGTCCCCGCCGACCTTCGCGAAGCGCCGACCGAGGTCCTCGGGCAGCTCCCACCGCGTCGTGGAGATCGCCGACAGGTCGACCTCGACCGCGTCGATCGGGTCGGGCGCGTCCGACGCCGCGTCGGAGGAGCCCTTGCCGCGCTTGAAGAAGGTCGAGGTGCAGGACCAGACGAGCTCGTCACCGGCGTGCAGCTCCGTGCCGACGTCGAACGTGCGGCCCTTGGGGTGCGGCTGCAGCGGCTCGGGCTTGACGCGGACGCGGAGCGTCTCGGTCGGCGCGATCGGCCGGTGCTGCACGATGCGGTTGCGCAGGTGCACGAGGCCGACGGCCGGGAACGGGAAGTCGCCCCCGGTCATCAGCGCCATGTGCAGCGGGAACGCGAGCGCGAAGCCGTACGTCACCGGGACGACCTCGGCGTTGAGGAACCCCGTGATCTCGCGGTACGCGGCCAGGTTCTTCCGGTCGATGCGGACCTCGGGGACGACGAGCTCGACGTCCGGGATCTCCTTCGTGCTGCCCGCGACGAACGGCAGGCGCGAGGCCAGCGGGATCATCGGCAGCGCGGCGCGGCCGTAGAGCGGCGCCGCGTGCGGGACGGACTTGAGGGTGCGGGTCTTCGTCATGGAGATCCTCAGGAGGTGTCGGAAGGACGGTCCCCGGACGCGCGGGCGCGCCCGGGGGCGGTGTTCAGGCGCCGATGAGGCTCTGGCCGCAGACGCGGACGACGTTGCCCTGGACGGCGCCGGAGCCGGCGGAGGCGTACCAGGCGATCGTCTCGGCGACGTCGACCGGCAGGCCGCCCTGGCCCAACGAGCTCAGGCGACGACCGGCCTCGCGGATGCCCAGCGGGATCGCCGCGGTCATCTGCGTCTCGATGAAGCCCGGGGCGACGGCGTTGATCGTGCCGCCGGCCTTGGCGATGTCGTCGGCGAACGCGTCGACCAGACCGATGACGCCGGCCTTGGAGGTGGCGTAGTTCGTCTGGCCGTTGTTGCCCGCGATGCCGGCGATCGACGCGACGCCGATGACGCGGCCGCCGGTGTTCAGCACCTTGCCCTGCAGCAGGGCGTAGGTGATGCGGTCCGGCGCGATCAGGTTGACCGCGATGACCTGGTCCCAGACCTCGGGCTTCATGTTCGCCAGGCGCTTGTCGCGCGTGATGCCGGCGTTGTGGACGACGATGTCGACGCCGCCGTGCTCCTTCTTGAGCTGCTCGGCGAGCTGCTTCGGCGCGTCCTCGGCGGTGACGTCGAGGGTGATCGCGGAGCCGCCGATGCGGTCCGTGACGGTCTTCAGGTCGTCGGCGAGCGGCTCGATGTCCAGGCCGACGACGTGTGCGCCGTCGCGGGCGAGCGTCTCGGCGATGGCCTCGCCGATGCCGCGGGAGGCGCCGGTGACGAGCGCGACCTTGCCGGCCAGCGGCTTCTCCCAGTCCACCTTCGCCGCGGACGCCTTGCTGGAGCCCACGCCGATGCGGACGACCTGACCCGAGACGAACGCGGACTTCGGCGAGAGGAAGAACCGCAGCGTCGACTCGATCTGGTCCTCGGCGCCCTCGGCGACGTAGACGAGGTTCGACGTGGCGCCCTTGCCGAGCTCCTTGCCGGCGGAGCGCGTGAAGCCCTCCAGGGCGCGCTGCGAGACGCGGGCGCCGGCGGTCAGCGACTCCGGCGGGGTGCCGAGGACGATCAGGCGGCCCGACGGGCGCAGCTTGCGGGCGACGGGCTTGAAGAACGCGTGCAGCGCCTGCAGCTCGTCGGGGTGCGCGATGCCCGTGGCGTCGAAGACGAGTGCCTGGAAGCGCTGGTCGCCGGCGGTGTCGGCCGCGTAGATCTTCGGGGCCAGGTCGGCCTCGCCGGCGGCGTCGCGCAGCGGACCCTCGGCGGTCCAGACCTGCGCGTCGGCGCTCTTCAGCGTCGCGGCGATGGCGCCCGCGAGGCGGCCGCCGGCGGCCTGTCCGACGAGCACGGCGCCGTCGACGGCCTTCTGGCCGGGGACGTAGCGCTTCAGGACGGGCGGCTGGGGCAGGCCGAGCTTCGGCGCGACCTGCTTGCCGAGGAAGGAGTTGGCGAACTTCAGGTACGTGTCGGACATGCGGTGGACCTCGAGGGCGACGGGTGCGGGTGAGGGCGTGCTGGGGGTCCGCCGCCGCGCGCGGCGGCGGACCCGTGGTGCTGCTGGGTGCTAGGCGGCCTCGACGATGGCGGTGACGCCGATGCCGCCGGCGGCGCAGATCGAGATCAGGCCGCGGCCGGAGCCGCGCTGGTGCAGCTCCTTGGCGAGGCTGGCGACGATGCGCCCGCCGGTGGCGGCGAACGGGTGCGCCGCGGCGAGCGAGCCGCCGTTGACGTTGAGCTTGGCGCGGTCGATCGCGCCGAGCGGGGTGTCGCGGCCGAGCTTCGTGCGGTTGAACGTCGGGTCCTCCCACGCCTTGAGCGTGGAGAGCACCTGCGAGGCGAACGCCTCGTGGATCTCGAACAGGTCGATGTCGTCGAACGACAGGCCGTTGCGCTCGAGCAGCTTCGGCACGGCGTAGGCGGGGGCCATCAGCAGGCCCTCCTCGCCCTCGACGTACGAGACGCCCTCGGTCTGCGCGTCGACGAGGTAGGCGAGGATCGGCAGGCCCTGCTCCTTCGCCCACTCCTCCGACGCCAGCAGCACGGTCGACGCGCCGTCGGACAGCGGCGTCGAGTTCGCGGCGGTCATCGTGCCCTCCGGGCCGCCGAAGACGGGGCGCAGCTTGGCGAGCTTCTCGAGCGAGCTGTCGGGGCGCAGGTTGTTGTCGCGCTCGAGCCCGCCGAACGGGGTCATCAGGTCGTCGAAGAAGCCGCGCTCGTAGGCGGCGGCCAGGCGCTGGTGCGACGCGACGGTCAGCTCGTCCTGGGCCTCGCGGGTGATCCCCCACTCCTTGCCGGTGATGGCCTGGTGGTCGCCCATCGACAGGCCGGTGCGGGCCTCGCGGTTGGCGGGGATGTCGAGGCCGATGTCGCCCGGGCGGATCTTCAGGAGCGCCTTGACGCGGTCGCCGCCGGTGCGGGCCTGGTTGACCGCGACGAGCTTCTTGCGCAGCTTGTCGCCGACGGCCAGCGGGGCGTCCGACGTCGTGTCGACGCCGCCGGCGATGCCGGCGTCGATCTGCCCGAGGGCGATCTTGTTGGCGATGTAGATCGACGCCTGGAGGCCGGTGCCGCAGGCCTGGGTGATGTCGACGGCCGGCGTGGCGCGGTCCAGGCGCGAGCCGAGGACGACCTCGCGGGTCATGCTGAAGTCGCGCGCGTGCTTCAGCACGGCACCGGCGGCGACCTCGCCGAGCTTCTTGCCCTCGAGGCCGTAGCGCTCCACGAGACCCTCGAGCGCGGCCGACAGCATCTCGCTGTTGGACGCCGTGGCGTAGGCGCCGTTGGAACGGGCGAACGGGATGCGGTTGCCGCCGACGATGGCGACGCGGCGGGCGGTCTTGGGCTCGGTCATGCGGGACTCCGGGGCGATTTCGTACCGTCGGTAGGACGGGGGTTCCAACAGGGTAGCGAGACGCCGTCGACGACCTGTCACAGAGGCGTTGCGGGGCCCCGCCGCGCGATCACGAGCGACGCTGCGGGTGGGCGCCCCGGCCCGCCCGGCTCAGCGCCCCGCCGCCCGCGCCACCGAGCGCAGCAGGCGCTCCTGGCGCGGGTAGACCTGCGCGAGCTGGCGGGCGTCGACCTCGGAGTGCGCGAAGAACGCGGTGCCCGGCCGCAGGACGACGAGCTGCGTGCCGCGCGGCCGGGCGTCGCGGAACGCGCGGCCCTGGGCCAGGGGGACGTCGCGGTCGTTGCTCGCGTACTGCAGGAGCACCCGGGCCCGGAGGTCGCGGGGCCGCTCCGCCGGGCTGAAGCGCCGCTGCTCGCCGCCGAAGTAGCCGTCGATCTGGCCCTCGGCCGCCGGGACCTGCTGCGCCCACGCGGGGAGGTCGGTCGGCCCGGCGTTCGAGACGACGCAGGCGAGGTTGGGCCGCGCGATCGCGAGCATCAGCCCGACGTGCCCGCCGGTGGACGCGCCGATCGCGCAGATCGGCGTCCGCGCGCCGTACCGCCTGCGCATCGCGTCGTAGGCGGCGGTCGCGCTGTCGATCGCCCCGCGTCCGGCCTTCATCCGCACGGCGTAGGTCGCGAAGCCCCCGGAGCGGTAGCCCTCGGTGCCCTGGTTGGCGGCCTTCAGGGTGTCGTCCGTCGTCGCCGCCCAGCCGCCGCCGTGGAGGATCAGGACGACCGCCCTCGGCCGTGACGCGGGGACGGTCCCGGTGGGCGGGCCGAGGATGCCGGAGGCGCGGGCCGCCGAGCGCGCCAGGGCCGCGGCCGACCCGTCGGTGGATCCGGCGGCCGTCCCGGCCGCGGTCGTCGTGCCGTCGGTGGACGTCGCCGCCCGGGCCGAGGAGTCGTCGTCGCCGCAGGCGACGAGCGGGACGCAGACGGCGGCGCACGCGATCAGCGCGGCGAGCGGGGAGCGCGGCACCCGGACGATGCTCGCAGACCGCCCCGTCCCGGCACGCCGGGGCGGCCGCGGGCGGCGGAACGGGGAGGACCGCCGCCGGGTCGCGGGCCGGGCCCGCCCCTACGCCGGCAGCGTCTGCCGCTCGCCGTCGCGCTCCACCAGCGCCGCGTAGTGCCCGCCCGCGGCGAGCAGCTCGTCGTGCGTGCCCTGCTCGACGATGCGGCCGCGGTCCAGGACCACGATCCGGTCGGCGTCGCGGACGGTCGAGAGGCGGTGGGCGATCGCGATCGTCGTGCGGTTCTCCGACAGGGTCTCCAGGGCCTCCTGGACCGCGTGCTCGGTGCGGGTGTCCAGGGCGGAGGTCGCCTCGTCGAGGATCAGCACCGGCGGGTTGCGCAGCATCGCCCGGGCGATCGCCAGGCGCTGCTTCTCGCCGCCGGAGAACCGGTAGCCCCGCTCGCCGACGACCGTGTCGTAGCCGTCGGGCAGGCGCTCGATCAGCTCGTGGATCTGGGCGGCTCGGGCGGCGTCCTCCAGCTCGGCGTCGGTGGCGTCGGGCTTGGCGAAGCGCAGGTTCTCGGCGATCGAGGAGTGCAGGAGGTAGGTCTCCTGGGCCACGACGCCGACCAGGCCGGAGCGGTCCTCCAGCGAGAGGTCGCGGACGTCGACCCCGTCGATCGTGACGCGCCCCTCCCCCACGTCGTACATGCGGGCGACGAGGTAGCCGAGCGTCGTCTTGCCCGAGCCGGTCTCGCCGACGATCGCCAGCGTGCCGCCGGCGGGGACGGTCAGGTCGACGTCGTCGAGGGTCTTGCCGGAGCGCTCGTCGTAGGAGAAGGAGACGTGCTCGAAGGCGACCTCGCCGCGGGCCGTCGCGGGGTCCAGCCGGACGGGGTCCTTCGGGTCCTCGACGTCGATCGGCGTGTCGAGGTACTCGAAGACGCGGGTGAAGAGCGCCAGCGAGGTCTGGATCTCGACGCCCAGGCGCAGCAGCGTGACCATCGGCATCAGCAGGCGGGTCTGCAGCGTCGTGAAGGCGACGAGGGTGCCGATCGTGACGAACTGCCCGCCGTTGGCCGCCGTGAAGCCGGCGATCCAGTAGACGAGCGCCGGCATCGTCGCGAAGGCGATCTGCACGGTCGACATGCGCCAGCGACCGGCCATCGCCGAGCGGACCTCGAGGTCGGCGACGGTGTCCGAGGAGCCGGCGAAGCGCTTCACGAGGTCGCCGGAGCGGCCCATCGTGCGGGTCAGGACGATGCCCGAGATCGACAGCGACTCCTCGACGATGGCCGACATGTCGGCCATCCGCTTCTGTCGCTGGGTGACGATCTTCCGGCGCATCTTGCCGACGGTGCGGCTGAGCCAGACGAAGAACGGCACGACGAGCAGCGTCGCCAGCGCCAGGCGCCAGTCGAGGAAGATCATCGCCGTCAGCGTCGCCGCGACGGTGGTGAACGACGAGACGAAGCTCGTCACGGTCGAGGTGACGACGCCCTGCATGCCGCCGATGTCGTTGGCGATGCGCGACTGCACCTCGCCGGAGCGCGTCCGCGTGAAGAACGCGAGCGACATCTTCTGCAGGTGGTCGTAGACCGACGTGCGCAGGTCGTGCATGACCCGCTGGCCGATGGTGTTCGAGAGGAACGTCTGACCGACGTCGAGGACGGCGCCGACCATGGCCGCGCCGATCATCCCCAGGACGAGGATCGTCAGGAGGCTCGTGTCGCGGTCGGGCAGCGCGTGGTCGACGACGTCGCGCAGCAGGAACGGCTGCGCCAGGCCGACGATCGCGGAGAGGGCGATCAGGGCCGCGACGAGGCCGACCCGCCCGCGGTACGGACGGAAGAGTCGGACGATGCGCTTGAGGTCCAGGGCGTCGCCGCCGCGGCGGCGTCCCTCCTCGGGGTCGGCCGGGGCTCCGGCGGACGGCTTGCCGTCCCGGGAGCCGCCGTCGCCGCCTGCGGGACCGCCGCCGGTGGGCGGTCCGCCCTGCGGCGGCCCGCCACCTGACGGCGGGCCGGACGGGGCGATCTCGGCGTCGACCGGGGGGCGGGACGGGGTGGCGCCCGCGGTCGGGGCGGACTCGATCTCGACGACGGAGGGGACGCCGGAGCGCCGCCCGTCGGGGCCGGGGTCGTGCTGTGGGGGTGTGGGGTCGGGGGTGCTGGTCATCGCGAGCGTCTCCTCTGTCGCGACGTCGGCCGCGGGCGGGCACCTCGTCGGAGGGTGCGGCGGCGGTCGGTGTCTTCGTGAGTGGTGCTCAGCAATCTAGCAGATGCTGAGCAAGACTCATAATGTGTTCGATGTAGTAGGTTGTCCTCATGGCCGACCTCGCCACCGACGACGGTGCGTCCCGCGCCCCCGTCGCGGACGCACCGGAGCCGCCGCCGCTCGGCGACCTCCTGACGAGGGTGGCCCGCGCGATCCACTTCCAGTCCCGGGCGCTCATGGCCCCCCTGGGCCTGACGCCCGCGTCGGCACGGGCGCTGCGCACGCTCGCGCACCCCGACCGGCCGGTCCGCATGTCCGACCTGGCCGAGCGCATGCACGTGGTGCCGCGCACCGTGACGACGCTCGTCGACACGCTGGAGGAGGCGGGCCTGGCCGAGCGCCGACCCGATCCGGACGACCGCCGGTCCACCCTCGTCGCGCTGACCGGCGAGGGCCGCGAGCGCCTGGCGCAGATCCACGAGGCCCGGCAGACCGCCGCGGGCCAGCTCCTCTCCGCGCTCGACGACGACGAGCAGCTGCAGATGCGGCGGCTGCTGGCCAAGCTCGACCTGGACGGCGCGCGGCCGCGCTGCTGACCGCCGCCGTCCGGGTCGGAGGTGCCGACCGGTCGCGGACCTCCGGGCCCACCGCCCCTACGGCCGCAGCAGCGACTTGATCGCCGTGCGCTCGTCCATCGCCGTGTAGGCGTCGGCGACGTCGGCCAGGGCAAACTCGCGGTCGAAGACCCGGCCCGGGTCGATCGTGCCGTCGAGGACGTCGGTCAGGAGCTCGGGGATGTACGCCCGCGCCGGGGCGACGCCGCCGGCCACGCCGACGTTCTTGCCGAACATGCGCTGGAGCGGCAGGCCGTCCTCGCCGTGGGGGACGCCGACGTAGCCGACCATCCCGCCGGGGCGCGTGGCGGCCAGCGCCTGGGCCATCGACTCCTCGGTGCCGACGCACTCGAGCACCGCGTCGGCACCGATGCCGCCGAGCAGCTCGACGAGCTCCTTCGCGCCGTCCCTGCCGCGCGTCTCGACGACGTCGGTGGCCCCGAACTCCCGCGCGAGCGCCTGCCGGTCGGCGTGGCGGGAGAAGGCGACGATCCGCTCCGCGCCCAGGCGACGGGCGGCGAGGACGCCGGAGAGCCCGACCGCCCCGTCGCCGACGACGGCCACGGTGGACCCGGCGACGACGCGGGCCGAGACCGCCGCATGGTGCCCGGTGGCCATCACGTCCGACAGCGTCAGGAGGCTCGGGACGAGGCGGTCGTCGGGCGTCTCGTCCAGGCCGACGAGCGTGCCGTCGGCCTGCGGGATCGTCACGTACTCCGCCTGGCAGCCGTCGACGGGACGGCCCGACCGGGCCTTGCCCGCACCGAAGACGCCGCCGTTGACGCACGACGTGTGGATCTTGTTCCTGCAGTGCACGCAGTCGCCGTCGCTGTAGACGAACGGGGCGATCACGAACTGACCGGGCCGCACGCCGCGGACCGCGGAGCCGACCTCCTCGACGATGCCGACGAGCTCGTGCCCGATGCGCGTGGGTTCCGTCGTCTCCTTGACCCCGCGGTACGGCCACAGGTCCGAGCCGCAGACGCAGGCCGCGACCACCTTGACGATCGCGTCGGTGGGCTCGAGCAGCTCGGCGTCGGGGACCTGCTCGAGCCGGATGTCGCGGGGACCGTGGAGCAGCGTGGCGTGCATCGGGACGTCCTTCGTGGCGGCGCGACGACCCGGGCGGCCGACGCTCGTTGCCTTCGAAACTACCCGCCCCGGGTGGTGCCGCACACCCCGGAGGCCCCCCGGAGGACCTCGGCGTCCGCGCGCCCCGTCGTGCGAGCATGGCCGACGTGCCCGACCGCCTCCCCCGGCCCGACCGGTCGCGCCTCCGACCCCGCAGGCGCCGCGCCGACGACGTCGCGACCACCCCGCCCCCCGGGCTCGGGGACCCCGTCGCCGCCGCCGGCGGGGACTGGTTCGACGACGCCGACCGGTCGTCCGAGGGCCCGTCCCGGTCCCGCCGGTTCGGCCGCGAGAGCCGGGCGTCCCGCCCCGGCCGCCCGTCACCCGCGGGTCCTGCGACCGACGACGGTGGCTCCGGCCGTCGCCGCCCGCCCCGTGCACCGCGCGCCGCCGGCCGCCGCGAGCCCCCGTGGCTCGTCATCGCCGGGATCCTGCTCGTCCTGCTGGCGGTCATCGTCCTCGTCTCGTCGTGCGGCGGCGACGACCCGGGGTCCGAGGACCGCGCGGTCGTCCCCGCCGACCCGGGCTCCACCACGCCGGTCGGCCGCACGGCGCTCTCGCTGCTGCGCCCCGACGCCGAGGCCCGTCAGGACGACCTCACCCGTCGCGCGGAGGCGGGGTTCGCCAACCCGCTGTACCGCCAGGTCCCCGGCGGCGCCGTCGCGTCCGCCGCGCGGGTCACGAAGTACCGCGCCCTGATCGAGGAGGTCGCGAAGGACGGCGACGAGGACCCCGACGTCCTCGAGGGCATGGTCTACCTGGAGAGCGCCGGGCGGCCCGAGGTCCTGGCCGGCGGCGACATCGCCGGCGCCGCGGGCCTGACGCAGATCGTCGCCGGGACGGGCACCCAGCTGCTCGACATGAAGATCGACCTCGGGCGCTCGCGCACGCTGACGGGCCGGATCGCCCGCGAGGTCCGCCGCGGCCGGGACGCGGAGGCCGATCGCCTGCGCGCCGCCCGCGCGCGCATCGACGAGCGCTTCGACCCCAAGAAGGCCCTCGAGGCGACGGTCCGGTACCTGAAGTTCGCCCGCGGGCAGCTCGACGACCGCGAGGACCTGGCCGTCGCCAGCTACCACATGGGCGTCGGCAACCTCCAGGACCTGATGAAGGCCGTGGGGCAGGGCACGACGTCCTACGCCCGCATGTACTTCTCGATCGACCCGCGCCGCACGCCGGAGGCCACGGCCCTGGCGGTGAAGCTCGCGGACGACTCGACGTCGTACCTGTGGCGGGTCGGTGCGGCCGAGCGGATCATGCGGCTCTACCGCGACGACCGGGCCGCGCTGACGCGCGAGAACGAGCTGCAGAACCGCAAGGCCTCCAGCGAGGACGTCCTGCACCCGGTCGAGTCGACGAAGGTCTTCGCGGACCCGTCGGACCTGGCCGACGCCGAGCGCTCCGGCGAGGTCGAGGGCCTCCCCCGCACCGCCCTGCGCGCCAACGGCATCCGGATCGACCGGGCGATGGGCGAGCTCGCGCCGCGGCTCGACCAGCCCAGGAGCCGGTACCGCGCGCTGCGGCCGGGTGCCCTCGCGGGACTGCTGACCATCGGTGCGACGGTCCAGGCCCTGAACGGCGACGCGACGCCCGCGACCCGCCTGACGGTCACCAGCACGGTGCGCGACCGCGACTACCAGGCGATGCTCGGTGCGGAGAACGTCCAGGCCACCCGCGCGTTGTCCCAGCACACGACGGGCTGGGCGATGGACATCTCGCGCTCCTACCCCAAGGGCGACACCGCCGAGCTGTTCCAGTGGACCCTGACCCGCCTGCAGGCCCTGAACCTCATCGCCTGGGTCCGCGAGCCGACGGCGATCCACCTGACGTTCGACTCGCGCGCGGCGACGGAGCTGGCGCCGGTGCTGCGGCAGGCGGGCGTCGGGAGGTAGCGGGGCGTCCGCGCCGCTCGCCGGACGGGCGCTCGACCGGCGCCGCTCAGCGCTCGTCCGCGGCGTCGTCCACGGGACCGGGGTCGGGACGCCGGCGGGCGCCGTCGTCCGCGTCGTGGCGGCCGTCCAGGGCGCGGCGGAGCTCGCCGTCGACGGCCCGGGGCGTGCGGGACCGCTGCAGGGCGAGGGCGACGAGCAGGCGTCGCCTGGCGTCGTGCTGCGGGTCGGTCACGGAGGGGCGGTGCGCCGCCGCGATCGGGGGCTCGCGGCGACACACGGGGACGGGACGGCACGGGGCCTGCGACCGAGCACACACGCTGGGCGCCCCGTCACGGTAGCCCGGCACGGGCGGGGCAATCCCGGCTTTCTCACCCCGGATCGCGGGCTCCGGCGGGCGCACCCTCCCCCGCGGACCCGTGGCCTCCGTACCATCACGCGTCGTGAGCCCCGCGCCAGGACGCCGTACGTCAGCCCCCATCGCCGCGCTCCTGGTGCTCGTGGCGATGCTGCTCGTGCCCGCGAGCCCGAGCTCCGCGGCGCCGTACACCGTCTGGTCGTGCCAGGGACCGAACGGCGAGGCGCTCGGCGGCGGAGCGTGGACCGCGTCGACCACCGGCAGCGGCGCGACCGCCTCGATCGACTGCACGACCGGCATGCGCGCCGGACTGCCCGCCGGCCGCGCGTCCTCGCGCGCCGCCGGGACGCTGAACCTGACCGCCCCCGCCGGGACGAAGATCACGTCGTTCGAGCTCGCGCGCACGCTCCGCGCCTCGGTCGGCGGCCTGTTCTCGACGGGCTACGTCGCCAACGTCAGCTCGATCGACCCGGCCGGTCCGCTCGGCGCCGGCTGCTCCGGCGGCGGGCTGACCCTGCCGTCGACCTGCTCGATCGGCGATCCGCCGCTGACGGCCTCCGGCGTGGCGGTCCAGGGCATCGCCCTGACGGCCGGCTGCGCGCAGGACAGCTGCCCGTCGGCCACCCCGACCGCTGAGGCCACCCTCGCCCGCTCGCGCGTCGTCGTGGAGGACCCGCAGGCCCCGGCGGTCGCCGGCATCTCCGGCGACCTCAAGGACTCGGGGCACGTCGCGCGGTCCGTGACGGTCGGCGCGACCGACGTCGGCGGCGGCATCGCGTCGATCTCGGCCAACGTCGACGGCGGGGCCGCGGTGGTCGCGCCCACCGGCGGGACGTGCGTCGCCCCGTTCTCCGCGACCCAGCCGTGCCCGACGGCGCGCGAGGCCACCTTCGGCATCGACACCGCCCCGCTGCGCCGGGGCGACCACGTCGCGACGGGCACGATCGTCGACGCCGCGGGGACCACCACCGCCTGGGGCCCGGTGCCGTTCGTGGTGCCCGCGGACGGCACGACCGACGCGGGCCCGTTGCCCTCGGGCTCGATCCCGGTCCCCGTCTCGCCCGGCACCACGCCCGACGGCGCGCCGGTGCCGAGCGCGCGCCTGACGTTCCAGGGCACGACGAACAAGGCCGGGCGCCGCGTCCCGACGGGCTACCTGCGGACCCAGGGCGGCGCGCCCCTCGCGGGCACCGTCGTGCGGATGACCCGGACGCAGACGGGCGTCGAGAACCCGCGGACCGTCACCCTGAAGCCCGTGCGCACCAGCCGGACCGGCCGCTTCGTCGGCGCGCCGCTGCCCGAGGGCGCATGGACCGTCGCCGGGGCGGCCGACGTCTCCAGCGGCACCGTCTCCGCCAGCATCCGGCTGCGCACCGGCCTGCGGATCTCCGCCCGCCCGTCGCCGACGCGGCTGCGGACCGGCGCACTGATGGTGCTCTCCGGCCGCCTGACCGGGGCGGGACCCGCGAAGGCCGGGGTCCGCGTCCGGATCCAGACGATCATCCGCGGGAAGTACACGACGGTCGCCGCCGTCCGCACCCGGTCCAACGGTCGCTGGCAGTGGCGCCACCGCTTCACGAAGGTCTCGCGGCCGACGCTCTTCGCGTTCCGTGCGCTCGTCCCCGGCGAGGGCGAGACCTGGCCGTGGTCCCCCGCGAGCCGTCGTGCCGCCACCGTCCGGGTGGACCCGCGATGAGCCCGGCGATCCCCCGCAACGAGCGCCCCCGTCCGGGTCGCCCGCGCAAGGACGAGCGCCCCGCCGACGACGACGCGTCGCAGGTCGCAGGCCGTGGCCCGGCCGTCGACGGCGAGCAGCCGACGGGCGCCGCGCCGACGACGGGCGTGGCGGCGGGGGACGCCGCCACGACGAAGGACGGCACCACGACGAAGGACGCCGCGACGGCGAAGGACGGCGCGACGGCGAAGGACGGCGCGAAGGTCAAGGCCGCCACGACGAAGGACGGCGCGGCGGCGAGGGCCCGCACGTCCGCGGACGACGACCGCCCCACCGGGACGCAGGTCCTGGCCCGGGGCGCGGGCCTGGCGAAGGCGGCCGCACGGGCCGCACGGGAGGCCCGCGCCGCGCGGGCGGAGGCCGCCCGCCTGACGAAGGAGCGCGATCAGGTCGAGGCCGCCCGGGTGGCGAAGGACCGCGCCGAGGTCGAGGCCACGAGGGCCGCGGAGCAGCGCAGGCAGGCGGAGACCGCACGGGCCGCGAAGGAGCGCGCCGACGCGGAGGCCGCACGCGTGGCGAAGGAGCGCACCGAGGCTGAGCGAGCCGCGAACGAGCGCGCCGAGGCCGAGGCCGCACGCGTGGCGGACGAGCGGGCCGAGGCCGAGCGGGCCGCGAAGGAGCGCGCCGACGCGGAGGCCGCACGCGCCGCGAAGGACCGCACCGAGGCCGCACGCGTGGCGAAGGACCGCACCGAAGCCGCACGCGTGGCGAAGGAGCGCACCGAAGCGGCAAGCGCCACGGAGGAGCCCGCCGACGTTCCCGTCGCCGAGAAACCAGAGGAGCGCCCGACCGCCGTCGCCCCGGTCGCCGGGAGCCCGGGTCCGCAGCCGGCGTCCGGCGTTCCGGGCCTCCCGACGCCGCGCCGTGGGCGCCCCGGTCTCAAGCGGTTCCTGCAGCGCCCCGACGCGACGGGCCCGAGGACGCCCGCGTCCGGCTCGCCCGCTCCGGCCGACCGGCGTCGGCCGGCGACCCCGGCCGAGGCGCCCACACGGGTCGTCCCTCCCGCCGACGCCCCGACGCAGGTCCACCACCCGGCCGCCCGCGGCGACCGGGCCCCGGACCCCGCGGCCCCGGAGACGGGCCGGGCCGGGAGCACCGCGGACGCTGCGAGGACGAAGGACGGTCCCGCAGCCGCAGGAGCGGTCGCCGCAGCCGCCGCGACCGGACGCACCGGTCCCACGCTCCCCGGTCCGGGACCGACGGCGAAGACCTCCTCCGCGTCCCGCGCCGGAACGACGAAGCCCGCTTCGTCCCCGACCGACCCCGGGTCGCCCTCCCGCGTCCCGGCGTCCGGGGCGGCCGCGACCCCGTCGGCGAAGCCCGCGAGCACCTCGCCCGCCGAGAAGCCCGCACGGGTCGCGGCCGCCGGGGCCGTCCCGCCGGGCGTCGTCCTCCCCGGGGCGTCGAAGGGGTCCGCCGGCCGCAGGCCGAAGGCGCTCGTCGGGGCGGCGGTCGTCGCGCTCGTGCTCCTCGTCGCCGGGCTGGCCGGAGCGTTCTCCGGCGACGACGGACCGAGCACCCGGACGACGCCCGCGGTGGCGGCGGGCGAGACCACCGCCGCGGACGGGCAGGGTGCCTCCAGCGTCGCCGAGCGCGCCGAGGCCGCCCGTGCCGAGGCCGAGGCCACCGCCCGGCGCGACCGCGCGCTCGCCGCGGCCCGGGAGCGCGCAGCAGC
>NZ_JAURWA010000039.1 GCF_030655195.1 Patulibacter sp. | reverse complement strand
CAGCCATGTCGCCCCGCGCCCCACGGCCCCGGCGTCGGCGCCGACCGCCACCAGGGCGAGCAGCGCGTAGGCGGTCGGCCCGAGCCGGGCCGGTCCGGAGGCCCCGTCGGGGAGGCCGCCGTCGGGCCGCTGGCGCCGGACGAGCTCGGCCGCCGCGTCCCGGGCGGCCGGCTCGTCGGCCCGGCCGGCCGGGGCGAGCACGAGCACGAGCCGCGCCAGGTCCTCCGTCGCCGTGAGGTCGTCGGCCTGGGCCTCCAGGTATTCGAGGGCGGTCGTCCCGCGACGGGGCTGGTCGGCGGGGTGGAGGCCGACGGACGCGAGCGCGAGGGCCGCCCAGACGCTCGACGCCGGGTCCGAGCGGGTCGCCCCCGGGGTGGTCCCGAACCCGCCGTCGTCGCGCTGTGCCGCCTGCAGCCGGGCGACCGCGCGGTCCAGCGGGCCCTTCGCGGTCGCGGCCCGGGCCGCGGCGGGGCCCGGCACCCCGGGGCGTCCGGGGAGGACCGCCGGGACGGCCGCGACGGAGGCGGCCGCCAGCGTCACGGCGAGCACTCGTATTTTGGTCCCCCTAACCACGAGGCGCCGAAGGTACCAGAGGCCGCGCGGGATGCGGTGCACGCACGCACGGGTGCCGGGATCGGCCGTCGCGCGTGGTGCCCGGCGCCACGTGCGACCATGGAGTGGTCATGGACGAGCTCTACCGCGAGAACATCCTCGATCACTACAAGCGTCCGCGGAACTGGGGCACCCTCGACCCCGCCGACCTGGAGTTCGAGGACAAGAACCCGTCCTGCGGCGACCAGCTCAAGGTGATGATGCGGGTCGACCCCGAGGGCGTGGTGACGGACGTGCGCTTCGACGGCCACGGCTGCGCGATCTCCCAGTCCTCGGCGTCGATGGCGTCGGAGGAGCTCGTCGGGATGACCGTCGACGAGCTCCGGGCCCTGGACCAGGACTTCATCCTGGAGCTCCTGGGGATCGACATCTCGGCCACGCGCATCAAGTGCGCGCTCCTCTCCCTGAAGATCATCAAGTCCGCCGCGATCGGCGCGAACGTCGACTGGGAGGACGCGCCCGACGCCGTCCCGCCCGCGAGCGGCACGGGCTCGTCCGCCGGCTTCTGAGGGCCGGAACGCCGGTTGGGCACGGGGATCCGGGGCGGTCGTCCGGGCGCCCGGACGTAAAACCATAAAACCCGGACGGGTTTGCTAGGTTTACCCGGTGAGCACGCCGACCGACCTGCACCAGCACGCATGGCCGGAACCGTTCCTCGCCGCGCTCTCCGCGCGCACGGACGGTCCCCGGACCCGCGTCGAGGCCGACGGGAGCTGGCGCCTGCTGCTCCCGGGCGAGCCGGACTGCGTGCTCGGCGAGTGCGACATCGACCTGCACCGTCGCGAGGGCGCCCTGTTCGCCGCGGGTCTGGACCGCGCGCTGCTCGTGCCGCCGCTGGCCATCGGGATCGACGGCCTCGAGGCCGACGACGCCCGGCAGCTCCTGACCTCCTGGCACGAGGGCGTCCTCGCGCACGGCGGCCCGTTCGGCGTCTGGGCGGCCGTGCCGTCCCGCGATCCGCAGCCGCGCGACCTGCGCCTGGCGCTGTCCCGCGGCGCGATCGGTCTGGCGCTGCCGGCGGCGGCGCTGGCCGACGCCGACGCGCTGGAGCGCCACGGCCCCGTGCTCGAGGAGCTCGCCCGGGCCGACCGTCCCCTCTTCGTGCACCCCGGCGCCCCGGCCGGCGGCGCCGCCTCGGGCCGTCCGGACGACGCCGCGTGGTGGCCCGCGCTGGGCGACTACACGGGACAGCTCCTGCGGGCCTGGGCGACCTGGCTGGACCGCGGCCACCGCGCCCACCCGACGCTGCGGGTCGCCTTCGCCGCCCTGGCCGGTGGCGGCGCCCTGATGCTCGAGCGTCTCGGCGCCCGCGGCGGCCCCGTCGACCTCGCCCGGTCGGAGCACATCGCCTACGAGACGTCGTCGTTCGGGCCGCGCACGATCGTCGCGGCCGCGCAGTCCGTCGGCGTCGACCGCCTCGCCTTCGGGAGCGACCGCCCCGTCGTCGCCCCCGAGGAGCAGCACGTCCCCGTGATCGCCGGGATCGACGCCCGCCGTCTGGCGAGCGTCGCCGCGGGTCGCCTGCTGGGGGACGCCGACGACGTCGCGCCCCCGGTCGCGGACGACGGCACAGGGGCCGGGTCCGGCGCCGCCCCGACGCCGGTGCGGGTGGCGGCATGAGCACGGTCGCGCGCCCCGCCCACGAGTTCGAGGGCGACTACCCCGTCCGCCGCGGCACCCTGACCTCCGGCGAGCTCGCCGAGCTGGCCCGGACGATCGCCGAGGAGCCGTCGCGCTGGGAGGACGTCGTCCGCCACGACCCCGAGCAGCGCACCTACGCCCTGCTGCACCAGGACGAGGACGTCACGATCTGGCTGATCTGCTGGGGCGAGGGCCACGACACGGGCTTCCACGACCACGACGTCTCCAGCGCCGGTGTGGCGGTCGCGTCGGGCGAGGTCGTCGACGAGCGGCTGACCGCCTTCGGCGACCCGATCCGGCGCCGCCTGGACCCCGACAACGGCGCCACCATCGAGCCGACGGAGATCCACCGCATGCGTCACGGGGGCGGGGTCCCGGCGGTCTCGATCCACGCGTACTCGCCGCCGCTCCTGCGCACCGGCGCCTACGAGGTCGCGGCCGACGGCCGGCTCCTGCGCCACGCCCAGCCCGGCGAGGACGCCCTGGTGCCCGTCGGGGGCGCCTGAGGGCGAGGGGCGGCGCTTCCGCGCGGCCGGGGCGTCGTTCCCTCGGGCTTCCGGGGTAGGCTCGCCGCCGGTGAGCACGCCGCTGCGGATCCATCATCTCGACTGCGGGACGATGTGCCCGCACGGCCTGGTCCCCCTGGGGCTCGCGCCGCCCGACCCGGGGCACCTCGTCGCGCACTGCCTGCTGGTCGAGGCGCCCGCCGGCCTCGTCCTCGTCGACACGGGCTACGGCACCGGCGACGTCGCGGACCCGCGGCGCCTCGGCCCCGCCCGGCACCTCCTCGGCGCCCGGCTGGACCCCCGCCAGACGGCCGTGGCGCGCGTCCGCGCCCTCGGCCTCGACCCCGCCGACGTCCGGCACGTGCTGGTCACGCACCTCGATCTCGATCACGCCGGGGGCCTCGGCGACTTCCCGAACGCGACCGTGCACCTGCACGCCCCCGAGCTCGTCGCGGCCCGCGCCCGACGACGCGACGCGCGGCTGCGCTACCGCCCCGCCCAGTGGGCCCACGGCCCGCGCTGGGCCCCTCACGCGACGCCCGACGGCGACCGCTGGCGCGGCTTCGAGCGCGTCTCCCTGGTCGCGGACGTGGGCGTCCAGATCGCGCTGGTGCCGCTGCCCGGCCACTCCGCGGGTCACGCGGGCTACGCGATCGACACCGGTGCGGGCTGGCTCCTGCACGCCGGCGACGCGTTCCTGCACCCCGACGAGATCGCGACCCCGCCGGTGCGCAGCCGGAGCCTCCGCGCCTACCACCGCCTCAACAGCGCGGACCACGGCCTCCTGCTGGAGAACGCCGCCCGCCTGGGGGAGCTCGCCCGGGACCACGCCGACGACGTCGACGTCCTCTGCTCCCACGACGCCGTCGCGCTGCGCCGGCATCAGGCCCTCCGGGACGGCCCGTCGAGGGCCCTCGCGAACGGGGCTTAGGGCGCCCTAGTTCGTAATCCCTTCAATTTGGGGCCGTGATCGGCGGCCGGTCGCGATACAATCCCGTCCATCGGCATCGGACATCGGGATCGGGCACGTACCGTGCTCAGGACCTGTCCGGTCCATGTACGCCACACCGCCCTCCCTGTGCCCCTGATCGACGTCTGCCCGCTGAACGACCTCCCCTCGGGGGGGCGCGTGACGCTGGAGCACGACGACGTCGAGATCGTCGTCGTCAACTGCGACGGCGAGATCCTGGCGATGGAGGACCGGTGCAGTCACGACGACGGCGACATGTCCGACGGCGAGCTCGACACCGCCGCGTGCACCATCGAGTGCCCGCGACACGGTTCCGTGTTCGACCTGCGCACCGGGCGACCGAAGACCCTTCCGGCCTACCAGCCGGTCGACACCTTTCCCGTCGTCATCGACGGGGACACGATCAAGTTGGAGATGGACTGACATGCCCACGCCTCCCGAGACCACCGGCTCGCTCCTCAACCAGGAGGAGTCCTCGCTCGTCGACCTGAACGCCGACTACACCGAGAAGTACGGCTTCCACGACGCCGAGAACTACCTCTACAAGGCGCCGAAGGGCATCAACCGCGAGATCGTGGAGAAGATCTCGGAGTTCAAGCAGGAGCCGCAGTGGATGCGCGACTTCCGCCTGAAGGCGCTGGACTACTTCTTCGCCCGTGAGCAGCCGACCTGGGGCAGCCCGATGCTGGCCGAGGTCGACTACGACGACATCCACTACTTCGTCCGGGCCTCCGAGCGCTCCGAGCGCTCCTGGGACGACGTCCCCGAGGACGTCAAGAAGACGTTCGACCGCCTGGGCATCCCGGAGGCCGAGCGCAAGTTCCTCTCCGGCGTCGGCGCGCAGTACGAGTCCGAGGTCGTCTACCACCAGGTGAACGAGGAGCTCGAGAAGCAGGGCGTCATCTTCACGGACATGGACACGGCGCTCCGCGAGCACCCCGAGCTCGTCCGCGAGTACTTCGCCACGGTGATCCCGCCGAACGACAACAAGCTCGCCGCGCTCAACAGCGCCGTGTGGTCGGGCGGCTCGTTCGTCTACGTCCCGCCGGGCGTGCACGTCGAGATGCCGCTGCAGGCCTACTTCCGCATCAACACGGAGAACATGGGCCAGTTCGAGCGGACGATCATCCTGGCCGACGAGGGCTCGTACGTGCACTACGTCGAGGGCTGCACCGCCCCGACGTACTCCAGCTCGTCGCTGCACTCCGCCGTCGTGGAGCTGATCGCCAAGCCGGGTGCCCGCATCCGCTACACGACCGTGCAGAACTGGTCCAACAACGTCTTCAACCTCGTCACGAAGCGCGCGATCGCCGAGAAGGACGCGACGGTCGAGTGGGTCGACTGCAACCTCGGCTCCAAGCTGACGATGAAGTACCCGGCCGTCTACCTCATGGGTGAGCGCGCGCACGGCGAGGTCCTCTCCATCGCCTTCGCCGGCAAGGGCCAGCACCAGGACGCCGGCGCGAAGATCGTGCACGCCGCGCCGAACACGACGTCGAACATCTTCGCCAAGTCGATCTCCAAGGACGGCGGGCGCTCCAGCTACCGCGGCCTGCTCGAGGTCGGCAAGGGCGCGGTCGGCTCCAAGTCGAAGGTCGTCTGCGACGCCCTGCTGCTCGACGACAAGTCGCGCACGGACACGTGGCCGACGATCCGCATCGACGAGGACCAGGTCGACATCGGCCACGAGGCCACGGTCTCCAAGGTCGGCGACGAGCAGCTCTTCTACCTGCAGTCCCACGGGATCGACGAGGAGGAGGCCGCGAAGCTCATCGTCAACGGCTTCATCGAGCCGATCGTCAAGGAGCTGCCGATGGAGTACGCGGTCGAGATGAACCGGCTGATCGAGCTCCAGATGGAAGGGAGCATCGGTTGAGCACGACCACCGCGCCCGCACCGGTCTGGCTCTCCGCGCTCCGCTCCGGCGCCGCCGAGGAGCTCCCCACCATCGAGATGCCGCAGTTCCGCGGCACGCCCGGGTGGGAGTTCACCGAGATCCCCGAGCTCGACCTCGACGCGTTCCCGAGCGCGCAGACGGTCGACCCGGGGCTCGTCGGGTCCGCGGCCGAGGACGCGCCGTGCGTCTTCGACCACCTGCCCGAGGGCACGATCCGCCTGACGCAGGTCGACCACGCCGTGATCGCGGAGTCCGCCGCGCTGCGGGATCCGTCCACGAACCAGGCGATCGTGCTGCCGCTCGAGGTCGCCGCCGCCGAGCACCCCGAGCTCGTCGAGAAGTACCTCGGCAGGATCGAGACCGCCCGCACGCCGTTCACGGCGCGCAACGACCGCGACTGGACGGGCGGCTTCTTCGTCTTCGTCCCGCGCGGCGTCGCGCTCGAGGCCCCCGTCCTGCTGACGCTGATCCAGGAGCAGGCCGGCCGCAGCGTCGCGCCGCGCACCCTGATCGTGCTCGAGGACGGCGCGTCGGCCGAGGTCTGGTCGCAGACGACCTCCGCGACGCCGGACCTCGAGGCGCTCGTCAACGGCGTCGTCGAGATCCACGTCGGCCAGAACGCCCGCCTGCGGTTCGTGGACGTCCAGGACCTGTCGGAGCGCTCGTGGATCTTCGGCGCCCAGCGCGCGACGATCGAGCGCGACGGCTGGATGGACTGGATCACGCTCGGCCTCGGCTCCGCCAAGGGCAAGGTCTTCCAGGAGACCTCGCTCGACGGGCCCGGAGCCCACGGTCGCGTGACCGGCGGCTACGCCACGCACGGCAAGCAGCACCTCGACTTCGACACGCTGCAGACCCACATGGCGCCCAACACGACGTCGGACCTCGCGTTCCGTGGCGTGCTGGCGGAGAAGAGCTCCACCGTCTGGCGCGGCATGATCAAGGTCGACGAGCAGGGCCAGCAGACCGACGCCTTCCAGGAGTCGCGCAACCTGCTGCTCGGCCGGAAGGCCCACGCGGACAACATCCCGGGCCTCGAGATCGCGGCCAACGACGTCCGCTGCACGCACGCCGCGGCGATCGCGCAGATCGACCCCGAGCAGCTCTTCTACCTGCGCTCGCGCGGGCTGGGCCTCAACATGGCCCGCCGGCTCGTGATCGAGGGCTTCCTCGCGGAGCTCGTCACGCGGTTCGAGGAGGGCCCCGTGCGCGAGGCGCTCGGCGAGATCCTCCAGCGCCGCATGGACGCCGTCCTCGGCTAGGACCTCGGCGGCGGGGGACGGCGTCCTCGGACGCCCGTCCACCGCGGCCCGTCCGGTGCGGCACGGACCGGATCGCCCGGCCGGACGGTCTGACAGCATGGGCGTCGTGCCCCGGGACGCCCGCTCAGCAACACCCGTCGCCGGGGTCGCGCGGCGCCCCCTGTCCGGGACCGTGGTCGCCCTCACCGCGACCGCCCTGCTGGCGCTGCCCGCCGGCGCCGGCGCCGCCGGCCGCGTCACCTCCGACGGGGGACCACGCCTCGGCTCCGCGTCGACCGCCAAGCGCTGGGCCGCCCGCGCCGCG
>NZ_JAURWA010000037.1 GCF_030655195.1 Patulibacter sp. | reverse complement strand
CGACGGGGACGGGCTCCGAGGCAGGCGGCGGCGCGACCGCCGGGACCGCCCCGGCACCGTCGACGGGGACCGCGCCCGCACCGTCGGGAGGCTCCTCCACCGGCGGAGGCGGGGGCGCAGGCGGCGCGGCGGCCGACGAGTTCGGCTTCGAGTGACGGTCGGCCCGCGGGCGGCCCCCGCGGGCCCTCGGCTCCGTCCGGCCCGGGCCGTACCGTGCCTGTGGCACACCCGAGAACGGACCCCGTGGACCTCGTCTTCATCAACCCCCAGGACGCCATCCGCGTCATCGCCGAGTCCATCGGCCGCGAGGCACGCCGCCAGCTCGTCGGCGAGGTCGTCCGCGCCTGGGTCGACGAGATCCCCGAGCCCGAGCTCGTCGGCCAGTACTCGCGCACCCTCGCGGCGCTGGACGACAACGATCTCTCCATGCTCGCGGCGTGGCACGCCTCGATGGAGGTCGGGCAGCCGCTCGCCAACCGCGAGTTCCTCGTGCGCGTCTTCCCGACGCTGGGCGAGAACCGCCGCGAGGCGATGAAGATCGCGGCCGGCTTCCGGGGCGACGACGCGTTCGACGCCGGCGTGGCCGAGGAGCAGGCGCTGCAGGCCGTCCTCCCGCACCTCTCGCGGGAGAGCGCGGAGCTGATCGTGCAGGAGGCGCTCGAGCTCTACTGCTGGGACCGCCTCGGCTCGGAGAACTGACGCCGCCGGGCGTCGGCGGATCAGTCCTCGACGCGCCGCAGGACGTCGTAGCGGCCGACGCCCGTCCGGCCGTTCATCCGCCAGCGGAAGAACGCCATGTCGAGGCGCAGGCGGCCCAGCTCGAGCGTCGTGCCCGCGACCGGCTCGCCCGTCGCCGTCCACACCGGACCCTCGTCGCTCTCCCACAGCTCGACGGTCGCGAAGGTGTGGCGCCCCTCGGCGTTGACCGTCGTCGACACGCGCGGCTCCGGCGCGTCGACCGCCTCGGGCACGTCGGACGGCTCGGGCGTCTCCTCGTCCTCGTCCTCGTCCCCGCGACCCCGGGCGACCATCGCCGGCGGCCGCGAGACGGAGGACCAGGCCACCTCGTCGGCGTGCGAGCGCGCGCCGGCCGGGCGCAGCGCGCTGACGTTGAAGGCCAGGTCGTCGCCGAACCAGCCGGTGATCGTCCGCGACAGCTCCAGGGTGTCCCAGTCGGGGGCACCCCACTGGTGGCCGCGCTGCCCGACGCCGTCGAGCTCGATCGTCCGCGGGGCCTCGCCGGGCACCTGCAGCTCGAGGCGACCGCGGACGCGGCACGGCTGCTCGTAGCCCTCCATGCCGCCCCGACGCGCGGCCGGCGTCCCCGGGGCGAGGACGAACGGCGGCCCGGTGGCCTCCAGCTCGAGCTCGAGCCGGACGCCGTCGAGGCCGACGCCCACCGTCCAGCGCCGGTGCGGCTCGATCACCCGGTGGTCGATCCCCGCCGCGTGCAGCTCGTCGTGCCCCCCGACGTCCGGGCCGACCTCGACCCCGCCCTCGGCGTGCGCGATCGCCGGCACCCCGCCGACGAAGACCATCGTCAGGCCGGACGCGGCCCCGCCGGCGAGGCCGATCCGGACGGTCCCGTGGACGCCCGAGGACTCGTCGGCGAACGCACAGGTGACCGCGTCGCTGAAGCCGGCGGCCTCCGACGTGCGGGGTCGTTCCAGAGCGGGGTCCAGAGCCATCGCGCGATCATCCCACGGGTGCGGCGGCCGCCGCCGGTGGCCCTCCCGCGGCCCGCGCCCCGCGGACGGAGGGCGCCGGAGAGGTCCGGCGCCGCGATCGGACTAGAGGGCCCCGGGTCCGCGGTGCTCGGGCGGCGCGGGCAGGACCACGCCGGAGACCGGACCCTCCGGGTCGGCCGGCCCACGGCGCTCGGTGGCGTGGCCCTCGAGGTCGACCGGGGCCCCGGGGCGACGGCCCGCGGCCCAGGAGGCGCCCTTCGCCCCGACCACGAAGGGCAGGGCGACCCGCCGCACGACGAGGCCGCCGAGGATCGGGCGCAGGACCGCCCGGACGGGCGGGGCGAGCAGCAGCAGCCCCAGGACGCCGCTCACCAGCCCGGGCAGCAGCAGGAGCACGCCGGCGACGACCACCAGCCCGGCGTCCAGGACGCTGCGCCCCACCCGCTCGCCGCTGCGGGAGGCGTCGGCGACCCGCCGCCACGCCCGGACCGTGCCACGGCCGAGGACCCGCACCCCGATGCCCGCGCTCAGCACGAGCAGGGCGAGGACCGGCAGCGCCCCGATCGCGTCGGCGACCTGCAGCGCTACCCAGATCTCGAGCACCGCACCGCCGAGGAGGAGGGCCAGGAGCAGGAGCGGCATGGACCTACGGTACGCCCTCCACCTGATCGCTTCCTGAGCGCCGCGCCCCACGGGGCAGGGAGCCCTCCGGGGTCTGTCACACTCGGTGCATGGCCACCGTGGAAGACGTGGAAGCCGCGCTCGCGAACGTGATCGACCCCGAGCTGGGGCTGGACTTCGTGGAGCTCGGGCTGATCTACGGTATCGAGATCGAGGGGGAGCACGTCCAGGTGACGTACTCCCTGACGACCCCGGGCTGCCCGATCGGTCCGCAGGTGGAGTCGCAGATCGAGGAGTTCGTCTCCGAGCTCGAGGGCGTGGGGACCGTCGGGTCCGAGGTCACCTTCATCCCGCCGTGGACGCCGGAGAAGATGAGCGAGGACGCCAAGTTCGCCCTGGGCTTCTGAGGTCGCGCCGGCGACCGGGCGGCGTTCCGCCGCCCGACCGCCGGTGAGGCACCCCGCGCCGTCCCGGGCGCATCGAAGCGCCCGCCCGCGTGTTCCATCACGCGTGCACCCCCGTTCCCTGGCCGCCGCCCCGGTCGTCCTCCTCCTGGCGGCCGCCGCGCTGGGGAGCGCACCGTCCGCCTCGGCCGCCGGGACGAGCCGCCCCACGGGGCGCCTGCTGGTCACCGTCACGGGCGATGCGCCGTCCGCGGCGTCGCGGGCCACCTCCGCCCTGCGGTCCGCGGGCTCGGGAGCCCGCCCGACCGAGACCCTCGGGGCCACCGTCGCGGTCCCCGTCCCCGGTGCGGCGACCCGCCGCCGGGTCGCCGCCCGCCTGACCCGCGACGACCGCGTCGCCCAGGTCGTCGACGAGCAGCGCGCGGTGTCCCGCGCCCTGCCCAGCGACCCCGTCCTGCGCGACCAGGACCCGCTGGCGCCGCCGCCGACGACGCTCGCGTGGTGGGCGGACCGCATGCGGCTGCCGCAGGCGTGGCGCCTGAGCGAGGGCCGCGGCACGACCGTCGCCGTCATCGACTCGGGCTTCGACCTGACGCACCCGCAGCTCGCCCCGGTCGTCGACCGGGCGCTGACCTCGCAGGTCGCGGGGATCCCCGGGACCGCGCGGACCGACGAGTACGGCCACGGCACGCACGTCGCCTCCCTGGCCTGCTCCGCCTTCGACGACGGCGCCGGCACGGTCGGCGCCGGCGGCCGCTGTCGCCTGGTGACGATCAAGAGCGACCTCTACGACCTGAGCGTCGCCCGCGCCGTCCGGCGCGCCACCGGGCTCGGCGTCGACGCGATCGTCATGAGCTTCGGCACGGACGGCAGCCGTCCCGCGTCCCGCGCCCTCCGCGACGCCCTGGTCGCCGCCGACGACGCCGGGGTCGTGCTCGTCGCCGCCGCGGCCGACGTGCCCACGACGGAGCAGGGGTGGCCCGCCAACGTCCTGCAGCCGACGGGCACGGGTGCGGACCCGGACGCGGGGATCGGGCTCACGGTCACGGCCGCCACCGCGGCGGGCTCCCGCGCGACGTTCGCGGGCTCCGGCTCGCAGATCAGCCTCGCGGCGTACGGCACCTACGCCGACAGCGGCGGGCCGCCCGGGATCCTCGGCGCGTTCCCGGCCGGCACCGTCGCCAACGAGCAGGCGCGGCCGGGCGACGAGGCCCCGGCGACGCGCACGACGGTGCGGGGCGACGGCCGGTACGCCTACCAGGCGGGGACCTCGATGGCCACGCCGATGGTGGCGGGCGTCGCCGCGCTGATGCGGGGCGCGAACCCCGACCTCGGCTCCACCGCGATCACGCGGCTGCTCAAGCGGACGGCCCGGCGGGGCTCCGGCTGGACCGAGGGACTGGGCTGGGGGGTCGTCGACGCGCAGGCGGCCGTCGACGCCGCCCGCCGGGTCGACCTGCGGGCCCCGACGGCGACGTTCTCGACCACCCCGCAGGAGCTGCGGACCCCGACCCTGGAGCTCGCCTGGCGCGGGACGGACCGGTCCCCGTCGCCGCTCGTGCCCTCGGGACTGCGGACCGTCGAGCTGTGGCGCAGCGTCGACGGCGGGCGGTTCGGCCTCGTCGGCCGGGCCCGCCGGGGCATGGCCGTCGAGGTGCCCCGTGGCACCGTCCGCTACGCGCTGCGGGCCGTCGACAAGGCGGGCAATCGCGCCCGGCTGCCGACGAAGCGCTCGCTCGTGGTCACCCGACGCTGAGGCGCTCCGCCGCGACCACGGCGGCGAGCTCGTCCAGCCGCGCGATCTCGGCCGCGATCCCGTCCGCGATCAGCTTGAGGTCCGGCAGCGCGTCGTGGTCGCCGATGAGGCCGAAGTTCACGGCCCCGTCGTAGGAGAGGATCGCGATCGCCAGCGCGTGGTCCTGGGGCAGGAACGCGATCGGGAAGGCGCGCTCCATCCGCCGACCGCGGAAGTACAGCGGGAACTGCGGGCCCGGCACGTTCGTCACGAGCAGGTTGAACAGCCGCGTGGAGAACGTCAGGCGCGAGGCCTGCGCCAGGATCGTCGGGGGCGCAAAGTTCTGGACGTCGGAGATCGCCTGGGCGCCGAGCGCCTGCTTGCTCTCCTTGAGGTCCTTCATCGCCTCGCGGATCAGCGTCAGCCGCTGGACCGGGTCGTCGACGTAGACCGGCAGCGGGCCGCGCATGGCGGTCAGCCGGTTGCCGAGCTGGCCCTGCTCGTCCTTCTGCCGGGTGGACACCGGCACGAGCGCGCGCAGCTCCAGACCCTCCGTCCGCACCCCGCGACTGCGCAGCCACTCGCGCAGCGACGCGGTGACGACGGCCAGGACGACGTCGTTGACGGTGCCGCCGAACGCGTCCTTGATCCGCTTGAACGTCGCCAGGTCGCCCTCGACCGCGCGGTAGCGGCGGTGGGGCCCGATCGCGACGTTCAGCGGCGTGGCGGGCGCGGGGTTCAGGAGCGCCCACGCCATCTCGCCGACGCCCTCGCCGACCTCGCGCGCACGGGAGATGGCGGCCTTCGGGCGGGTCAGCGCCTCGACCGCCCGGGTCGCGCCGACGACGCCGGCGCGGGCGGCGCCCTTGACGCCCCCGGCGAGCAGCTCGGCCGTCGTGGGGACAGGACGCGGCTGCCACGCCTCGTCGGGGTGCGGGATCACCATCGGCTCCGGGCCGATGTCGAGCAGGGCCGTGGCGATGTCGATGCCGCTCAGCCCGTCGATCAGGGCGTGGTGGGTCTTGGAGATCATCGCCCAGCGATCCGTCTCGATGCCCTCGATGATCCACAGCTCCCACAGCGGCTTGGAGCGGTCGAGGCGCTGGGAGAAGATCTGGGCGGTCGCCTCGCGCAGCTGGTCGCGCTTGCCCGGTGCGGGCAGCGCCGTGCGGCGCACGTGGTACTCGAGGTTGAACGCCGGGTCGTCGATCCAGACCGGGTTGCCGGACCCCAGCGGCGCGTGCTCGAGGCGCTGGCGGTAGCGCGGCAGCAGGTGCAGCCGCCCGCGGATGGTCTCCAGGACCTCGGAGAACGGGGGCGGTGGCCCCTCGAAGACCGTGAGTCCGCCGATGTGCATGTGCGAGGCCGGGCCCTCCTGGTGGAGGAAGCCGGCGTCGACGGCCGTGAGCCGGTCGGAGCGCTGCTGGGCCATGGGAAGGGTCCTCCGTCGTCGAGCTGCCGCGGACCGGGCCGCGCGAGCACGCCGCGTCCGGGACCGCCACCGCCCACCCTACCCGCGGGGTCCACCTTCGTCGTCGGAGGAGCCGGCTGGCGTAGGCTCGGGCCCGATGCCCGACCGCTCCTCCACCCGGCGCGCCGTGCGCCTCGCCGCCGGCGCCGCGGTGGTGGCCCTCGTCCTGGTCGCCCTCGTCCTGACGGTCCGCTCCGGCGACGGCGACCCTGCGACGACCCGGTCGGCGGCCACGACGGACGTACCCGCCACGCCCGCCCCGACCGCCCGTGCCGCGACCGGGGACGCGCTGGACGCGGCGCTCCGCGCCGCCAGGCGACCCGACCGGGCCGTCCCACGGCCCCGCACGCGCCGGTTCGACGCCGACCGGGCCCTGCGCCTGGTCCGCCTGCAGGTCGCCGCGGGCCCCCGGCCCGCGGGCTCCGAGACCCTGGCACGGGTGCGCAGGGAGCTGGTCCGGCGACTGCCCCGGGCGCGGGAGGAGGCCGTCGCCGGCCACCCCGGCCTCGTCAACGTCGTCGGCCGGATCCCCGGCCGGGCACCGGCCGTCGTCCTGGCGGCGCACTACGACACGCAGCTGCGCCCGGCGGGCTTCGTCGGCGCGAACGACTCGGCGGCCGGCACCGCCGTCGTCCTCGAGGCCGCCCGGGCCCTCGGACGGCAGAGCCGGCCGGCCGGCGCGCGCGAGGTCCGCTTCGTC
This sequence comes from Patulibacter sp., assembly GCF_030655195.1. Taxonomy (GTDB): domain Bacteria; phylum Actinomycetota; class Thermoleophilia; order Solirubrobacterales; family Solirubrobacteraceae; genus Patulibacter. The sequence goes on along the minus strand of NZ_JAURWA010000037.1, from coordinate 6,306 downwards.
CTGTTCGACGGCGAGGAGCTGCCGGTCGGCGGGTCGGAGGACGAGTTCGAACGGGACGGCCTGCGCGGCTCCCGGGCCTACGCGGCGGCCCATCGCGGCGAGGTCGGGTCGCTCGTGCTGGCCGACTACGTCGCCAACCGAGGCCTGCGCCTGCCGCGCGAGCTCGGCTCGGACCCCGGGCTCTGGCGCCGCGTCCGGGCCGCCGCCTCGCGCGTCGGGGTCGGCAGCGTGTTCGCCGGCACCGGCGTCGGGATCATCGACGACCACCTGCCCTTCCTCGAGGCGGGCGTCCCCGCGGTCGATCTCATCGACTGGGACTACCCGCAGAAGAACACCGCCCGCGACACGCTCGACCGGCTGTCGGAGGGCGCGATGGACGCCACGGGGGAGACCCTCGTGGACTGGGCGGCGGCGGAGCGCCGGCGCTGATCCCCGCAGGGGCCGCCCGTCGGCCCCCCTGCGTGCGCCATCTCCTACTTCGTCGGTCGGGAATCGGTGTCGGCGAACGCCGGAGGCAGGTACGATGGAGGGGTGACCACGCTCCCCACCCCGGACACCGTCCTGCTGGCCCGCCCGCGCGGCTTCTGCGCCGGCGTGGACCGGGCCGTCGTCACGGTCGAGCGCGCGCTGGACCTCTACGGCCCCCCGGTCTACGTCCGCAAGGAGATCGTCCACAACAAGCACGTCGTGGAGAGCCTCCGCGCCCGCGGTGCGGTCTTCGTCGACGAGCTGACCGACGAGGTCCCGCCCGGCGCGATCACCGTGTTCAGCGCCCACGGCGTCAGCCCGGCGGTCCACGAGGACGCCGCGAAGCGCGGTCTGAAGACGATCGACGCCACCTGTCCCCTGGTGACCAAGGTCCACCGCGAGGCGGTCAAGTTCGCGGAGGAGGGCTACCACATGATCCTCATCGGCCACGCGGGCCACGAGGAGGTCGAGGGCACGATGGGCGAGGCGCCCGACCACATCACGCTGGTCGAGACCATCGACGACGTCGACACGCTGGACATCGACCCCGACACCGAGAAGCTCGCCTACATCTCGCAGACGACGCTGTCGGTGGGGGAGACCCGCGACATCATCGCCCGGCTGCGCGAGCGCTTCACCCACATCACGGGTCCGCGCAAGGACGACATCTGCTTCGCGACGACCAACCGCCAGGCCGCGGTCAAGGAGCTGGCGGGGCAGTGCGACCTCGTGCTGGTGATCGGCTCGAAGAACTCCTCCAACTCGCTGCGCCTCGTCGACGTCACGCGCGAGCTCGGCACGGACTCGTACCTCATCGACCACGTCTCCGAGGTCCAGGACGAGTGGCTGGAGGGCAAGGCGACCGTCGGCATCACGTCCGGCGCCAGCGCCCCCGAGGAGCTCGTCGCCGGGCTCGTCGAGCTCTTCCGCTCCCGCGGCACCACCGAGGTCCGCGAGCTCGAGGTCGTGCGCGAGGACGTCCGCTTCATGCTGCCCAAGGCCATCCGGGTCGAGCAGCACTCCCGCGAGGCCCTCCAGGCCTGAGCGGTCGCGTGACCGTCGACGCGGTCCCGACCACCCTCGTCGTCTCGGACCTGCACCTGGGGTCCGGATCCGGCACCGACCGGCTCCGGGACCCCGGGCCGGTCCAGGACGCGCTGCTCGACGCCGTCGGCGACGTCGAGCGGCTGGTCCTCGCCGGCGACCTGCTCGAGCTGCGCCACGCGTCGCCCCGGACGATCCTGGAGCGCGCCGCCCCGTTCCTCGCGCGGCTCGGCGGTGCGCTGGGCCCCGACACGGAGGTCCTGCTGCTGCCCGGCAACCACGACCACCGGCTCGTCCGGCCGTGGCTGCACGAGCAGCACCTCGCGGGCACGCCGCTCGCGCTCACCGGGACGGTCGATCCCGCGACCGCCTCGCCCGTCGCGGGGGCGGTCGCGGACGCCCTCGCCGCAGGGGCCGGCCGCGGGCCGCGGCTCCGCGTCGGCTACCCCGCGGCGTGGCTCGTGCCGCCCCCGGCCGACGGCCCCGGCGGCGTCCTCGTCACCCACGGCCACTACGTCGACGCGCTGTGGCGCATGCCGACCTTCGAGCGGCTCTCCGCCGGCCTCGCCGCCCGCAGCCACGGGGTCACCGTCGACGACCTGCGCACCCCGGACGACTTCGAGCGCGTCCTGTCGCCCGGCTACGGCTGGATGGACGCGCTGGCCGACCACGCGGTCGGGACCCGCGTCGGCGGCTCGCAGCGCGCGTCGGCCGGCGTCTGGCAGCGACTGAACGAGCGGGGCACCTGGTCCGGTCGCGGGCTGCGACTCGCGGTGCCGCGCGTCGTGGCCGGGCTCCGTCGCGCCGGCATCGACGGGCTCGAGGACCGCCTGACCCCCGAGACGCTGCGCCTCGCCGGTCTGCGGGGGATGGATCGCGTCGCGGCCCACCTGGGCGTGCGGCCCGCCCACCTGATCGTCGGTCACACCCACCGCGCCGGGCCGCTCCCGGGCGACGCCGCCTGGGAGTGGCGGCTGGAGCGGGGCGGGGGCCGGATCTGGAACACGGGCTCCTGGGTGGAGGACACCGGCGACCCCGGTGGACCGGACTCCGTGGCCTACCGGCCCGGCCGCGCGGTGCGGATCGATACGGACGGCGTGCCCCGCCTGCTCGACCTGGTCGGCGGCTCCCCCGGCCGTTAGCGTGCGCCCCATGCGCACGCCCCCACGTACGCCGGGAACCCTCCTCCTCGGCACCGCCCTGCTCCTCCTCGTCCCCGCGGGGGCCGACGCGGCCTACGACGGCGGCGTCCGGTCCGTCCAGCTCGGCGACGCGCGCCCGGGCGCCGTCTCGCGCCCGCTCACGATCCGGGTGGCCCAGGACCCGATGATCAGCCAGGGCCCCCGGGAGGTCCGTCTGGCGGTCCAGGGGTTCGCGCTGGACCCCGGGACGAGCAGCGGGCGGCGGATCGGGACGGTGGACTTCGAGTCCAGCCTGGGACCCTTCACGGGGTTCGCGGTGAACACGGCAGGGCCGGGCGACGGCGCTCCGGGGCGCTGGAGCCTGAACGCGCCCGCGATCGGCTCGGTGTCGGCGGGCGTCCGTCCCGGCACCGACCTCGACGACCAGGGCACGCCCGTCGCGGCGGCCGGGGCGACGCTGCTGGCGGTGAAGCTGCCCGACCTGCCGTTCGGCGCCCGGGTGTCCAGCGTCACGATCAAGCTGAACGTGGACGACAACGGGTGCGCGACCGCGACGCCGGGCGCCGTCAACCCCGCCGCGGGCTCCTACCGCGTGCGCACGTTCGTCACCGCGACGGACGCCTCGACGAAGCTCACGGACGTCACCACGCGGATCCGGGCGGACGCGGACGTCGGCGGCGTGCCGAAGGGCTGCCCCGTCCCGCCGCCGACCGGCGGCGGGCCCGTGGATCCGTCGACCCCGGCCGCGCCCGCGGCGGTCCGCCCGTCGGTCCGCCTCAGCGCGCCCGTGCGCCGCGTCGCACCGGGGAAGGTCCTGCGAGTCCGGCTGCGCGTCGCCGGCGGCCCCGTCGAGGTCCGCGTCCGTCGCGGGACGAAGACCGTGAAGCGCCTGAGGAAGGTCGGGCCGTCCGGCCGCACGTTCGCCTTCCGCGCCCCGCGGGCCGACGCGGGGCGGGTCGTCCGGCTCACGTTCACCCCGAAGGGTGGGCGATCGCGTTCGCTGAACGTGCGCGTGACGCGCTGAGCGGCGCTCGGCCCCGGGACCGCCTCGGCCCCGGGGCGGTCAGCCGTCGTCCGCCGCGGACGGCGCGAGCCCCGGCGCGAAGCTGACGCCGAGGACGGTCGTGCCGTCCCCCGGCTCGAGCGTCAGCTCCCCGGCCGTCGAGACCTCGTGCGCTAGCAGGAGCTGCGCGCCGGGGTGCTCGACCGCGACGGTCTCGCCGTTGACGACGAGCGACCCGGGGCGGTCCGGGGGCGGCTGCACCGTCGCCCAGACCTCGCCAGCGGTGTAGGACCCCGACCACGGGCCCTCCTGGTCGGGCGTGGGCATGACGAGCAGCGCGTCGTCGCCGTCGACCGGGCGCAGCGGGGCCAGCGGCTCCGCCTCGAGGCCCAGGAGCTCGAGCACCAGCTCCTCCGTGGCCCGCCAGCCGCCCTCGCCGTGCTCGTAGTCCACGAGCCAGCTCTTCCCGTCGAAGAGGTACCGGGACGGCCACCCCGGCGCCTCGAACTCGTCGCGGTAGGCACCCTCGTCGTCGATCAGCACCGGGAACGTCAGGCCGAGGCGCTTGATCGCCGCGCCGACGGTCTTGTAGCCCCGCGAGATCTCGTACCCCGGCCAGTGGACGCCGACGACCCGCAGGCCGGCCTCCTCGTACCGCTCGTGCCAGGCCTGCAGGTAGCGGACGCTGCGCACGGACGCGGGCCGGGCGAGGTCGAAGAACTCGATCAGCACCGGGCGGCCCTTCTGCTGGTCCATCCGCAGCATCGCCACGTTGGCCCAGAGCGCCGGGCGGGGGAACGGGGGAGCGGGGATGGTCTCCGCGGGCACGCGCATGAGGGCGGAGACGGTACATCGTGACCCGGCCGGGCCGACGGGCGGCGGATCGCGCGGCCGTCGGGCTCCCTACCATCGAGGCCATGCACGACGCTCGACCGGGACGGTCGCGACGGGCGCTCGCGGCCGGGATCTCCGTCGCCGCGGCCGCCCTCCTGCTGCCGTCACCGGCGGCGGCACACGGCCTCGGCGGCACCCGCACGCTGCCGATCCCCGAGTGGCTCTTCGCGTGGGCGGCGGCGATCGTCCTCGTCGTCTCGTTCGTCGGCCTCTCGATCCTCTGGCCCCGGCCGCGCCTGGCGCAGCTGGCCGAGGGCCGCTCGTGGGCGGTGCCGGCCCCGGTCCGCCACGGCGGTCGCGTCGTCCTCGGCCTCCTCGGCGTCGCGCTCTGGGTGCTCACCGTGTGGGCGGGCCTGACGGGGACCGAGAACATCCAGGCCAACCTTGCGCCGACCATGGTCTACGTGGCCTTCTGGGTCGGTCTGCCGGTCCTCTCGCTGTTCGTCGGCGACCTCTGGCGGGCGCTCAGCCCGTGGCGGGCGATCGCGGACGCCGCGGGCTGGATCGGCCGGCGCGTCGGCGGCGAGGACGCCCTCCCCGCACCGATGACCTGGCCCGCCCGCGTGGGCCTGTGGCCCGCCGCCGCGGTGCTGCTGGCGTTCGCGTGGCTCGAGCTGGCCGCTCCCGACAAGGACGCGCCCGACCTGCTCGGCCTGCTCGCGCTGCTGTACGGCGCGGCGATGCTGATCGGCAGCGGGATCTGGGGCACGCGGTTCCTCGACCACGCCGACGGCTTCGACCGCTACTTCCGCCTCGCGGCGTCGCTGTCCCCGCTGCGGTGGGCCGACGGGCGCCTCCACGTCCGCTGGCCCGGCACGGGCCTGGCGGGCGTCCGTCCGGAGCCGGGGCTCGCCGCGGTGGTGCTCGTGCTCGTCGGCTCGACGACCTTCGACGGCCTGTCGGGCGGCGAGCTGTGGACGGCCAACGGCGCGCCCGGGGTCTGGCTCACCGATCGCTTCTCCGACCTCGGCCTCGGCGCCAGCGGTGCGGCCACGGCCGCCGCCACCGTCGGCCTGGCGGTGACGCTCGGGCTCGTCAGCGGCTTCGTCCGCCTCGGCATCGCAGGCGTCCGCTCCGTGGACCCGACGCGGCTCCGGTCGCGCGAGCTGATGGGCCGGTTCGCCCCGACGATCGTGCCGATCGCCGTCGGCTACGCGGTGGCCCACTACATCTCGCTCCTGGCCCAGCGGGGGCAGACGCTCGGGTTCCTGCTGTCGGACCCGCGCGGGACGGGCTCGGACTGGTTCGGCACCGCCGGCTGGGGCGTGGACTACGGCCTGCTCAGCGGCAACTCGGTCTGGTACGTCCAGGTCGTCGCCCTCGTGCTGGGCCACGTCGCCGGTCTCGTCGCGGCGCACGACCTGGCGCTCCGGACCTTCCGCGGTCCCCGGTCGGCAGCCCGGTCGCAGTACTGGATGCTGGCCGTGATGGTGGCCTTCACGTCGCTGGGGCTATGGTTGCTGTCGTGACCGTGCTCGCCCACATCGGCCACTGGTACCACGTCTTCCTGTACCTGGCCCCCGTCGTGCTCGTCGCCGGCGGGCTCTGGTTCGCGGGTCGTCGGCTGCCCGAGGAGGGCGAGGACGGCTACGACGTCGACGGCGAGCCGCTCGGGCCCGACGTCCGCCCCGGCGCGTAGCCGGACCCGCCGCCGCGGCCCTGGAGGCCGTGCGGCGCGGACGGCTCCCGGGGAGCGCCGAGCGTCCCGGGTGCCCGTGGTCCCGGCGGCCCGGTCGGGGCTCGTCGGCGGGCCCG
>NZ_JAURWA010000035.1 GCF_030655195.1 Patulibacter sp. | reverse complement strand
GCCGCCGCGGCCGCCGCGGCAGGAGCCGACGACGCGTCCACCGGCGCCGAGCCGGGCGGCCCCGCCGCGACCGCCGCACCCGCCGCGGGTACGCGGACCGCCACCGAGGGGACCCCCGCGGCTGCCGACGCCCCGAAGCCGGCCCGGGCCCGGCGCACCACGAAGGCCGCCGCGGAGGTCGACGGACAGGCCGACGAGGCCCCGAAGCCGGCCGCCCGGGCCCGCCGTGCCACGAAGGCCGCGACGGAGACCCCCGCTCCGGGGCCCGCGGCGACCGACGAGGGGCCGAAGCCCGCGCGGGCCCGCCGCACGACGAAGGCCGCCGCCACGACGACGGACGCCGCGGACGCCCCCGCCCCCGCTCGCCGGACCCGAGCGACGACGACCGGGGCCACCGCCGCGAAGAAGGCCCCGGCCGCGAGGAAGACGGCCACGGCGACCACGGCGAAGGCCCCCGCGAAGGCCCCGGCCGCCACGGCGAAGGCGTCGGCCGCCGCCGAGAAGGCCGTGCCCGAGACGACGAAGGCGCCCGCGAAGAAGGCCCCGGCCGCGAAGAAGCCGGCCGCCGCCACGGCGAAGGCCCCTGCCGCGACGGAGGCCGCCGCTGCGAAGACGGCCACCGCCGCGAAGAAGGCCCCGACGAGGAAGCCCGCCGCGGGCGCAGCAACCACGTCGACGGCCGCGACGAAGAAGGCCCCGGCCGCGAAGAAGACCACGGCCGCCGCCACCAAGGCGACGGCCACGAAGCCCACCGCTGCCGCGAAGAAGGCCGCGGCCGCGGAGACGACGGCCACCGCCAAGGCGACGGCCACGAAGGCCTTGGCCGCCGCGAAGACGACGGCCGCCGCGAAGAAGGCCCCGGCGGCGAAGAAGCCGGCGGGCGCCGCAGGGACGACCCCGCGACGCCGCGCCACCCCGAAGAAGGACGAGGACGCATGAGCCGCACCGGACGCGAGATCCACCTGGCCGAGCGGCCCGTCGGCGCGCCGACGACCGACACCTTCACGCTCGTCGAGACCTCGGTCCCGGAGCCCGGCGAGGGCGAGATCCTCGTCCGGAACCACTGGATGAGCGTCGACCCCGCGATGCGCGGGCGCATGGACGACCGGCCGTCCTACGTCGAGCCCTTCCAGGTCGGCTCGCCGCTCGAGGGCGGTGCGGTCGGCGAGGTCGTCGCCTCGAACTCCGACCGCCACGCCGTCGGCGACCTCGTGCTCCACGGCCTCGGCTGGCGCGACCTCGCGCTGCTGCCCGGCAAGAAGGCCGCCCCGGTCGACGCGTCCCTCGCGTCCGAGCAGGCGTTCCTCGGCATCCTCGGCATGCCCGGTCTCACCGCGTACTCCGGTCTCGTGCGCCTCGGGCGGGTCGCCGAGGGCGACGTGGTCTTCGTCTCCGCCGCCGCCGGTGCGGTCGGCTCGGCCGTCGGCCAGATGGCCCGCAAGCTCGGGGCCTCGCGCGTCATCGGCAGCGCCGGCGGTCCCGAGAAGGTCCGGCACGTCGTCGAGGACCTCGGCTTCGACGCCTGCATCGACTACAAGTCCGGCAGCGTGCGCAAGCAGCTGAAGGCCGCCGCGCCCGACGGGGTCGACGTCTACTTCGACAACGTCGGCGGCGAGCACCTCGAGGTCGCCATCGGCGCCCTCAACCTGCACGGCCGCATCGTCGTCTGCGGGATGATCTCCCAGTACAACGCGACGGAGCCCCCGGCCGGCCCGCGCAACCTCGTGCGCCTGATCCAGACGCGCGGGTCGATCCAGGGCCTGCTCGTCCTGGACCACTACGACCTCCGCGACGAGTTCGTGCAGCGCGCCTCGGGCTGGCTCCGGGACGGCGACCTGAAGTACGAGGAGACCGTCGTCGACGGCCTCGAGAACGCGCCGACCGCGATGATCGATCTGCTCGCCGGCGGGAACACGGGCAAGATGCTCGTGCGCATCGACGGCTGACCGACCCGGCCGTCCCGTCCTGCCGGCGGACGGCCGCCGACAGGACGCGTACACCGGGCACCGCGCGGGGCTCGAGCGTTCCGCCCCACCCGAACGTCGGGGCGACGGGCCCGGAACGCCCGTGGGCCACGCCCCCGCTCGGGCCGTGCGCCACAATCGCTGGATGGCCGTCGCCGTCGTCCCCCGTCGCGTCACCTTCAGCAGGAACCACACGCTGTCGTTGTCGCGGACGTGCTCGTCGGTGTGCAAGTACTGCGCGTTCGCGACGCGCAAGTTCCACCTGCACACCAAGGACGAGGTCCTCGAGATCCTCGACGAGGCCGTCAAGCGGCGCGCGAAGGAGCTGCTGATCCTCACCGGCGAGGAGCCCGACTCGCACCCCGAGGTCCTCGCGAAGCTGCAGGAGTGGGGCTTCACGGACTTCGTCGACTACGTCGTCTGGGCCGGCGAGCGGGCGCTCGAGCGCGGGCTGCTGCCGCACACGAACCTCGGTGCGGTCTCCAAGGAGGACCTCGCCCGTCTGCGGACGGTCACCGCCTCGCAGGGCGTGATGCTCGAGTCGATCAGCGAGCGGCTGATGGAGACCGTGCACGCCGGGTCGCCGTCCAAGCACCCCCAGCGGCGCCTGGCGACGCTGCGCGCGGCCGGCGAGCTGAAGATCCCGTTCACGACGGGCATCCTCGTCGGCATCGGCGAGACCCGGCAGGAGCGCTTCGACTCCCTCGCCGCGCTGGCCGAGGTCCAGGCCGAGTACGGCCACCTGCAGGAGATCATCCTGCAGAACTTCGTCCCGCACGAGAAGTACTACGGCCGCGACGTCGGCGCGATCGCCGACGAGGCCGCGCGCGACTACTGGCGCACCGGTGTGGGCGACAGCTCGCTGGGCTGGGAGCACTCGCCGCACCTGGGGCTCCCGAAGTGGGCGAACCCGATCTCGATCGACGACATGGTCGAGCTCGTCGAGGAGACCCGCCGGCTGATGCCCGACATCGGCATCCAGATCCCGCCGAACCTCGCCGACTGGTGGCCGCGCCTGGTCGCCGCCGGCGCGACGGACCTCGGCGGCCTGTCGGCCAACGGCGACCACATCTCCCCCGAGCACCCCTTCCCGTCGCCCACGCAGGTCCGCGAGCAGCTCAAGCCGCAGGGTGCCGCGCTGTCGGAGCGGCTCTGCGTCTACGGCGAGTACATCAACGCGGAGTGGATCGATCCCGCGGTCCTCGACACGATCACCGTCAAGTACTGGACCTTCATCCCGCGCGGCACGTCCGGGCGCTCCGAGGCGCCGTTCGTCATCGACCGCGGGCTCGTCGGCCCGGCGCTGGAGAAGGCCCGCGAGGGCGTGCAGCTGAGCGAGCAGGAGCTCACCGCTCTGTTCGTCGAGCGCGACCCGGTCGCCGTCGAGGAGATCCGTCTCGCCGCGGACGAGCTGCGGCGGTCGCTCGCGGGCGACACCGTCTCGTTCGTCGTCAACCGCAACGTCAACCTGTCGAACGTCTGCGTCGTCGGCTGCGCGTTCTGCGGCTTCGGGCAGTCCAAGCGCTCGCCGGACGCCTACAACGTGTCCGAGGAGCTGTTCCAGGAGCGCGTCAAGGCGGCCGTGGACTACGGCGCGACCGAGCTCTGCATCCAGTCCGGAATCCACCCCGACTGGACCCTCGAGGACTACGAGCGCTGGCTGCGCCTGGCCAAGCGCTTCGGGCGCGAGTACGGCCAGGACCTGCACCTGCACGCGTACTCGCCGATGGAGATCGCCCACATGGCCGACATCTCCGGCCTGCCGCTCCACGAGCTCTTCCCCCGTCTGCGCGAGGCGGGCCTCGGCTCGACGCCGGGCACCGCGGCCGAGGTCCTCGTCGACGGGATGCGCCAGCGGATCTCGCCGAACAAGCTGCCGGTGCAGCGGTGGATCGACGTCATACAGGCCAGCCACCGCGCCGGCCTGAAGTCGACCTCGACCGTCATGTTCGGGCACATCGAGGAGCCGTGGGAGCTGGCCCAGCACATGCGGATCATCCGCAGGGTGCAGGAGGAGACCGGCGGGATCACCGAGTTCGTGCCGCTGTCGTTCATCCCGTTCCAGACCCGTCTGGGACGCACGCACGGCGTCGAGGAGATCACGGTCGAGGACTCCCTCAAGCACACCGCGGTCTTCCGGCTGGCGCTCGGGCGCTCGATCCGCAACGTCCAGGCCTCGTGGGTGAAGATGGGCCTGCAGGGCGCGACGGAGGCGCTGCGCTGGGGCGTCAACGACCTCGGCGGCACGCTGATGGAGGAGAACATCTCCCGCCTCGCCGGTGCCGCCCACGGCACGATCCTGCACCCGCACCAGCTCGTCCAGGCCGCCCACGCCGCCGGTCGCCCCGCCGCCGAGCGGACCACCACCTACGACCGGCTCGTCGAGCACTACCCCGTCGGCTGCGAGCTGCCGCCGGCACCGGGCGAGCTGCCCGAGCACGTCGGCGGGGCGTTCGCCCTCCACGGCCCGGACGACCGCGTCGCGCTGAGCACCGCCGCCTGATCGTGCGCCGGCCCTGGCACCAGCGGCCGGGGGCGGCCGCGACCCCGCAGCCCGTCCCGGGCCCC
>NZ_JAURWA010000030.1 GCF_030655195.1 Patulibacter sp. | reverse complement strand
GGCCGCGTCGGTGGGCGTTAAGGCGCGGCAGGGCGGGGCCGCGTCGGTGGGCGTTAAGGCGCGGCAGGGCGGGGCCGCGTCGGTGGGCGTTAAGGCGCGGCAGGGCGGGGCCGCATCGGTGGGCGGCAGGCCACGGCGAGGCGGAGCGGGGCGGAGTCGGTGGGCGCCAGGCCGCAGCGGAGCGGCGGCAGGGCGAGGCGAGCCGCAGGCCGGAGCGGACGGCAGGGACGAGACGCGGTGGCCGATCGGCCGCCGGCGGAACGTGCATCACCCGCCAATCCGCCCGAGCCCGGGCGGTGGGTTGGCGACGGACGCACGTAGAGCGTGCGGGATCCGCCACTCGACCGACGGCCCGCCCTCGATTGGCGGATCCCGCACGCTCCGGGGGTGTGGTCGATCCCCGGCCACCCCATGGCACCCGATCGGCCCCGCCCCTCGACCAGACGCGGCCGCAGCGGGCGGCCGCGGCCGGGAACGCGGTCGATCCCCGCCCACCCCACGGCACCCGATCGCCCCCCACCGTCGTTCCCGGGACCGCCCCGCCACCGCACCGCCGGCCCCCTGTGCCGGCGAGGGCCGGCGAGGGCCGGCGCCACCGATCCCGGGGCGCCCGGGCCGCCCGCCCGCCCGCGGCGGCCGGCGTCGGCCCCGGGTCGCGTCCTCCTCACCGAGCCCGGCGGACCCGACCCGGAGGAGGACCCTCAGCGCGAGACGCGCAGGGCGGTGCGGTACGTCCGCGACTCGCCGGCCTGCAGCCAGATCATCGAACCGTCGTCGCGGGCGGCCTGCTCACCGGCCACGTGGTGGGTCGACGGCTCCAGGCCCAGCGCATAGCCGCCCTCGCGCAGGTGCATCCACTCGAAGAACGCCGGGAACGCCTGGAGGTCGACGTCGAGCTCGACCGTCATGCCCAGGCGGTCGTTGACCGCGCGGACCTGGGCCCGGCCGTCGGGCCCGGGCGTGAGCTCGTGCTCGAGGACCTGCTCGACGAACTTCGAGGTGGGGGGATCGATCACCAGGTGGTCGCTGCCCTGCTCCCCCACGGAGTCCGTCTGCCAGAGGGTCTTCGCGATCGGGGCCTCCACGCGGACGCCCTCCTCGAGGAACGGCCAGCCGAGATTGATGTGGTAGAGGAACATGTGCGGCGTGACGTCGGAGCCGTGGTTGGTCACGACGTCGTGCAGGCGGATCTCGTCGCCGCCCAGGTCGCACTCGATCCGCCGGCGCAGCCGCAGGTGCTCGCCGAAGACCGCTGCCTGGCGGATCTCCCCCTCGCACCAGAGGACGCACGAGCCGTCGTCCTGCCACTCCTCGCCGTAGCCCAGGAGCTTGGCCGGGATGTTCGCGACCCGGCCGTGCAGGCCGTTCCAGGTCGTCGCCTTCGGCGGGTAGTGGTAGTTCGAGGCGTCGCCCTCGGCCGTGAACAGCGTGTGGTCCATGCCGGCCGTGACGATCAGGCCGGAGAAGCTGCGCAGCCACGACAGGCCGTCCTCGTCGCGGTACTCGTGCAGCCCGGGGTTGCGGAAGCCCGTCGGCGACTGCCAGCCGAACCCGACCCCGCCGTGCTCGGCCGCGCCGATGTCCATCGCCCGGTCGACGAGGACGTCGAACGCCAGCCCGCTCCCGGAGCGGAACTCGAGGACGCGGATGCCGCGCTCGACGCCGTCCTGCAGCTCGACGAGCCGCACGCCGCCCGCCGCCGCCAGGTCGCCGGCGTGCCGCGCGAGGCTCCTCCGGTCGTGGTCCTGCCCGTGGATCTTCATCGCTCTCCCTCTCCGTGGTCCTGCATCGTTCGTTCTCCCGGGGGCCCGCCGGCGGGCTCCCGTCCCCGGCACCCGTCGTCCGGCTCAGGCGACCGGACCCGCACCCGCGAGCCGGTCCTCGGCGCTCGGACGCCGCGTCCGACCGGTCACCACGGCCCCCGGCGCGCCCCTCGCGCGCCGGCCGCCGACCCTACGCCCAGCCCCAGGTGACGGACTTCAGGCGCGTGTAGAACCGCAGCGACTCCGGACCGTGCTCCTTGGAGTCCGTGCCCGACGCCGCGAAGCCGCCGAACGGGACCGGGAGGTCGATGCCCGCCGTCGGCCCGTTGATGGCGACGACCCCGTGCTCCGAGGACCCCGCGACCTTCCACGCGTGGTGCAGGTTCGCGGTGTGGACCGCCGAGCTCAGCCCGTACGGGGTGTCGTTGAGCACCGCGATCGCCTCGTCGACGTCCGCCACCGACAGCACCGCGAGGACCGGCCCGAAGACCTCCTCGCGCGCCAGCTCGGAGTCCTGCGCCACGTCGGCGACGATCGTCGGGGCGTACCAGGTGCCCTCCAGATCGAGACGCCCACCACCCGTGACCACGCGCGCCCCGGCCTCGGTGGCCCGGCGGACGAAGCCGTCCACCGTGTCGAGCTGCGCCTCGTCGATCAGCGGCCCGTAGGTCGTCGACGCCAAAGCGGTGTCGCCCGGCGTCAGCGCCTCGGCCCGCGCGACGAGCTTCGCCAGCAGCGCGTCGTGCACGCTCGACTGGACGATCACCCGGCTGGTGGCCGTGCACTGCTGTCCGGCCAGGGCGTAGGCGGCCGCGATGATGCGGTCCGCCGCGGCGTCGAGGTCGGCGTCCTCCAGGACGACCGCGGCGTTCTTGCCGCCGAGCTCGAGCTGGATCCGGGTCAGCGTGTGCGACAGCGCGTGCTTGAGGTCCAGGCCGACCGAGGTCGAGCCGGTGAACGACACCGCCGCGATCCGCGGATCGAGCGCCAGCGCGTTGCCGACGACGCGGCCCGATCCGGAGACCGTCTGCGCCACTCCGTCCGGTGCGCCGGCCTCGCGGAGCGCGTCGACCATGTGCCACGCCGAGATCGGCGTCGCGCTCGCGGGCTTGACGATCATCGGGTTGCCGGCCAGGAGCGCCGGCGCCAGCTTGCGCGCCGGCGAGGCGGCCGGGACGTTCCACGGGGTGATCGCCACGGTCGGGCCGATCGGCTCCTGCCGCGTCACCGTCGTGAAGCCCGGGGTGCCGCCGTCGAACGAGCGGCCGTCCAGGGCGCCCGCGAGACCGGCGTAGTAGCGGAACGTCGCGACGCTCTTGCCCCACTCCCCGGCGGCCTCGGCGCGTGGCTTGCCGCCCTCGCGCCGCAGGTCGTCGATCGCCTGCTCGGCGCGGGCGTCGAGCAGGTCGGCGGTGCGGGCCAGGAGCGCGGCGCGCGCCTGGGGCGGGGTGGCCGCCCAGCCGGGCGCGGCGGCCGCGGCGGCGTCGACCGCGCGGGTGACGGCCTCGACGTCGAGCGCCGGCACCTGCGCGAAGGTCTCCGCGTTCGCCGGGTCGACGACGTCGAGGACCGAGCCGTTGGGCGAGACCTGCTGCCCGGCCACGAGGGCGTTCACGCTGCGCATCAGGGGGTCACCGTTCCGTGGTGGGAGGTCTCGCCCGCCGGCGTGGCGGGGCCGTTCGCGTTCGCCGCAGGCATCAGGACATCACCAGTCCGCCGTCGACGTTCAGGGCCTGGCCGGTCACCGAGGACGCCAGGTCGGAGGCGAGGAACGCCACCGCGCCGGCGATGTCCGCCGGCTTCTGCCCCCGGCCCAGCGGGATCAGCCGCGAGGCCTTGTCCTGGAAGAACTCCTCGTCGGTGATCTCCAGGAGCTTCGGGTCGTTCTCCGCCGCCGCCAGGCGCTGCTGGCGGTAGAAGGGTGTCAGCACCATGCCGGGGCAGACCGCGTTGACGCGGACGCCGCGCGGCGCCAGGTCGGTGGCCATCCCCTGCGTGAAGTTGAGGATCGCGGCCTTCGACGCCGAGTACGGCGGGCTGGTCGTGAACCCGCGGCGGCCCGAGACCGACGCGATGTTGACGACGCTGCCGCCGGTCTCCGCCAGCTGCTCGACGAGCGCCGCGGTGACGAGGAACGGGCCGACGACGTTGACCTTCCAGGGCAGCTCCCAGTCGGAGCTGTTCAGCCGCGTGAACGGCATGCCGGTGCGACCCGCCATGCCGGCGTTGTTCACCAGCAGCGAGACGGGCGCGGGCAGCTCCGCGTGGCCCTCCAGCGACGCGACCGCCGCGGCGACGCCTTCCTCATCGGTGACGTCCATCGTCAGCGGGACGACGCTCCCCGGATGGTCGGCGGCCACGGACGCCGCGGCGTCCGCGACCAGGTCGGCGGCGACCACCGTCGCGCCGGCCTCCACCAGCGCGGCGACGATCCCGCGGCCGATGCCGCCGGCCGCGCCCGTGACCAGGGCCGTCCGGCCGGTCAGATCGATGTTCAGCATCAGCTCTCCTCGCTCCAGGTCAGCGGCGAGCGCCCGACGTAGCCCGGGAGGCCGTCGTAGCGCGCGGGCGCGAACCACTCGTAGTACTCGGCCCCTTCGGACCCCACGCCCACCGCGCCGTGCACGGTGTGCGGCTGGAACAGCACGAGGTCACCGGTGGTGACGTCGAACTGCTCCCCGTCGATCTGCAGCCGGAGCTCGCCGGCCAGCATCACGAGCCACTGCTCGTGCGGGTGGTGGTGCAGCCGGCCGTCGAAGACGGCGTCGGCCTGGGTCACCACCCGGGTCAGGCTGACCTGCTCGCCGGCGACCCACTGCCGGACGGCCCCCGGGCGCATGCCGGGAGCCTGCGGGATGGTGTCCCAGTCGATCCGCACTCAGACCCGCATCCCGGCGCCGGTGCCGATGGACCGCTCGCCGGCCCACACGTGCTCGGCGACGAAGTCCTCGTCGATCTCGATGCCCAGACCGTTGCCGGTCGGCGGGTGCAGCAGGCCGTCGACGACCTCGATCGGCTCCGTCGTCAGGTGCGTCATCAGCTCGTTGTAGGTGACGTCCCACTCGAACATCGCCGGGTGCGGCGACGCGGCGACGAGGTGCAGGTTGGAGACGACGGTGAGGATGTCGTTGAACGTGTGCGGGTTCCACTGCAGGTGGTGCGCACGGGCCATCGCCTGGATCTTGTTGACCTCCGTGATGCCGCCGGCGCGCGAGACGTCGGCCTGCAGGACGTCGATCGCGTCGGCCTGCACGAACGGCAGGAAGCCCGACGCCGTGTAGTGGTTCTCGCCCGTGGCGATCCGCACCGACCGGCGCGCGGCGCGCAGCATCGCGTGGCCCTCGATGTCGTCGATGTCGATGGGCTCCTCGAACCAGTAGACCCCGGCCTGCTCGAGCACCGGCAGCATCGCCAGCGCATCGGTGCGCGAGAGCGCCTGGTTGCCGTCGACCAGCAGGTCGTTGTCGGGACCGATCGCCTCGCGGATGGCCAGGACGCGCTCGGCGTCCTTGCGCGGCTCGCGGCCGACCTTGAGCTTGACGGCGGTGAAGCCGCGGTCGATCCAGGAGCGCGCCTCCTCGGCGGCCTGGTCCGGGGTCAGCTTCCAGTAGATCGACGAGGCGTAGGTGCGGACGCCCTTGGCGTGGTAGAGCCCGCCCAGCAGCTCGTACAGCGGCAGGCCGGCGGCCTTGCCGCGCAGGTCCCAGAGCGCCATGTCGACGCCCGAGAGCGCGGCGACGCCGACCCCGCGGGTGCCGAGGTTGCGGGTGACCTCGCCGACGTAGACGTGGTTCCAGAGGCGGCTGTGCTCGGAGAGCTCCTCACCGATCAGGTGCGGCCCGATCACGTGCTCGACGATGCGGCCGAGGACCGCCAGGTCGTACGGGCCGGACGGTGAGCCGAAGCCGACGAGGCCCGAGTCCGTCTCGATGCGCACGAGGCACATCTGGCGCATGAGCTTGAGCCCCGCGCCGGACTCGACCCGGAGCTCCTCCGGGATCGGGGTGTTGAGCAGGTTGGCGGTGACGCTGACGATCTTCACGAGAGGAGACCTCCGATCTTGCCCCCGTCGACGAGCACGGTGGTGCCGGTCACGTAGGAGGCGTCTTCTGAGCACAGGAACCCGACGACCGCGGAGAACTCCTCCGGAGTCCCGTAGCGGCCGGCGGGGATCGACGCGCGCGACCTGGCGCTGACGTCGTCGACGGTGGAGTTCTGGCGCTTCGCGGCGGCGGCGTCGAGCTCGCCGACGCGATCCGTGGCGATCCGGCCGGGCGCGACGCAGAGGACGCGGACGCCGTCGCCGGCGAGCTCCGCGGCCGCGGTCTTCGCCAGCGCGGTGACGGCCGAGCGCATCGCGTTGGACGCGACGAGGTTGGGGATCGGCTCCAGCACGCCCGAGGACGTGAGGAAGACGACGACGCCCGATCCGCGCTCGCGCATCGGCGCGTCGATCCCGGCGATCAGCTCGTAGGCGGGGCGCAGCATCGAGGCGTACGCGCCGTCGAGGCCCTCGACCCCGAGCTTGGCGACCGGACCGGGCGGCGGGCCGCCGCCGTTGAAGATCACGACGTCCGGCACCGAGCCGTGGCGTGCGGTGAGCTCCTCGAGCGCCTTCGTCACGACGAGCGGCTCGGAGAGGTCCAGCGGCAGCGCGTCGACCTCGCCGAGCGCCGAGAGCTCGGCCAGCGCCGCGTCGAGCCGCTCGCCCGGTCGGGCCGAGATCGTGACGGCCAGCCCCTGGGAGAGCAGCCGGCGCGCGACCGCGTTGCCGAGACCTCGAGAGGCCCCCATGACCCACGCCCTGCGCGGTGTCGTCCCGTCGGTCATCGCCGCACCCCCGGACCCGTGAGTCCCTCAGTCGTTCGCTCCATGAGATGAACCTACACTGTTCTGAACACCTGATGTGCTGAGTTGCAACGGACCGGAGAATCGAACCGTTGGGAGCGCCCACCGTTCCCTGGTGACGTGACACCACGGGCGATACCATCTCGTCATGGCCATGACGCTCCGACTCACCGAGGACGAGACCGAGGCCCTGCGACGGCGCGCCGAGCGCGAGTCCCGGTCGATGCAGGAGGTGGCGCGTCAGGCGATCCGCGACTACGTCGAGTCGTCGAGCCGGGCCGAGCTCCTGGACGAGGTCCTCGACGCCGAGATCCCGCGCTACGCAGAGGCTCTGGAGCGCCTCGGGCGGTGATCTTCCTCACCCTGGCCGAGCTGCTGCACGTCGCGGACCGGGTCATCGAGGGAGACGTCGCCGTGCGCGACCACGGGCTGCTCGAGTCCGTACTGGCCCGGCCGCGCGCCACGGCGTTCGGATCGGACGCCTACCCCACCCTCGAGGAGAAGGCCGCCGCGCTGCTCCACTCCCTCGCACGGAACCGCGCGCTGGTCGACGGGAACGAGCGCCTGGCGCTGGCCGGCACCTTCGCGTTCCTCGGCGTGAACGGCCGGCGCCTGACGCTGTCCCACGATGAGGCCTACGACCTGGTGATCGCCGTCGCGACGGGCGACGTCGACGAGATCGGGGAGATCACCCGGCGGCTGCGCGACGGGAGCGAGTCCCGCTGAGACCGTCCGGACCGCGCGCCGCGGCTCAGTCGCGCGGGGCGAGGACCAGGACGATGACGCAGAGGTCCGGGTCCTGGCTCGTGTCGGCCAGCACCGCGACGACCTCGCGGTCGATCACCTCGGTGATCGCCTCCGCCAGGGCGGGGGCGACCATGTCCCCGAAGACGCGCCGCTGGTCCCGGACGGCCTCGGCCTGACCGGCGGCGCGGAGCGACTCCTCCACGACCGAGAAGCCCCCGCGCAGGAGGGCCATGACGGTGTCGCCCGTCAGGTGCACCCGGATGTTCTCCGGCCCCTTGCCGAACTTCGCCTTGTAGGTCTGGATGATGACGGCGGAGATCCGCTGCGCCGGTGGGGCCTCGCGGTCGCCGGAGCCTTCTCCGTCGGTCGCGTCGGTCGCTGCTTCCGTCATGGCGGGCATCGTGGGAGAGACGGCCCGGTGAACGGCGACGGGACCCTGGCGCCCGGCGCCACGGGCCGCCGCGGGCGCGACGACCGGGAACCCGCGACGGCGAGGTCAGTCCGCCGCGGACGCCGCCGGCGGCGGCGCCGCCGCGGTGCCCTTGAGCACCGACTCGTGGTGCCGGCCCATCATCTCGAAGAGGGTCTGGCGGGTCGCCTCGGCGTCGCCGGACTCGATCGAGTCGACGAGGCGCCGGTGCGACTGCAGGCTCGCCTCCAGACCGCCGGGCCGGCCGGCCGCGATGGTCGACGAGAGCTCCATGTTCTCGCGGATCATCGAGCGGATCTGCTCGACGGCCTGGCGGAGGAAGCGGTTCTGCGCGGCGTCGGCGATCGCCATGTGGAGCGCCATGTCGGCGTCCGCGTAGGCGGGGACGTCGTCGACCGAGGCGGCCATCGCCTCGAGGCAGGCGCGCAGGCGGGCAACGTCCTCGGCCGAGGCGCGCTCGGCGGCCATCGGACCCAGCTGCAGCTCGACGATCTCGCGGGCCTCGATGACCTCCTCGACCTCGCGGCGGGTCAGCCGCGTCGCCGAGCCGGCGAACGCGAACGACGCGCCGCGCTCCTGGACGTAGGTGCCGCGACCGGCGCGGGTCTCGACCAGCCCCTCGCTCGCGAGCATGCTGATCGCCTCGCGGACCGAGCTCAGTCCGACCGAGAACATCGCCGCCAGCTCGCGGTGGCCCGGCAGGCGAGCCCCCGCCTGCAGGTTGCCGTCGCGGATCTCCTCGCGCAGCTTCTCCGCGACGCTCTCGGAGAGCTTCTCGCGGCGCAGTGGTGCGAAGCCGGGGCCGGCGGGGGTCTCGGTGCTCACGATCGGTCCAGGCTAGCGGTCATCGGGTCCTCCGACCTTCAGGTGTACTGCTTGCACGTGCCCCGGTCGGGGCCGCCCCACTCCTGCAACCGGCGCCCCTCCCCCGAAGGTCGCCGGTCGCGGGCATCAGTGGTGCGCCCAGCCGCCGTCGACCTCGAGCATCTGCCCCGTGATGAACGACGCCCGGTCGCTGGCCAGGAACGTGACCGCGTCGGCCAGGTCCTCCCCCGTGCCGCGGCGCTTCAGCGACTGCTGGTCGATGACGTGCTGCGAGTAGCCCTCGGGATCGGGGTGGATCGTCTCGCCGCCCGTCGGGAACGCCCCCGGCGAGACGGTGTTGACCCGCACGTTGTGGACGCCGACCTCGCGGGCCAGCGCCCGGGTGAACCCGACCATCCCGCCCTTGCTCGTGACGTAGGGCAGGATCAGCGGCATCCCCACCAGGAACGTGATCGAGCCGATGTTCACGATCGATCCGCCGCCGCGGCCGGCCATCACGGGCACGACCGCCTTGCTCATCACGAAGAGCGACCGCAGGTTGGTGTCGAGGACGCGCGAGAACTCCTCGACGTCGTACTCGTCCCACTTCTTCGACGGGTAGATCGCCGCGTTGTTGACGACGACGTCGATGCCGCCGAAGGCCTTCGTCGCGGTCTCCACGACACCGTCGGCGAAGTGGGGATCGGAGACGTCGGCCAGGTGGGCGACGGCCTCGCCGTGCTCGGCGAGCCGCTCGATCAGGGCGGCGGAGCGCTCGGGGTTGCGGTCGACGGCCACGACGCGGGCGCCCTCGCGCAGGAGCCCGACGAGCATCGACTCGCCCAGCCCCCCGCCGGCGCCGCCCGTCACGACGGCGACCTTGCCCTCAAGCCGCAGATCCACTCAGGCTCCTCACGCCGAGCTCGTCCAGGATCCGGGCGGAGGACTCGT
This sequence comes from Patulibacter sp., assembly GCF_030655195.1. Lineage (GTDB taxonomy): Bacteria > Actinomycetota > Thermoleophilia > Solirubrobacterales > Solirubrobacteraceae > Patulibacter. The sequence goes on along the minus strand of NZ_JAURWA010000030.1, from coordinate 95,032 downwards.
AGGCCTCCTCGACCCAGGCGACGATGTTCGCCGGGTCGGGCGAGTACTCCAGCTCGAGCGCGACCGTGGAGTCGTCCAGGCCGGTGTCGATGACCGCCTGGAGGTACTCCTTGATCGGCGTCTTCCCGCGGCCGGGCGGCAGGTCGCCGTGGACCTCGCCGTCGCAGTCCGAGAGGTGCACGTGGCCGATCATGCCGGTCATCAGCGCGACGTCGGAGAACTCCGTCTTCGCGAGGTGCAGGTGCGAGATGTCGGCGTTGGCCTTCACGCGCGGGTGCCCGACGTCCTTGACGAACCGCACGAGCTCCGGGACGTCCTTGACGAGCGCCTGCGTGAACGGCTCGAGCTCGATGACCAGGTCGACGCCGGCGGCGTCCGCGTCCTGGGCGAGCGCCTTGACGTTGTCGACGGCGATCTGCCAGACGCCGTCCTTCGGGATGACCTCGTCGTCCCAGTAGTACTCGCCGATCACGAGGACGACGTTGCGCGCGCCGTAGAGCTTCGCCTGCTCGATGTAGGCCCGGCCGCGGTCGAGCGCGAAGCGCTGCACGGACGGGTTGAAGTCCACGAGCGCGAAGTTCACGCACACGCACGAGCGGATCGGCAGCTCGAGCTCGTCGGCGAGCTCCTTGATCCGCGCCTGCTCCTCCGTCGTCATGTCGAGCGGGTCCTCGAAGATGTCGTAGGAGTCGAAGCCGATCTCCTTGACCTTGCGCATCCCCTCCTCGCGCCCGACCGGCGTCCCGTCCCACACGCCGCTGATGATCCCCAGCTCCAGCTTCGCCATGCGAATCCTCCCCTTCTCGTCCGTCGTTCAGGACGCCGCGGTCGCGGCGCCCGTCGGGGCGGCCACGAGGCCGCCGGTGATCTCCTCGACGCGCACGAGGCGCTTCTCCTCGATGGAGCGGTAGCCCGCGTCCAGGAGGGCCAAGGTCTGCAGGTTGTCCCGGCCCGAGATGCTCAGCGGCGCACCCTGCGTCGCGCCGATCAGCTCGCCCATCGTTCCCGCGAAGGCGTCCGGGAACCAGACCTCGGGCCACACGGGCTCGACGATCTGGTTCGGCCGCGCCGTGGACGCGAAGCGCATCGTGCTCGGCGTGCGGTTCGGGTAGCTCGGCCACCCGATCGTGCCCCAGGCGACGCCCGCGGTGCCCTCGACGCGCCACTTGATGTAGACGTCGCCCTCCGAGCCCTCGCGGACCGGGCCGGTCCAGACGTCGTCCCACGCGCTGGCACGGACGCCGTCGTCCCACTCGAGGATCGACAGGCAGATGCCGTCCCGGTGCTCGAAGGTCGTGCGCGGGTCGGTGCGGGCGGAGACGTAGATCCCGTCCGGGTCGCCGAGCAGGTAGCGGAACGCGTCGAGGTGGTGGATCGACATGTTCTGCAGCGTCAGGCGGTCCGTGCCCTCGAGGAACGGCTGCCAGTGCGGGATGGCCCGCATCTCGATCGTCGCGAGCACCGGCGTGCCGAGCTCACCGCGGTCCAGCAGCGTCTTCACCGCGCGGATCGACTGGTCGAAGCGCATGTTCACGTTGACCGCCAGCGGCGTGCCGGCGGCCTCGCAGGCCTCGACGGTGCGCAGGCCGGTGGCGTGGTCGACCGCCATCGGCTTCTGCGCCAGGACGCCTCGGACGTGCGGCTGCTCGGCCGCGGCGACCACGATCTCGGGCTGCAGCGCCGGCGGGAAGGCCACGTCGATGATCTGCAGACGCTCGTCGGCGACGAGGTCCTGCCAGGTGTCGTGGACCGTCGGGATGCCGTGACGCGCCGCGACCTCCTGGGCCCGGGCGGGCGAGCGCGACGCGATCGCCTGGACGTTGAACCCGGCCTCGCGGTAGGCGACGAGCTGGATGTCGTCGACGATGAACCCCGCCCCGACGACGCCGATCGGCGCGCTGCGGTCGGCCGGCAGCTGCGGCATGTGGGCCAGATCGAGATCGTGCGACATGTCCTCTCCCCCTCCGGAGTCCGGAGATCAACTGTTCAGAGCACCTGAACTTCAGGTATCTCTATCCGACCGGTCCGCCGGGTGTCAAGGGGAGTCGCCGGATGCGTCGCGGAGGCGGGGCGGGGGCGCCGCGGACGGCCCCGGAACGACGGCGAGCCGGGCCTCCCGGCCCGGCTCGTGCACCGTCGTGCGGGCCGCGCACGAGGCGCGGCCCGGGGTCCTGCGGGCGGCCGGCGCCCGCGGGGGACCGCTACCGCGTGTAGGCCGCCGGGACGCCGCCGTCGACGTTGAGGATGTTGCCCGTCGACTTGCCCGACCGCGCCTCGGAGGCGAAGTGCAGCGTCGAGGCCGCGATGTCCTCGGGGAGGATCAGGACCTTCAGCGTGTTGCGCTGGCGGTAGTGCTCCTCGAGCTCGGCCGGGTCCAGGCCGTAGTTGGCGGCCCGCTCCTCGCGCCAGTTGCCCTGCCAGATCTTCGAGCCGCGCAGGACCGCGTCCGGGTTGACCGTGTTGACGCGGATGCCGTCGGCACCGCCCTCCTCGGCCAGGCAGCGCGCCAGGTGCAGCTCGGCGGCCTTGGCCGACGAGTAGGCGGAGGCGTTCTTGCCGGCCACGAGCGAGTTCTTCGAGGAGATGAAGACGATGGAGCCGCCCGTCCCCTGCTCGCGCATGATCCGGAAGGCCTCCTTCGAGACGAGGAAGTACCCGGTGCCGAGGATGCGGTGGTTGCGCTCCCACTCCTCGAGCGTCGTGTCCTCGATGGCGGAGCTCGACGCGATGCCGGCGTTGCTCACGAGGATGTCGACGCCGCCGAACTTCCGCACGGCCTCGCGGTACGCGTTCGCCACGGACTCCTCGGAGGTGACGTCGCCGCCGATGCCCACGCCGAGCGGGCCGACGGCCTCGGTGGCACCGTCCGCGTCCAGGTCGAACCCGGCGATGACCGCACCGGCCGCGGCCAGCTCCGCCGAGATCGCGCGGCCGATGCCGCCGCCGGCGCCGGTCACGAACGCGACCTTGCCCTGCAGCTCGCCGGGCGCGGGCGCCAGGGAGAGCTTGTAGAGCTCGAGCGGCCAGTACTCGACGGCGAAGCTCTCGTCGGCGGTCAGCGAGACGAACTCGTCGACCGCGTCGGCGCCGGCCATGACCTCGATGGCGCGGTGGTAGAGGTCGCGCGAGAGCGACGCGCCCTTCGGCGTCGGGGCGACGCCGACGAGGCCGACGTGCTGGATCAGCACGACGCGCGGGTCGGGATCGGAGATCGGCACGGCGCCGGCCTCGGTGCCCGGCATGCGGACGTCCGGGTTCTCGGCGTTGGCGGCGTGGTACGCGGCGTACTGCTCGCGGTACGCCGCGGCGCGCTCGACGACGCGCGCCTTCAGCACCTCGGCGTCCTCCGACGTCGGGTCGAAGGGCACGAACATCGGCAGCATCTTCGTGTGGACCAGGTGGTCCGGGCACGCGGCGCCGACGGTCACGAGCTCGGGAGCGCGGACCGACGTGACGAACTCGATCGCCGGGGCGGACTGGTCGACGAGCAGCACCTTCGAGCGCTCGCTGGAGACCGCGCCGCGCAGCGACGGCAGGACGACGTCGAGGACGGCCTGGCGACCGGCGGCGTCGAGCGCCGAGGCCTCCGGGGCGACGCCGCCGAAGCGCACCGCGCCGCCGGCCTTCTCGTTCATGAAGGCGGCGCCCTCGTTGATGATCGAGATCGTCCGGCGGTAGGTGTCCTCCGCCGTGTCGCCCCAGACCACGAGGCCGTGCTTGCCCAGCACGACGAGCTCGGCGCCCGGGTTGTCGCGGACGGCCTCGCCGATCTGCTTGGCGAGCGTGAAGCCCGGGCGGATGTACGGGACCCAGATCGCGCGGTCGCCGAAGCACTCCTGGATCAGCGCCTCGCCGTTCTTCGCGCCGGCGATGACGTTGATGCCGTCGGGGTGCGTGTGGTGGACGTGGTCCGCCGGGATGAACGCGTGCAGCAGCGTCTCGATCGAGCCGCGCGGCATGGCGGGGTCGAGCATCGAGCGCCCGACGTAGGCGACCATCTCCTCGTCGACCATCTCGGGCCGGTCCATCAGCGGCAGCAGGTCGTCGAGCTTCAGCCCGGTGAAGTTGGCCTCGGTCATCGTCGCGAGGTCGGAGCCGGAGCCCTTGACCCACATCGCGCGGACCTCCCGACCGGTGTGGTCGGTGGCGGTGCCCTTGGCGGACGTGTTGCCGCCGCCGATGTTCGCCACGGCGCGGTTGGCCCCGAGCAGGTGCGACGCGAGGACCACCTGACCCAGCGGGTCGGACGGCACCTCGGACGGGTCGGTCGGCCAGAGGTCGTCGGCCAGGGCGACGAGGGGCTGCGTGGTGGTGCTCATCGAGGATCCTCGTGCTGCGCGGGGCAGGTCGTGGTTGCGGAAGTGGTGGTCGTGGCGGCGCCGGGGATGCAGGCGCGGCTCGGTGCGTGAGCGGGGCACGAGGTCATCGGCCCCATCCCCCCGCGACGCCGGCGGCCTTGCCGCGCGCGTCGATGATCTTCTGGGGGTAGCCGCCGTCGCGGAGCGCGGCGACCGGGTCCGCCGCGGCGCCCTTCGCCTCGCGGACGCTGGCGGTCAGCGGGCGGACGTCGGTCGAGAACGCGTCGGTCAGCAGGCCGTGCGCACGGTTGACGTCGCCCTCGGCCTGCGCCTGCGCGAGCGCGGTGCGGTCGACCAGCAGCGCCTTGGCGTAGGAGTCCTGGATGTTCAGGACGGAGCGCAGGATCGCCTCGACCTTCGTCTCGACGTTGTGGCCCTGGTCGATCGAGATCCGCGGCAGCTGCGGCAGGGCCGTCAGCTCGAAGAAGATCGAGAAGAGCGCGAACGGGTTGACCGACCCGGTGATCAGGTCGTCGTCGCCGTAGCGGCGGTCGTTGGTGTGGAAGCCGCCGAGCAGGCCGTAGCTCGCGAGGATCGCGACGATCTGCTCGATGTTCACGCCGTGGGCGTGGTGGCCGAGGTCGACGAGGACCTGCGCCCGCTCGCCGATCTCGCGGCAGAGCAGGGCGGCGGAGCCCCAGTCGGCGAGGTCGGTGGCGTAGAACGCGGGCTCGTAGAGCTTGTACTCGACGAGCAGCGCGAGAGCGGGGCCGGACTCGGATCCCGTGGCCGCGTGGAGCTCCTGCAGCGCCTCGCGCATGCGGTGGCGACGGGCGAGCAGGTCGTCCTGGCCGACGTAGTTCGTGCCGTCGGCGAACCAGAGCGACAGTGCGTCGGACCCGGTCGCGCGGGCGATCTCGCCGCACTCCAGGAGGTGGTCGGTCGCCTTGCGGCGGATCCCGGCGTCGGGGTTGGTGATCGAGCCGAGCTTGTAGTCGACGTCCTGGAACAGGTTCGGGTTGATGGTGCCGACGGTCAGGCCGCGGTCGGTGATCTCGCGCCCGAGCTGCGCGTAGTCGTCGACGGCGTCCCACGGGATGTGGAGCGCGACGCGGGAGGAGGCGCCGGTCAGCCGCTGGACCTCGGCGGCGTCCTCGAGCCGCTCGACCACGGAGCGCGGCCGGCCGTCCTGCAGGAACGTGGCGAAGCGGGTGCCGGAGTCGCCGAAGCCCCACGACGGGACCTCGACGACGAGCTCGGACAGGCGCGCGCGGACGGCGGCGACGTCGACGCCCCGGTCGGTCAGCTTCGCGGCGAGGTGCTCGTAGTCGGTGCTCATGGGGTTCTTCGGTCCTCGGTTCTCGGAGGTCATGCGGTGGTGGTCGGCGCAGCGAGCTGCGCGACCTTCAGGAAGCGGCGGTAGAGGTCCTCCGCCGCGGCGCGGTCCGGGGCGGGCTCGTGGACCCGGGGCCGTGCGGACGCGGCGGCGAGCGCCCGCAGCTCGGCGAGCGAGCCGAGCTCACCGGCGGCGCGCAGCTGCACGAGCACGTTGCCCATGCCGGTGCCCTCGACGGGTCCGGCCAGGACGGTGCGCCCGGTGACGTCGGCGGTCAGACGGCAGAGCAGCTCGTTGCGCACGCCGCCGCCGACGACGTGGATCGTGCGGATCGTGCGCCCGGAGACGGCCTCGAGCTGCTCGAGCACCCAGCGGTAGCGGCAGGCGAGCGACACGAAGATCGTGCGGACGGTCTCGCCCTTCGTCGCCGGGGGCGTCTGGTCCGTGCGACGGCAGTGCTCGGCGATCAGCATGGGCAGGTCGTCCGGGGCGAGGAACGCGGCGTCGTCGATGTCGAGGACCGGCACGTCGGGATCGGCCTCGCCGGCGAGGCGTTGCAGCTCGGCCGCGTGGACGTTCCAGGCGCGCGAGAGCTCCTGCTCCAGCCACAGGCCCATGACGTTCTTCAGCAGCCGGATCGTGCCGTCGACGCCGCGCTCGTTCGTGAGATTGGCGTCTCGGGCGGCGTCGGTCAGGACGGGCGCGTCGAGCTCGAGGCCCAGGAGCGACCAGGTGCCGCTCGAGAGGATCGCGGCGTCGTCGCCGACCACCGGGGCGGCGGCGAACGCCGAGGCGGTGTCGTGCGAGCCGACCGCGTGGACCTTCGCGTCGCCCAGGCCGAGCGCGGGGCGCAGGCGGCCGATCGTCGTGCCCGGCTCGACGGTGGGGCCGAAGAGCACGCCGGGCAGGTCGAGGCGGCCGATCAGGTCGTGCGACCACGTGCCGGTGCGCGCGTCGAGCAGCCCGGTGGACGAGGCGTTGGTGGCCTCGTTGACGAGGTCGCCGCCGAGCCAGTGGGAGAGCAGGTCGGGGATCAGGGCGATGCGGTCGGCCGCGTCGATCGCCGCGGAGCCGCGCTCGGCCTCCAGCTGGAAGACGGTGTTGATCGGCATCGTCTGGATGCCGGCCACGGCGTACTGGGCCTCGCGGGAGACCCGGGCGAAGCTGCGGTCCACCATGCCCTCGGTCCGACCGTCGCGGTAGTGGAACGGCAGACCGAGCAGTCGGCCGTCGCGGTCCAGCAGCCCGTAGTCGACGGCCCACGTGTCGACGCCGACGCCGACGAGGTCGGTGCCGGCCGCGACGGTCCGCAGGCCCTCGAGCGCCTGGGCGTAGAGGCCGAGCAGGTCCCAGTGCCTGCCGTCGGGCAGGTCGACGGGCCGGTTGGGGAATCGCGCGGCCTCCGTCAGGCTCACCCGCTCGCCGTCGTAGCGGCCGGCCAGGACCCGGCCGCTGGAGGCGCCGAAGTCGATCGCGGCGTAGGTCGCGGCCGATCCGCCGGCGGGGCCGGCCCCGTCCGCGGGTCCGGCGTGTGGGTCAGCCGACATGGAAGACCTCCCGCAGGCGCAGCAGCCCCGTGTCCGGACGGGCGCCCTCGGGCAACGTCATGAACTCGGCCATCTCGGCCTGCCAGCGGGCGTTGACGTCCGTCGCCTGCATCGCGGCGTCGGCGGCGGCGAAGTCGTCGCACTCGAAGTAGCCGACGAGCAGCCCGTCGGGGCGCAGGAAGATCGAGTAGTTGCGGTACCCCGACGCCAGCAGGGCGTCGAGCATCTCGGGCCACACGGCGGCGTGGCGCTCCTCGTACTCCGCGATCCGCTCCGGCCGGACCTGGAGCAGGAAGCAGACGCGCTCCATCAGCGGCCGCCGATCGGGGCCGGGCGGTGGGCGACGTGGCGGTCGTTCGCCGAGGCGGAGAGGCGCGAGCCGCGGGCGGCCGCGTCCTTGCCGACCACGACGAGTTCCAGGTCGAGCAGCCGCGCGACGGCCTCGATGTCCTGGATCCGGTGGCCGACGCCGAGCGCGACGTGGTGCGTCGGACCCTCGGCGGACCAGGCCTCGAGGAACGACGCGGGGTCGAGGTCGAAGCGCAGGCGCGAGTTCGTGTTGCCGATGCGGAACGTCGGGCCGGGAATCGACGCGCCCTCCGCGGCGATGAGCTTCAGGCGGCCGTCCGCGGTCTGCGTGCAGCCGAGGATCGTCACGTCGCCGTGGCGGACCTGCAGCTCGACGGACAGCCCGCCGCCGCGCTTGCCGTGGAAGAGCTTCAGCGAGCGGAGGACCGGCTGCTCCTGGGCGATGGCGATGTGGCCCGGGCCGTCGTGGCCCATCAGGACGAAGTCCTCGTCCAGGTCGAGCCCGTAGTACTCCGTGTAGGAGCCGCCGGCGCCGAGCCGGTCGAGGATCAGCTGCGCGAGGTTCGTCTTGATGTCGGCCTCGCCGGCCGTCGGGATGCCCCGCGCGGTCAGCAGCGAGTTGCCGACGATGACCCCGGCGCCGAGGCGCTCCTGCGGGTTGTCGTCCAGGCCGCGGTAGTAGTAGGTCAGCGCGTCGAGCTCGAAGTCCTTCGCGAGCGCGTCGAGGCCGACGGCCACGCGGGCGGACCAGTCCAGCTGCGCGTCGGTGATCGGTCCGGCGATCGGGTCGCTCGACGGGTCGGCGAAGGCGAAGTGCTCGCGGATCTCGGCGGTCTTCGCGGCGACCTGCTCGTCGGTGGCCGCGTCCGTGCGGACCTGCAGGTCGTCGATCTCGAGGACCTCGACGTGCGCGCCGACCTGGCCGTGGAACATTGTGAAGTCGGAGTACATGTCGAGCATGCCCGCGTAGGCGTGCCCCATGAAGCCGATGCGGGCGCGCTTCAGCGAGCGGGCGACGCCGGCGGCGCGGACCCAGGCGCCGATCCTCGACCAGGCGCGCTCGTCGTCCCGGATCGTCCCGGCGACCGTGTCGTACGGGATGCCCGAGCGGGTGAACGCTCCGGCGATCTCGGGGACGGAGCAGGCGGCGCAGTTGGCCAGCCACTCCCCCGTGTCGACGTGCTCGTAGTCCAGGGTCCGGGTGGGCTGCAGACCCAGCAGGACGACCGGGACCTTCGCCGCCTGCACCGCCGCGAGGACGGTGGCCGACGTGGCGTACGTGACGACGTGGCAGAGGATCAGGTCGACCTGACCCTGGGCGAAGAGGTCGCCGGCGATCCGGGCCTTCTGCGGGGTGTCGACGAGGCCGGCGGAGACGACCTCGCCGCCGAGCTCGGCGACCTGGGCCTCGACGTCGGCCTGGTAGCCCTTGCAGCGGTCCTCCAGGCCCTCGAACTGGTCCCAGTACGCCTCGAGGCCGATGCCGAAGACGCCGATGCGGCCGGTCGCGCGAGCGGACGGGCGGGCATCGGTCTCTGCGGGGGCGGTGCTCGTGATGTCGTGGGTGGTGCTCATGTGGTCCTGGTCCTCGGGGGTCTCCGCGGTGCGGCGGGACGGACGCGTGGTGCGCCCGTCCCGCCGTCCTGCGAGGGGTGTTCGACGTCTAGGTGGCCCTAGAAGTCGAACTTGTCGATGTTGTCCGTGGTGAACGTCGTGGGCGGCCCGAGGACGATCTCGCCGTTCTCGCCGATGGTCTTCGTGCCGAGCTTGCCCGCCTTGAAGGACTCGCCCTGCTTGCCGGTGATGACGTCCGAGGCCAGGGCTGCGGCGGCGTAGCCGCCGAGGTAGCCGACGTCCTCGGGGTTCCACAGCGCGAACTGCGCGACGGTGCCGTCCTTGACGAACTTGCGCATCTGGTTCGGCGTGCCGAGACCGGTGACCGCGACCTTGCCCTTGTACTTCGAGTCCGACACGTACCGGGCGGCCGCGGCGATGCCGACGGTCGTCGGGGAGACGATGGACTTGAGGTTCGGGTAGGCCGACAGGAGGCCCTGGGCCTGCTGGAACGACTTCTGGTCGTCGTCGTCGCCGTAGGCGACCTTGACGAGCTTGATCTTCGAGTACTCGGGCTTCTTCAGCTCGGTCTGCATGATCTTGATCCAGGCGTTCTGGTTCGGCGCGTTGGCCGTCGCGGACAGCACGGCGACCTCGCCGCCGGCGGAGCCCGCGGTCTCGAGCGCCTGCTTGGCCAGCTGCTCGCCGATGGACTGCGTCGTCGCCTGGTTGATGAAGATCTGACGACCCTCGGGCGCGGAGTCGGAGTCCTGCGTGACGACCTTGATGCCGCGCTGCTGCGCCTGCTTCAGGACCGGGACGACCGCGTTGGGGTCGTTGGCGGCCAGGACGATGGCGTCCGGCTTCTGCTGCGTGATCGAGCGCAGGAGCGAGACCTGCGACGACGCGGCGGCGTCGGTCGGACCCTGGATCTTGGCGGTGCCGCCCGTCTCCTCGATGGCCGCGACGGTGCCCTTGTCCTCGAGCTCCTCGTACGGGTTGCCCAGCTGCTTGGGCATCACGACGACGTTGAGGCCCTTCTTGATCGTGGCCGACGAGTCGGCGGCCGTGGTCTCGGCGGCGGTCGAGCCGGAGCTCGCGCTGCCGCTCTCCTCGTCGTCCTTGGTCGAGCCGCAGCCCGTGATGACGGCGGCGCCGAGCACGACTGCGAACAGCAGTGCCAGGACGCGCATGAAGCGTGAATCACGCATTCGAGTTCCCCTCTCCTCCCGGCCCGGACTGTGGTGCCGCGGATCGGCCGGGCCGAGGGGGCCGAGTTCCGCGGGAGTTGATGCGGCGCGCCTCACGGACGCGCGCTGCGAGGTTCGGCCCCAGGACGGAGCCGATGAGCAAGATGCCGAAGACGATGTTCACCCAGTACGTGCTGATGTCCGGGTCGAGGTTCAGCGCCTTCTGGATGCCGCCGAGCAGGATCAGGGCGAGCAGGACGCCGCCGATCGTGCCGGTGCCGCCGAAGATGGACACGCCGCCGAGGACGACCGCCGCGATGGCGGTGAGCTCGAAGCCCTCGCCGACGTTGCCGGCGGCGGTCGAGTTGCGGAGGGTCAGCAGGATCCCGGCCAGGGCCGCGATCACGCCGCTCAGGATGAAGAGCCGGAGCTGGATCCGGTTCACGCGCAGGCCGCTGAACCGCGCGGCCTCCCGGTTGGCGCCGATCGCGAAGATCGCGCGGCCGAACGGGGTCCGGTGCAGGACCACCGCGAAGACCGCGGCGAGCACGAGGAACAGGACGATCGTGTTGGGCACGACGGTGCCGGCGAAGTTGCCGAACGCCCAGTCGGTGTAGCCCGTCGGGAAGGAGGTGACCGACTCGTCGCCGAGGATCACGAACGCCAGGCCGCGGAAGAGCGCGAGCGTGCCGATCGTGACCGCGAGGCTCGGGAGCCCGAGGCCCGTGACGAGCCAGCCGTTGAGCAGGCCGCAGAGCGCGCCGGCCACGAGGCAGATCGGGATGATCCCCTCCATCGGCAGCCCCTGGTTCCAGAGGTAGCCCATGAGCGCCGAGCTGAGCGCCAGGACCGAGGCGACCGAGAGGTCGATCTCGCCCGTGGCGATGATCAGCGTCAGCGGGAGCGCCAGGATCGCGTACTCGGTGAAGTCGCTCGAGCCGGTCGTCAGGGACTCGCCGGTCAGGAACTCGGACGAGATGCCCGAGCCGATCAGGAAGACCAGCGCGATGAGCGCCAGGATCAGCGTCTCCCAGCGGCCGAGGATCGCCTTCAGGCGGGAGTCCTCGGACCGCGGGCTGCTCGGCGTGCGGTCGGGTGCCGGCGCCGTCGGGGCGATGGTGCTCATGCTGCGGTCCTCCGTCGGGCGGACCGCTGCCGGAGCAGTGCCTCGCTCTGCTTGGCGATCAGGCGGTCCAGCGCGATCGCGACGATGATCAGGAGACCGACGATGGCCTGCTGCCAGAAGTCGTCGATCTTCAGGACGATCAGGGCGGTCTGGATCGTCCCCAGGACGACCGCGCCCAGGGCGGCGCCCAGGACCGAGCCCGAGCCGCCGGCGATCGCGACGCCGCCGACCACCGCGGCACCGATGACGCGCAGCTCGTAGCCCTGGCCGGCGGTCGCGTCGACCGTGCCGTAGCGGGCGGCGAACATCGCGCCGCCGAGGCCGGCGAGCGCGCCGGAGATGACGAACGCCTGGGTGACGCGGCGGTCGCTCTTCAGGCCGGCGAGCTTGGCCGCCTGCCCGCCGGAGCGGCCGGACGAGCCGATCGCGTAGAGCTGGCGGCCCCACGCGTAGTCGCGGGCGACGAACCAGAAGAGCGCGATGACCAGGAGCGCGACCACGATCAGCGTCGGGATCCCGAGCAGGTCGCCCGAGCCGGCGGTGAGGAACGAGTCGGGCAGGTCCTCCGCGTTGATCTGGCGGCCGTCCGTGACGAGGAAGGCGACGCCGCGCAGCGCGTACATCGTGCCGAGCGTCACCACGAGCGCCGGGACCCGGCCCCAGGTGACGAGCACGCCGTTGAGCAGGCCGCAGGCGGCGCCGATCACCACCGCGATGACCACGCCGACGGGCCACGGGACGTCCGGGTTCTTCGTCAGGAAGTCGCCGCACACGAAGGCCGAGAGCCCGAGGATCGAGCCGACGGACAGGTCGATGTTGCGGGTGACGATGACGAGCGTCATGCCCGCCGTCATCACCGCGATGATCGCGACGTTCAGGACCGTCTGCTTGAGGCTGTCGGCGTCGAGGAAGTTCGGCTCGATGACGCCCGTGACGATCACGATGAGCGCCAGGACGACCAGCAGGCCGAGCTCGCGGGCGCGGATCAGGCGGTCGATGAAGCGGCGCCCGGCGGAGACGCGGGCCTCCTCCTCGGCGGCGATCTTCGGGGCCAGGCCGCCCGGGCCGGCGGGCGCGGGAGACGTCGTCGGGGTGCTCATGCGATCTCCTGGGTGGCCGGCGCGGACACGCGGCCGGTGGCGGCGCGGACGATGCGCTCCTCGTCGGCCTCGGCGCGCGAGAGCTCGGCGGTGACGCGGCCCTCGAACATCACGAGCACGCGGTCGGCCATGCCCAGCACCTCGGGCAGCTCGCTCGAGACCATCAGGACGGCGAGTCCCTGGCCGGCGAGCTCGTCGATGATGCGGTGGACCTCGGACTTCGTGCCGACGTCGATGCCGCGGGTGGGCTCGTCGATGATCAGCAGGCGGGGCTCGGTGCCCAGCCACTTGGCGAGGACGACCTTCTGCTGGTTGCCGCCCGAGAGCGTGCCGACGGCGTCGCCGAGGCGGCCGTACTTCAGCTGCAGCCGCTCGCCCCAGCGCTCGGCCTCGGCGCGCTCGCGCTTCGGGGACAGCAGCCCGCGGGAGCGCATGTCGCCCAGGCGGGCGAGCGTCGCGTTCTGCCCGATCGACATGTCCATGACGAGGCCCTGCTGACGACGGTCCTCGGGCACGAGCGCCATGCCGGCGGCGACCGCGGCGGTCGGCTTGCCGAGCGGCAGGTCGTTGCCGAGCATCGTCACGGTGCCCTCGGTGGCGCGGTCGACGCCGAAGATCGCCTGGACGACCTCGGAGCGGCCGGCGCCGACGAGGCCGGCCAGGGCGACGATCTCGCCGGCCCGGACCTGCAGGTCGACGTCGTAGAAGACGCCCTCCCGGGAGAGGCCCTTCACGTCGAGGACGACCTCGCCGATCTTCGGCTCGCTCTTGGGGAACAGCTGGGTGACGTCGCGGCCGACCATCCGGCGGACGAGCTCGTCCTCGGGCAGCTCGGACAGCGGGCCGTCGTGGACGACCTCGCCGTCGCGCATGACGGTGACGACGGAGGCGATCTCGTAGACCTCCTCCAGGCGGTGGCTGATGAAGAGGACGGCGGCGCCGCGCTCCTGCAGCGCCCGGACGACGCCGAACAGGCGCTCGACCTCGCGGCCCGAGAGGGCGGCGGTCGGCTCGTCCATGATCAGGACGCGCGCGTCGAAGCTCATCGCCTTGGCGATCTCGACGATCTGCTGGTCCGCGATCGACAGGCCCTGGACGGGGCGGTCGGGGTCGAGGTCGACCCCGAGGCGGTCGAGCAGCCCCTGGACGGTCTTCTTCATCGCCGGGCGGTCGACGCGCCCGAACGAGCGCTTCGGGTGGCGGCCCATGACGACGTTCTCCGCGACGGAGAGGTCGGGGAAGAGCGTCGGCTCCTGCAGGATCACCGCGACGCCGGCGTCGCGGGAGTCGGCGGTGGAGTGGAAGACGACGGGCTCGCCGTCGACGAGGACCGTGCCGCTGTTGGGGCGGTCGACGCCGGTGAGGATCTTCACGAGCGTCGACTTGCCGGCGCCGTTCTCGCCCATCAGCGCGCGGACCTCGCCGGCGCGCAGGGCGAGCGACGCGTTCTGCAGCGCGCGGACGGCGCCGAAGGAGCGGCTCGCGTCGTCGAGGGCGACGAGCGGGGTCGTGGTGGACGGGGTGCTCATGCGGTCGCCTCCTCGGGCGTGGGTGCTTCGCCCGCGTCGAGCTGGCGCACGGCCACGCCGGGGACGTCGATGGCGGAGATGAGGTCCGAGCCGGCGGGCAGCCCGGCGACGAGGACGTCGCTGCAGGTCGAGACCGGCCCGATGACGGACAGGCCGCGCCGGTCGAGCTTGCCGCCGTCGACGAGCAGCGTGGCCGTCGTGGCCTGGCTGATCATGGTGCGCTTGACCTCGGCCTCGAGCGGGTCGGCGTCCGTCAGCGTGCCGTCGGGGGCGATGCCCTTGACCGACAGGAACGCGCGGTCGGTCCAGTGGCGCTTGATCGCCTCGACCGCGAGCGGGCCGACGAACGAGCGGGAGATGCGGCGCAGCTGGCCGCCGGCGACGATCAGCTCGATCGTCTCGCGGGCGTTCGACGAGAGCAGGTCGATGATCGGCAGCGAGTTCGTGACGACCGTGACGGCGCGGTCGTCGCGGATCAGGACCTCGGTGAGGTGGTACGCCGTGGTCGACGAGTCGAGGAACAGCGCCTCGCCGTCCTCCACCGTCTCGGCGGCCGCGACGGCCAGGGCGCGCTTGGCGGCGGTCGCCGTGGCCATGCGGGCGGAGAACGAGTCCTCGTGGGAGGAGGAGCTCGGCAGGACGGCGCCGCCGTGCGTGCGGCGGGCGTGCCCCTGACGCTCGAGCTCGGCCAGATCGCGACGGGCGGTCATCGGCGAGACCGCGAAGCGGGACTCGATCTCGGCCACGGTGATGGCGCGCTGGGCCTGCAGGACCTCGAGGATCGCCTCGCGGCGCCCCTCGGCGAGGCGCGGTCGATCGTCCGGTGCTTTGCGGTTGTTCTTCCCCACGAGGTGGCTTCTCTCTCCTACAAGTGCACGGGTTCGCGCAGAAACGATCAGAACAGAAACGGAAGTCTGTGTCAAGACGCACATTGGCTCCTTGCCCGCGAACCTCCGCATCGCCAGTGTTGGACGGTGGATTCGGGGAAACCTCCCCCCGTTCGGAGGGTGGCCGGAGGGCTGTACGCATGGTCGACGTTCGCCCCCTTCCGCACAAGGGACACCGCGAACGACCACGTTCGGGAGGGGTCGCGGGCCGGGGGCGGGAGGCGCGGGCGCCGCGTGCCGGGCGGCCGGCCGGCCGACGCCGCGAGGCGAGGCGCGGGGCCGGCCGACGTGCGGAACCCGTCAATCCGGGCTCGGCCCACCGCCCCATTGGCGGATGACGCACGCTCTACGTGCGTGACCTGCCAACGGACGGGCCCGGCCCGGCCGATTGGCGGAATTCGCACGCCGACCGCCGACGCAACGCCCCTGGAAACGACGGTCGCGGGCCCGCCGCGCGCTGCGCCACCCACCGGACCCGGTCGCGATCACGACGCCACCGGCGACCGGACCACGACCACTCCGCCGCGATCGCCCTCCCGACGGGCCGGGGATCGGTGCACCGCCGACCGTTCAGCCGGGCCCCACCACGATCACCACGAGGGTCCGCGGGCCGTGGACGCCCTCGACGCGCTGCAGCTCGATGTCGCTCGTGGCCGAGGGGCCGGAGACGAACGTCAGCGGCGGGGTGCCCGGGCCCGGCGGACCGTGGTCGGCGGGCGACATCGCCGCGAAGGCGTCGTCCACGTCGTCGACGATCTGCTCGGTGCGGACGACGCAGACGTGCCGGTCCGGCACCAGGGTCAGCCGCCGCGGGCCCTGGTCGTCGGCGTGGTCCAGGACGATCGTGCCGGTCTCCGCGATCGCCAGACGGCACGCGGTGACGACCGCCGAGACTGCGGGCAGCTCCGCGGTCCGCAGCACCGACCCGTCGAGCGCGTCGTCCGGTCTCCACGCGGCGGGCAGCCCGGCCGGCGCCGCGACGGTGCCGGGGTCCAGATCGGCCAGCGCGGCGGCGACCGCGGCCCCCACGCCGTCCGGCCCCGTCCGCACGACGGTCGCCCGGTAGTCGTCGACCCGCTCGGCGAAGCGGTCCGCGAGCTCGTCGGCGTCCCACGCGTCGGGCCGGGTCCGCCGCCCGGGAGCGGGCACGGGCCGCGGTCCGTCCGGCCCCGCGCCGCGCTCGGCCGTCTGCAGCGCCGCCCGGACCTTCGCCAGCACCTGGTCGCGGCCGCTCACGCGTCGTCCCCCGCGGTCCGGGTCGGGTCGGTCGGCGCCCCGCCGGGCCGTCCGACCACGCCGGGCCCGCCGACCACCCCGGGCCGGCCGCCCGGTGGATGCACGACGACCTCCAGCGGCACCGACCCGGCGGCGCCCGCCCCGCCGACCGCTGCCGGCCGCTCGACAGGTGACGCGCCACCGACCGACGGCGCCCCACCCGTGGCCTCGCGCTCCCGCCACCACGAGCGGAAGGACGGCTCGGGCGGGGGCAGGTCGCGCGAGGCGGTCCAGCCCTTCAGGCCCGGCAGGCGGCCGGGGCGGCCGTTGCCGTGCTGCAGCAGGGACAGGCCCAGCCGGCCGGCGCGCTGGGCGGCCTCGTACGCGGGGCGGCTGTCCATCACCCGGGCGACGCTGCGCATCGCGAGACGCTCGACGCCGGCGTGGTGGCCCTTGCCGGAGGCGTCGGTCTCCGCCGTGACGCGCCCGCGCAGGTGGACGAGGATCTTCGGGATGTCGATCTTGACCGGGCACACCTCGTAGCACGCGCCGCACAGGCTGGAGGCCCACGGCAGGGTCGGCGCGGTGTCGAGGCCCTGCAGCTGCGGGGTCAGGATCGCGCCGATCGGGCCGGGGTAGATCGACTCGTACGCCTGCCCGCCCGTGCGCTCGTAGACGGGGCAGACGTTCAGGCACGCCGAGCAGCGGATGCACCGCAGCGCGTCGCGCCCGACGGGGTCGGCCAGCGCGTTGGTGCGCCCCGCGTCGACGAGGACGAGGTGGAACTCCTCGGGCCCGTCGCCCGGCGTCACGCCGGTCCACAGCGAGGTGTACGGGTTCATCCGCTCGCCGGTCGAGGACCGCGGGAGCAGGCGCAGGATCGTGCCGAGGTCCTCCCAGGTCTCCAGCACCTTCTCGATGCCCATCACGGTGATCAGCGTCCGCGGCAGGGTCAGGCACATGCGCCCGTTGCCCTCCGACTCGACGACGGCGACCGTGCCCGTCGCGGCGACCGCGGCGTTGGCCCCGGAGATCGCGACCGGCACGCGGAGGAACGTCTCGCGCAGATGGCGTCGCGCGGCCTCGGCCAGGGCGGCGGGATCGTCGGACACGTCCCCCGCTCCGGGCAGGTGCTCGCGGAAGATGTCGCGGATCTCGCGCCGGTTGCGGTGGATGGCGGGGACGAGGATGTGGCTCTGTCGGTCGCCGCCGAGCTGCACGATGAGCTCGGCCAGGTCGGTCTCGTGCGCCTCGATGCCGGCATCGGCCAGGGCGGGGTTCAGCTCGAGCTCGTCCGTCAGGAGCGACTTGACCTTGATGACCTCGTCGCTGCCGGTGGCGGCGACGAGGTCGACGACGATCCGCTGCGCCGCCGCCTTGTCGGGCGCCCAGTGCACGACGCCACCGGCGGCCTGCACGTTGGCCTCGAGCTCGACCAGTCGCTCGTCGAGCGCGCGCAGCGCCCGGTCGCGTGCCGCGGCGCCCTCGTCGCGCAGGTCCTCCCAGTCGTCGACCTCGGCCACCACGCCCCCGCGCTTGGCCCGGATCGCGGTCGTGGCGTGCCCGAGGTTGGCCCGCAGCTGCTCGTCCTGCAGCGTGACCTTCGCGGCCTTCGGGAAGTCCTGGGGCACCTCGGGCCAGCGGGCGCTCATCGGGTCACCGCCGGTCGGGGCGTGGGCCGGTGCCCCGGCGTGGCCGTCGGGCGGGACGCGGCGCGGACGGGCAAGCGGGCGCTCATCGGGTCACCTCGAGCGTCGGGGCCGACCGGCGGGCGTCGTCATCGCGGACGCCCGCGAGGATCTCGGCGTAGTGCAGCGGGCGGACCGTCGAGTGGCGGTGCTGCAGGCCGCCGCCCATGTGCATCAGGCACGACGAGTCCGCGGCGCTGAGGACTTCGGCGCCCGTCGACGTCACGGCGGCCAGCTTGTCGTCCATCATCGCCGTCGAGACGTCCGCGTTGGTGACCGCGAACGTGCCGCCGAAGCCGCAGCAGGTGGCGGCATCCGGCAGGTCGCGCAGGTCGATGCCGGGGACGTGGCGCAACAGCCGCTGGGGCCGGTCGGCGATGCCGAGCAGCCGCAGCCCGTGACAGGTCGGGTGGTAGGTGACGGTGTGCGGGAACGCGGGCGCCCCGACGTCCTCGACGCCCAGGTCCTCGACGAGGTAGGTCGACAGGTCGCGGGTGCGGGCGGCGAGGTCGCGTGCCTCGCGCAGCAGGCCGGCGTCCCCCGTCCGTTCCGCCAGGTGCGGGTAGTGCGCGACGACCTGGGCGGCGCAGGAGGGCGAGGGCGACACGACGACCTCCGCGTCGGCGAACGCCGCGATCGTGCGGCGCATCAGCCGGGTCGCGTCGGCGGGGTGCCCGGCGTTCTGGTGCATCTGGCCGCAGCAGGTCTGCTCCATCGGCACGTCGACCGCGACCCCGACCCGCTCGAGCACCGCCACGCTCGCCCGTCCGACGTCGGGGAACAGGGTGTCCACCAGGCAGGTGATCAGCAGCGATGCCCTCGTCCCCATCCGAGCGAGGGTAGCCCGTCACGATCGTTCGCGGGGCTTTTTGTGCGTTTGCGCTCGAATGACCGTCGAGCGGGCGGGACCGCACGGCCGGCCACCGCGAGGCGCCCCGCGCCGTGGTGCTCGGGGCGGCCGACCGACTGCGCCCTCAGCGCGAGCCGGCGCCCGCCCGCGGCGCCGGGCGCGGCGGGAGGACGACGTGCTCGAGCATGCCCTCGCTGCGGGCCTGCGCGAGCAACTCCGGCGAGGCCTGGCCCGGCCACATGCCGTAGCGGCTGTAGAAGGCGCGGACCTCGGCCTCCTTGTCGCGCTCGACGTCCCCCGCGAAGCCGACCCGCTGGATGTAGTTGACGACGACGATCGCCGCCCCGCCGCCGAAGAGCACCGCGATGACCTCGAGGCCCGTCTCGTCCGGGCTCAGCGCGTAGACCACGAAGCAGGCGACGAGGATGACGCCGGGGAACCAGTACCGGTTGAGCTTCTCGAGGGAGAACATGGGTAGCGCGGGCTCCTGACGGTCAGGGGCAGGGTGCCCCGTACCGTCCCATCTTCCCACCCGCGCGGGCTCGGTCCTGGGTGGAGAACCCGACAGCCGTCCTCCGGTCCCGTCGGCTCGCCGCACCGGGGATCGACCAGGCGGGTCGTCCCCCGGCGCGGGGCCCGCCCGCACGCACGGCGCGGCCGACCGCCGGGCAGCCTCGCCGCTGCGTGCGATGCTCGCCGCGTGCCCTCCGCCGCGATCCGCGCCCAGCTCCAGGACCGCCTCGGGGACCTGCTCGAGCGCCACGCCCGGGCGGGGCACGAGGGGGTCGAGAAGCTCTACGACGAGCACCGCGGGATGTACCCGCCCGAGGAGGCGGGCGACGAGCTCGACCGCCTGGCGATCGCGATCACGACCGTCGACGGGGAGACGTTCGCGGTCGGCGACCACGACGTGCCCTTCGCGCTGCAGTCGATGAGCAAGGTGTTCTCGTACGCGCTCGCGCTCGCGAGCCACGACTCGGAGGAGCTGGCGGAGACCGTGGGGGTCGAGCCCAGCGGCGACGCGTTCAACTCGATCACGTTCGACGAGCGCCACCACCGGCCGTTCAACCCGATGGTCAACGCGGGCGCGCTGGCGACCACCAGCCTCGCCCGGGGCGACACGTTCCAGGAGCGGCTGGACGCCATCCTCGGCGTCATGCGCGCCTGCGCGGGCGACGACGGGCTGCACGCGGACGACGAGACCGCCGCGGCCGAGCTGCGCGGCGCCGACCACAACCGCGCCACGGCGTACCTGATGCGCGCCGAGGGGATGATCGAGGGCGACGTCGAGGAGCTGCTCGAGCTCTACCTGCACCAGTGCTCGGTGCACGTCACCTGCTCGACCCTGTCGACGATGGCCGCGACCCTCGCCAACGGCTGCGTGCACCCCACGACCGGCGACCGGGCGGTCCCGAAGGACCGCGTCCGCGACCTGCTGAGCGTCATGTACACGTGCGGCATGTACGACAGCACCGGGGAGTGGGCCTACGACGTGGGCCTGCCCGCGAAGAGCGGCGTCAGCGGCGGGATCCTCGTCGTCGTCCCCGGGAAGATGGGCATCGGCGTCTGGTCCCCCGGCCTCGACGCCTACGGCAACAGCGCCCGCGGCGTGGCGATCTGCGAGGAGATCTCGAAGAAGCTGGGGCTGCACCTCTTCGCCACCGAGGACGAGGACCGCCTGACGGTCGAGGAGGCGACGGGCTAGGCCGCCCGCCGCCTCGCCGGACGCCCAGAAGACCGGGGCGACGGGCCGCAGACCGTCGCGACCGCCGGCCGTCCCTACGCCGCGGCCCGGGCGGGTCGGCCCCCCGGCTCCCCCGCCGGCCGCCGCAGCAGCCGCGGGGTGGACAGCACGATCGCGCCGCCGACGAGGACCGCGAAGCCGGTCAGCGTGGTCCGGGCGCTCAGCTCCTGCAGGGCGATCCCGGCACCGACCGCGGGGACCGACAGGCCCAGGTAGCCGGCGAGGAACAGGCCGGCCAGCGCCTCGGCGCGGGTCTCCGGCGGCGCCAGGTCGACGACGGTGGCGACCGTCCCCTTGAAGACCGCGCCCGCACCGGCACCGCTGATCGCGCCGCCGAGCAGGAAGACCGCCAGGCTCGGCGTCGGCAGCCAGACCGCCAGGACGGTGAGCGCGAGCCCGGCGAGCATGAGCGCCGTGCCGGCCGCGAGCACCCGGTGGGCCGACCAGCTCATCGTCCCGACCTGCGAGACGACGCCGCCGCCGAACATGAGGAACAGGGTCAGGCCGGCGAGCGCGTGGGACGTGTGGCCGAGCGTGCCGACGAGGAAGACGGAGACCAGGCCGGTGAAGAGGCCGAGCACGCCGAACGCCAGGAACGCGCCGGTCGCCGCGGCCGCGAACGCCCCGCGCGACTCGGGCGGCACCGACACCCGCTGGGGGCGGTAGTCGGGCATCGGGTCGGGGCGCTCCCGGGTCTCCGGCGCCAGGGCGACGACGCCGATCGCCACGACGAGGACGACGACGAAGAGCACGTAGGGCAGGCCGAGCGGGCTGCCCGACCACTGCGCCAGCGCACCCGAGACCAGGGGTCCGACCCCGAGGCCGCCGAGGTTGACCGCCGTGGCCACGAGCTGCGAGCGCCGCGGGCCGGCGTCGGGGCGGCTCACCGCGTGCAGCTCGGCGAGGTACGCGGTCGCCGTCGCCGCGACCACGCCGACGGACACGCCGTTCAGGATGCGGGCGAGGAACAGACCCGGCAGGTCCCGCCAGACCAGGAACACGATCGCGCTGAGGACCGAGAAGCCGAGCGCCGGCAGCAGGACCCGCCGGCGGCCGTGCCAGTCCGAGAGGTGCCCGGCGAGCAGCAGGCTGCCGACGACGCCGACCGCGTAGCCGGCGTAGATCAGCGTGATGACGAACGACGAGAAGCCGTCGCGCTCCTGGTAGATGCCGTAGAGCGGGCTCGGCACGGTCGAGAACGCCATGACGACGAGGAACGCGAAGGCGACGGACCAGAAGCCGAGGCCGTGGCGGCGGCGATGACGATGACCTGCCGCGGGGTCGAGGGGCGTGGACATGCATCGAGGATGCGCCTCTCGGCCATCGCACGCAACGCCGGTACGCGCTCTCGGTCATATCCAGATGCGATTACGATCGGGATCGTGGACCTCCGGCATCTCACGGTCTTCGTCGCGGTCGCCGAGGAGGAGGGGTTCTCCCGCGCGGCCGACCGGCTGCGGGTCGCGCAGTCCGCGGTCTCGGCGACGGTCCGCAACCTCGAGCGGGAGTGGGGCGTCGTGCTCTTCCACCGCACGACGCACCGGGTCGCGCTGAGCGCCGAGGGCCGGGCGCTGCTGCCGGAGGCGCGCGCCGCGCTGGCCGCCGCCGCCCGGGTGGGCGACGCCGTCGGCGAGGTCCGTGGCGGGCTGCGGGGGACGTTGCGCCTGGGGATCGTGCAGGCCGGGGCCATGCCCCGCGGCGTCTCGGCCGCGGCCGTCCTGGCCGCCTTCCGGGAGGAGCACCCCGGCGTGACGTTCGACCTGCGCCAGGGCGGGAGCGAGCTGCAGGCCGAGGCTGTGCGGTCCGGGGAGCTGGACCTCGCGTTCGTCGGCCTCCCCGACGTCGAGCTCCCGGGGCTCACGACCACCGTCCTGGCGCGCGACACGATGGTGCTGGCGTGCCACCGGGACCACCGCCTCGCAGGACGGTCCGCCGTCGAGCTCGACGAGCTGGGGGACGAGCCCTTCGTCGAGCTGCCGTCGACCTGGGGCGTCCGGATCGCGAACGACCGGGCGTTCGCGGCGGCCGGCGTCACCCGGACGGTCGCGCACGAGATCAACGACCTCGGCACGGCGGTCGACTTCGTCCGCCACGGGCTGGCCCTGGCCGTGGTGCCGCCGCTCTTCGTCGCCGACCCGGCGATCGTCACCGTCCCGATCGGCCGGCACGCGCCGGGCTTCGTCGTGTCGCTCGTCCTGCCCGCGGGACGACCGCCGGGAGCCGCCGCCCGCGCGTTCGCCGCGACGGCGGCGCGGGTCACCCGGCCCGGGGCTACGAGATCGTCATCCCGCCGTCGACCACGACGGTCGCGCCCGTGATGTAGCCCGACCCCGCGCCCGCGAGGAAGACGACGGTGGCCGCCAGCTCCTCCGGCCGTCCGCCGCGACCGATCAGCGTCCGGCCGATCGCCTGCTCGAGGTAGCCGTCCTGGTACTGCTCGGTCATCTCGGACGGGAAGAACCCGGGGCAGATCGCGTTGACCCGGATGTCCTTGCGGCCCGACCACTGCTGGGCCAGGTCGCGCGTCAGCCCCAGCAGGCCCGCCTTGCTCGCCGCGTAGGCGGCCTGCGGCAGGCCGGCGGTCGTGAGGCCCAGGACGCTCGAGATGTTGACGACGCTGCCGCCCCCGGTGGCGGCGCGGGCGAACTCCTGGGCCATCCAGTAGCACCCGTTGAGGTTCAGGTCGATGACGCTGCGGAACTGGTCCGGCGTCTCCTTCAGCGCCGGCACGGCCGTCCCGATGCCCGCGTTGTTGACCAGCACGTCGACCCGCCCGAACTCCTCGATCGCCGCGGCGATCAGCGCCTTGCAGGCCTCGGGGTCGGTGACGTCGGTCGGCACCGCGAGCGCGCGGCGGCCGGTCGCCTCGACCAGCCTGGCGGTCTCCTGCAGCGCCTCGGCGCGGCGGGCGGCGATGACGACGTCGGCGCCGGCCTCCGCCAGCCCGATGGCGCACGCCACGCCGAGGCCCGAGGACGCGCCGGTGACGACGGCGACCTTGCCGTCGAGTGCAAAGAGGTCGGTGATGCTCACGCCGCCCAGCCTATGTCGCCGGGCGACCGTGGTGCCACCGCGGTCGCCGCACCCGGCGGCGGGTGTCGCGAGCCCCTCCGGCGCCGGCGCCGTGCCCTCAGCGCATCGTGGCGAACGCCGCCCGGACCTCGTCCACGAAGACCGCGGGCTGCTCCATCGCCGCGAAGTGCCCGCCGCGCTCCACGCGGGAGTAGTGGCGCAGGTCGCGGTAGCGGGTGCGGGCCCAGCGCTCGGACACGGCGAAGATGTCCTCCGGGAACAGCGTGTAGCCGACGGGGATCTCGACCGGCTCGGGCTTCGGGCCACGGCGGCCGAAGCTCTCCCAGTAGAGCCGGGCGGACGACGCGCCCGTGTTCGTCAGCCAGTAGAGGCTGATGGCGTCGAGCAGCGCGTCGCGGGACACCGCGTTCTCGGGGTGGCCGTCGCAGTCGGTCCAGGTGCGGAACTTCTCGAGGATCCAGGCGCACTGGCCGACGGGCGAGTCGGCCAGGGCGTAGCCGACGGTCTGCGGCTTGGTCGACTGCTCCTGGGCGTAGCCGTTCTCCTGGGTGGCGTAGTGCTCGAGCTTGGCCAGCTGCCCGCGCTCCTCCTCCGTCGGCTCGCCGAGGGCCAGCAGGGCCTTCGGGCTGCACGCCGGCAGGTTCAGGTGGATGCCCTCCACGCGGTCGGCGTGCGCGGTCGCCAGCCGGTGGGTGACCCCCGAACCCCAGTCCCCGCCCTGCGCGAGGAACCGGTCGTACCCCAGCGCCTCCACGATCGCGACCCACGCGGAGGCGATCCGCTCCAGGCCCCACCCCGCGCCCGTCGGCCTGCCGGAGAACCCGTAGCCGGGGAGGGACGGGAGCACCACGTGGAACGCGTCGGCCGCGTCGCCGCCGTGCGCGACGGGGTCCGACAGCGGTCCCACGACGTCGAGGAACTCGAGGACCGATCCCGGCCAGCCGTGGGTCAGGACGAGCGGTCGTGCGCCGGGCTCGGGGGACGGGACGTGGACGACGTGGAGGTCGAGCCCGTCGACGGTGGCCAGGTGCTGCTCGTGGGCGTTCAGCCGCGCCTCGACGGCCCGCCAGTCGTAGGCGTCGGCCCAGGTCGCGCAGACCTCCTGCAGGTACGCGAGCGGCACGCCCTGGGACCAGTCCTCGACCGTCTCGCGCTCGGGCCAGCGGGTGTCCCGCAGACGGCGGCGCAGGTCCTCGAGGTCCGCGTCGGGGACGGCGACGGTGAAGGGACGGAGCAGGGCGGGGGACACCCGGGGGACGCTAGCGACGCACGCGACGGCGGTGGACGGGCCGCAGGTCCCTCGCGGGCCGCAGGTCCCTCGCGGGGCGCCGGCACCGGGGACGGCCCACGGCGGGCGGAGGACGGACCGGTCCCCGGACCGTGGACGGACGTCGTGTGCGCCGCAACCGTCGGAGGGGCTGCTTCGTACCCTGTTGCAGTGCCTCGCCCTTGGTCCAAGCAACCCGTGGAGAGCCTCGACGCGGACCAGCTCGCGGCCCTCGCCCGCCGCCGTGAGCAGATCGTGGCCGCCGCCGAGCGCCTGATGGGCGGCCGCGGGCCGGCCGTGACGATGGCCGAGGTCGCGGCCGAGGCCGGCCTGGGCATGTCGAGCGTCTACCGGACGTTCGCGTCGAAGAACGAGCTGCTCGACGACCTCGCGGGTCGGCGGGCGGAGCGGTGGGTCGGCATCTGGAACGAGGCGCTGGAGTCCGCGGACGCGCGCGCCGCCCTCGTCCAGGCGATGTGGACCTTCGGCGAGCTCGAGGCGATCGACCCGCTCGCCGACGTCGTCCGCGACTACGTGCTGGCGCACCGCGACACCTTCCGCCCGGTCATGGAGGCCGGCGAGGCCGTCGTCCGACGCGCCCACGACGCCGGCCTCCCGGCCGACGTCGACCACGAGGACGTGATCCGCGCGATCCAGGTCCTCTCGGCCCTCCCCCGCAGCCCCGACGGCGCGTGGCGACGCGTGCTGGCGATCTACATCGACGGCATGTTCGGCGAGCGCTCCGAGCCGCTGCCGGACGCCGTGGGCGAGCGGACCGAGCCGCAGCCCGAGCACGCCGGCTAGCGCGCCGCGACCTCAGGCCACGTGGCGCTCGGCGGCGCCCGGCAGGCGCACGACCACCGCGGGCGCCTGCGGCGACGTCTCCACGTTCGACCCGCCCTCGTCCCACGAGAACGGGCGGTGGCGCTCCCGCTCGTCCGCCGCCGTCCAGCCCGCCGCCGCGTCGGCGGTGACCGAGGCGACCGCGGCGTCGGCGGCACGCCGGAAGGCGGCCGTGACGCCGTCGGGGGTGGCGCCGACGAACGTGATCGCCGCGGGGTCGCCCGGTGCGATGCGCACGGACGCCGCCCCGCACCGCCACGTCAGGCGCGCCTCGAGCAGCTCCAGCGCCCGGGCGCCGAGGGCCGACAGCTCCGCCGGGACCCCGATCGCCGGCCGTCCCTCCACCGCATCGGGGCGAACGCCCGCCCACCGGATCGCCGGCGCCGCGTAGCTCATCGCCCGCCTCGCCCGGAGTCGCCGGGGAGTCCGGCCGGGCGCCGTGGGGCACCCTGCCGGAAGAGGGGTCGGGTGCACATGGGAGCACGACGGTAGGAGCACCCCCGACGCCCCGCAACGGCGGTGGCCGAACGGCGGACGCCGCGGGCCAACGAACGTTGAGCCCGTACGCGGGCCCGGCCGGCGGTCGCCCCGCCCCGTGCGTGGCGGCCGGTGCGGGGAGGCGACGGTCAGCCCAGGACGACGTGGTCCGCCAAGGCGTCACGGACGTCGTCGGGCCAGGGCTGCTTCGCGTGGGTCGCACCGTCGACGCAGACGTGGCGGACCCAGGTCTCCGCGAGGACCGTGTCGCCCCGACGCATGGTGTGCCGCGAGGTCATCGAGCTCGTGGTCAGCGGCTCGAGGACGACCTCGATCGCGACGTCGTCGTCGAACCGCGCCCCGGCACGGAACCGCGCCCCGACCTCGGCGACCAGGATCTCGAGGCCCCGGTCCGCGAATTCCGCGTAGGGCCCGACGGCGGCGCGCCACAGCTCGGTGTGGGCGATGTCCATCCACGTCACGTAGTGCGCGTTGAAGACGTGGCCCTGCATGTCGCACTCGACGTAGCGGACCCGCAGCTCGTGGACGAACCCCATCGCGCCGCGGCCCGCCCCGCCCCTACTTCGTCTTCCGCAGCGAGGTCGCGGCGCTCGTGACCTCGGACTGGGTGACCGGGTCGACGTAGACGTAGCGGTAGCGGGCCTTCGACGACTGGGGAACCTTGAGCTGGAAGACGCCGTTGACGTCGGTCTTCACCGTCTTGTAGTCGCGGAACGACGAGCCGCTCGCGCGCTGCAGCCGGACGCTCGTGGCCGTGTCGCCCGGGCGGACCTGGCCCCAGACGTACGCGGCCTTGCCGGTGCGCCAGCCGAAGATCGGGTTGGAGAACACCGCGGCGAGCGGCTTGGCCTTGCCGTCGAAGGTGTAGAGCCCGGACTGCCAGCGGTTGAACGCCTTGTCGCCCTCGCCGAGCGGCTCGTCGAACCACTCGTACTGGGTGAGCGTCTCGACGCGCGGGTTGCGGGCGGCCAGCGACCAGCCCCACTGCAGGTAGGTGGCGGCCTGGCTCGGGCTGAACTTCTGCTCCTTGTCCGGCGGGTTGGTCTGGTAGCCGTACTCGTCGAGCCACAGCGGCAGCTTCGACGCGCCGGCGACCTTCATCCGCTTGCTGGACGTGAGGCGATCGATGACCTTGATCAGACGCGGCAGGTCGGCCATGCGGGCGTTGCCGGAGTACTTGTCGGCCTGGCCGGGCGTGAGCGTCGTGGAGTGCGGGTGGTACGCCAGCGCCTCGCTCTGGACGGGCTTGAAGTCCTTGCAGGCACCGGTGCGGATCCGCTTGTACTTCGAGGTGACGCAGGACATCGTGCGCAGGAAGTTCAGCGGCTGCGTCGTGGCGTTGACCCGGATCGCGAACCGGTCGCCGAAGGAGGAGGTGCCGCCGACCGCGACGCGGGCGGTCTTGTCGGCCGCGTGGATGGCCGCGTAGCCGGCACGCGCCAGGTCGCGGTAGAGGTGCGGGGCGGTCGACTCGCACGAGGCGGCGCCGATCTTCTTGCCGGTGCAGACGTACTGCGGCTGCAGCCACGTCTTGACGTTCGGCTCGTTCCAGACGATGTAGCGGTCCACGCGTGCGCCGACGTGCGAGGCGATCGCCGTGCTGAAGTCCGCGAACTGCGCCGGGTCCGGCCGCCAGGCGCCGTTGCGGCGCGCGGCCTCGAGCGAGCCCCAGACCGGCCCGGGACCGGTGACGACGAGCGTCACGTTCAGCCCGTGCTTGACGACGGCGTCGATCTTCTGGTCCAGGACCGTCAGGTCGTAGGACGCGGGGTTCTTCGGGTCGAAGCCGGCGGGCGCCTTCGTCTTCGCCGCGTCCGGGGCGAACTTGTCCCACTGGGCGAAGATCCGGACGTCGTCGACGCCCGAGGCCTTCCACTTGGCGACGGTCGCGTCGATGCCGCCCGGCGTCCGGCCGGTCAGCACGTTCTCGTCGGCGATCCCGACCTCGAGGTCGTTGGCCGCCGACGCGGCGGTCGGGGCGGCGAACGCGAGGGCCAGGGCCACGAGGGCGAGGAGGGCCGTGCGCAGGAGGCGAGGGGTCATCGAGAGGGTCTCCGGGGGCGTCCCGCGGCGGCGTGCCCGGGGCGGGCGCGCGGCGGACGCGGCGAGGTCTGTACATGGGAACCCGCGAAGGGGCCCGATGTTGCGGACGAGCCCCGTACGGTACGGGATCCGCACCGCCGGGCGGCCCCGCGGGAGCGGCCGTGCATGGCGCGCCGGCGCTCGCCCGCGACCCCGGCGGGCCGAGGTCCCGGGTCAGCCCAGGGCACCCGCGAGCCGGGCGATGGCCGCGTGCGCGTCGTCGTCGAGCTCGTCCAGCAGGTGCCGGCGGACCGCGGCGGCGTGGACCGGCCGGGCCCGGCCCAGCAGCGTGCGGCCCTCCTCGGTCAGGTGGATCAGGACGCCGCCGGGGACGACCTCCCGCTCGACGAGCTCGCGGCGCTCCATGCGGCTGAGGTGGTTGGACGCGCGGCTCTGGGTCCAGCCCGTCTCGTCGCACAGGCGCTGCTGGCGGACCGGGCCCTCGGCGTCCGCGACGATCGTCAGCACGCCGAAGTCGGCGTTCGACAGGCCGGTGGCGGTGCGCACCTCGCGACGGACCCGCTCGAGGACGGCGTCGCTGGCGTGCTTCCACGCGGTCCAGCGCTCGAGCTCGAGCGGGGTCAGGGGATCGTCGGTGGTGGGTTCTGGTCGGGACATGCGACGGGAGTGCCGGGGCGCCGGCGGTGGTCCGCGGGTCGGGCCCGCGCCGACCGACGACACGAACGCTAGCGATGTACGCGCGCTTTCGCGATTACCTATCCGGAATACAGTGAATCCATTACCCCGGTCGCCGGGCGTGCCCGCCCGACCGGGGCCAGGCCCCGGCGGCCCCTAGGCTGTCCCCATGACCCGCGCGCTGCTCCTGATCGACATCCAGCAGGACTACTTCCCCGGCGGGGCGTTCCCGCTCGTGGGGCCCGAGCCCGCCGCCGAGGCCGCTGCGCGCCTGCTGGCCGCGTTCCGTGACGCCGACGAGCCGGTGGTCCACGTCCGCCACGCCGGCGAGCCGGGCTCCGGCTTCCTCGTCAAGGACACCCCTGGTGCCGAGTTCCACCCCTCCGTCGCGCCCACCGAGGGCGAGGAGGTCGTCGTGAAGGGCTCGCCGAACGCGTTCCTCGACACCGACCTGGACGCCCGCCTCCGTCACGACGGGGTGCGCGACCTCGTGATCGCGGGGATGATGACCAGCATGTGCGTCGACGCCACGGCGCGGACGGCCTCCGACCTGGGCTACCGCGTGACGGTCGTCGCCGACGCCTGCGCGTGCCCTGACCTCGAGCACGACGGCCGCAAGGTCCCCGCCGCCGACGTCCAGACGGCGTTCCTCGCCGCGCTGGGCAGCGCCTACGGCGACGTCGCGCCGGCGGACCAGGTGCTCGCGGGCTGACCCGCGGGACCGCGGGCCGCGACGTCAGGCCCCCGCCGCCCCCTGCTCCGGCGTCCACCGCGGCAGGCCCAGGCGCTCGCGCAGCGTCCCGGGCTCGCGCTCCGTGCGCAGCGAGCCGCGCTCCTGCAGCAGCGGGACGACCCGGTCGGCGAACTCGTCCAGGCCGCCCGGGGTCAGGTGCGGGACGAGGATGAAGCCGTCGCACGCGTCCGCCTGCACCTGCGCGTCGATCTCGTCCGCCACGGTCTGCGGCGATCCGACGAACGAGTGCCGTGCACGGGTCTCGACCATGACGTCGCGCAGGCTCAGGCCGTCCTTCGCCGCGAGCGCGCGGAGCTGCTCCACGGTCTCGTGCCGCTTGCCGGAGAACGCCCGGGCGGGGATGCTGCCCGGCGCGATCGTGATCTCGCCCTCGACCGGGTCGACGTCGGGCAGCGGGCCGTCGGGGTCGTAGGCGGAGAGGTCGCGGTTCCAGAGCTGCTCGGCGAAGACGATCGCCGTCGGCCCCGAGACCTGCTGACGGCGGACGTGGGCGGCCTGCTCGCGGGCGTCCTCGTCCGTGTCGCCCAGGACGTACGTCGCGCCCGGGAGGATCAGCAGGTCCTCGGGCCGCCGCCCGTACCTCGCCAGTCGCCCCTTCACGTCGGTGACGAACGCCTGGCCCTCGGGGATCGTGCCGGCGCGGGTGAAGACGGCGTCGGCCTGCGCGGCGGCGAACTCGCGGCCGGCGTCGGAGTCGCCGGCCTGCAGGATCACCGGGCGGCCCTGCGGCGGGGTGTCGAGGTCCCACTCGCCGCGCAGCGTCACCTGCCTGCCCGTCGTGTCGAACGGTCCCGGCCCCTGCGCCCAGAGCCGGTCGGCCAGGGCCAGCAGCTCCTGCGCCCGGTCGTACCGGCCGTCGTACGGGAGGTACGCGCCACGGCGGAAGTTCGCGCCGGAGACCGCGTCGGTCGACGTGACGAGGTTCCACGCCGCGCGGCCGTCCGAGAGGTGGTCGAGGGTCGCCAGCTGCCGGGCGACCTCGAGGGGCTCGTGGTAGGTCGTGGTCAGCGTCGCCGCCAGGCCGATGTGCTCCGTCACCGCGGACAGCGCGGCCAGGATCGTCATCGCGTCGGGACGTCCGACGACGTCGAGGTCGTGCAGGTGCCCGGCGTGCTCGCGCAGGCTGAGGCCCTCGGCGAGGAAGAACAGGTCGAACATCGCCCGCTCCGCCGTCCGGGCGAGGTGCGCGAACGAGGCCAGATCCATGTGGCTGCCGGCGGCGGGGTCGCCCCAGACGGTCGTGTTGTTGACGCCGGGGAAGTGCGCGGCCAGCCGGACCTGCTTGCGCGGCGTGCTCATGCGGGGACCTCGAAGCGGTTGGTGGCGGCGGGTAGGCCGAGCCGGTCGCGCAGGGACGGCGGGGCGGCGACGGGCGGGTGCTCCCCCGTGGGGTCCGGAGCGGGTCCCGGCTCCGCGAGCGGCCGGACGCCCGCGGCGGCGAGCGCGGGCAGCAGCACCGCGAGCGTCCCCTCCAGGTCGTCCGCACGCAGGACCACGCCCTGCACGCCGGCCGCGTGCTCGTCGGCCAGCCGGGCGGCGAGGCCGTCGAGGTCCGCCGGGTCGACGTCGACCTCGAGGAGACGGACGGGACCGGCGAAGGTGCCCGGGCCG
The DNA here is from genome assembly GCF_030655195.1 of Patulibacter sp. Classification (GTDB taxonomy): domain Bacteria; phylum Actinomycetota; class Thermoleophilia; order Solirubrobacterales; family Solirubrobacteraceae; genus Patulibacter. The sequence goes on along the minus strand of NZ_JAURWA010000030.1, from coordinate 63,935 downwards.
CCGGCGGGGGCGGCGGCGTCATCCGGGTCGCGCCCGGTGGCGGCCTCCCCGTCGCGGCGGTCGGTCGCCTCGCCGCCGCCCCGGGCGAGGTGGGGGTCCGTCGTCAACAGCGCATCGCCGTGGGCCCGGGCCAGCTCGAAGGTCGCCTCGTCGGTCACGCGGACGAGCACCGGCGGATGGCCCTGCGGCGGGCGCGGGGTGATCGACGGGCCGCGCACCGCGAGGTGCCGGCCCTCGAAGTCGACGTGGTGGACCTTGTCGCGGTCGAGGAACCGGTCGGTCGCGGTGTCGCGGATCACGGCGCCCTCCTCCCAGGAGTCCCACAGCGCGCGGACCGCCTCGAGGTGCTCGGCCGCGTCACCGGGAACGTCGCCCGGGACCTCCCACGTGACGGTGCCGCGCACGTCGTCCGCCGCGTCGACCTCGAGCACCCAGCCGGCCCGACCCCGGGCGACGACGTCGACGGTCGCCAGCGCGGTCGACACGTGGAACGGCTCCGTGGTCGTCGCCGACGTGACCGGCACGATGCCGATGCTCGCGGTCTGCGCCGCCAGCCGGGCGGCGACGAGCAGCGGGTCGAGCGGTTCGGCCTCGAGGACGACGAGGTCGAGCCCGGCGCGCTCCGCGACGAGCGCGCGGGCCGTCAGGGCGGCGTGGTCGGGGGTCGCGCGGCGGTCGGCGAGCGACGCGGCGAGGAGGAGCGGGCGGGTCGGCATGGCGGCGATCGGGGCGAGGGGGTCTGAGCGGGGCGGTGGCGAAGGGCGCGGCGGGCGGGCCGGCGGGCCGCCCGGTGGGTGGCCCGGTGTCCGGATCGGCGCGGCCGGCACGGCGGCGGACGGGATCCCCGTTGAGGACGGGGAGCACGTCCGGCTGGTCTACCGTGACCGTAGGGAATGTCGATCCGGTTTCCGTCCCCACCGGGTGATGCGCACCGCGTCGCGTCCCGGATGCGGGTGGGCGGGGATCCCTCGCGACGACCGACCGGAAGACCGAACCAGCCATGCTCCTCTCGATCCTCGACCAGGCCCCGACCCGTACCGGCGGTGCCCCCGGCCACGCGTTCCAGGACGCCCTGACGCTGGCCCGTGCGGCCGACGAGCTGGGCTACCACCGCTTCTGGGTCGCCGAGCACCACGCGATCGGCAGCGTCGCGATCTCGGCCCCCGAGGTCCTGATCGGCGTCCTCGCCCACGTCACCGAGCGCGTCCGCATCGGCTCCGGGGCGATGCTCCTCCCCAACCACCGGCCGATCCACGTCGTCGAGCAGTTCCGCTCGCTCGAGGCCCTGGCCCCCGGGCGCATCGACCTGGGCATCGGCCGGTCCGAGGGCGCGATCGACGAGGCGATCGTCCGCGCGTTCGGCCGGCCCACGGACAACGCCCACGGCGCCGGCTACGAGGACCAGCTGGACGAGCTGCTCGCGTTCGGCGAGGTGCAGCCGTGGCCGGAGGGCCACCCGCTCGCGACCGCGCGCGCCGCCCCGACGGACGTGCCGCTGCCGCCCGTGTTCCTCCTCGGCTCGTCCGCCGGCTCGGCGGCCACCGCCGCCCGGCGCGGCCTCGGCTACGGTTTCGCGGCGCACACCAACACGCAGGGCGCCGCCGAGGCGGTGCAGGCCTACCGCCGCGACTTCGTCCCCGCGAGGCCCGGCGACCGGCCGCACGCCATCCTCGCCCTGAAGATCACCGTCGGCGAGGACGACGAGCACGCCCGCGCGCTGGCCGCCCCGTCGCACCTGTCGATGGTCCGGGCGCGCCTGGGCGACCGCTCGCCGATGGTCTCCGTCGAGGACGCGCTCGCGCACCGCTGGACCGACGAGGAGCGCGCGGCCGAGGCCGAGTTCGTGGACACCCGGGCCGACGTCGTCGGCGGCGTCGACGCGGTGCGCGCGGGCATCGAGGCCGCGGTCGAGGCCTCCGGCGCCGACGAGGTCATCGCGATCACGAACACCCCGGACCCCGAGGAGCGCCGCGCCTCGTTCCGCCGGCTGTCCGAGGCCTTCGCGCTCGCGGCGGCCTGAGCGGCGGGTCGGCTGACCGAAGGGTCGGCTCACAGGCGGGCCGGCTCACAGGCGGGCCGGCTCACAGACGGACCCGCTGCCGGGTGGGCGAACGGACGAGCAGCCGGCCGACGCGCGGTCGGGCGGGCGTACGATCCGCCCGGTCCCGTCCTCGTCCCAGGAGCCCACCGTTGTTCGCCCGACCGCTGACCGAGAACGCCGAACTGCGACCGCTCGAGGCGTGGCACGCGGAGGAGTTCGCCGCGCACCTCGACCGGGCCCGCGAGCACATCCGGCCGTGGGTCGGCCCGAGCTTCGTCACCAGCACCGTCGACGGGGCCCGCGCGACGCTGGTCCGCTACGCCGCGGCCACCGCGCAGGACGGGGCGCGGCTCTACGGGATCTGGGCGGACGGCCTGCTCGTCGGGGGCGTCATGTTCGTGACCTTCGACGCGGGGGGCGGCTCGTGCGAGATCGGCTGCTGGCTCGAGCCGGCGGCCGAGGGCCGCGGGCTGGTCACGGCCGCCTGCCGCGTGCTCGTCGACTGGGCGCTGCAGGACCGCGGGCTCGTCCGCGTCGAGTGGCGCTGCCGTGCGGACAACGACCGCAGCTCGGCCGTCGCCGAGCGCCTGGGCATGACGCTGGAGGGCGTCCTGCGCCGGGCCTGGCTCAACGGCGGCAGGCACCACGACAAGCAGGTCTGGGCGATCACGACGCCGGGGTGACCCGGCGGGCGGCCCGTGGCCTGCGGCACTCCACCTCGCCCCCGGCCGTCAGTCGGCCGCCCCGGCCGCCTGCACTTCGCGGTCTGCCTGCGGCCCACGCCTGACGGGCACCGTCGCGCCCACGCCCCGCCGGTACTGCGCCGCCGGGTGGCGGTCCGGCAGTCGCGGGCCGACGCGGCCGTCGAAGAGCTTCTCCCGGAACGTGCCCTCACGGTATTCGCGCTGCACGATCCCGCGCTCCTGCAGGACCGGGACGACGCCGTCGATGAAGTCGCGGAACGAGCCCGGTGTCGTCGTGTAGGTCAGGTTCACGCCGTCGATGCCGCCGTCCTCGTGCCACTCCTGCAGCTCGTCGGCGACCCGCTCGGCGGTGCCGACGATCCGCTGGTTGGCGATCGACTTGACGAGGTCCTTGAACCGCCAGGTGTGGTCCGGTGCGGACTCCACCAGGGCCTTGATGATGCCCTCCTGGGCGTTCGTCCGGAGGTCGCCGACCGGGGCGTCCGGGTCGACCGCGCCGAGGTCTGCGCCCAGCCAGCCCGAGACCACCGCGAAGGTCCCCTCGTCGCTCAGCTGCTCCTGCACCTCGCGCTCCTTGCGCAGCGCCTCCTCCTCGGTCGCGGCGGTGATGACCGTGAGGCCCTGGAAGACGAGCAGGTCCTCGGGGCGGCGACCGTTGCGCAACAGCCGTTCGTGCAGGTCGTCGACGTTGGCCCGCGCGCCACGGACGTTGCGTGCGGCGATGAACGTCGCCTCGGCGTGGCGGGCGGCGAACTCGCGGCCCCGCTCGGACGAGCCGGCCTGGAACAGCACCGGGGTGCGCTGGCGCGAGGGCTCGGACAGGTGCGGGCCGACGACGTCGTAGTACCGGCCGCGGTGCCCGATCTCGTGGACCTTCGCGGGATCGGCGTACATGCCGCGCTCGCGGTCGTCGACCACGGCGTCGTCCTCCCACGAGCCCTCCCACAGCTTGTAGAGGACGTCGAGGTACTCGTCGCCGCGGTCGTAGCGCGTGTCGTGCAGCGGCAGCCCGCCGTAGCCGAGGTTGCGCGCGGCGTTCTCCAGGTACGACGTGACGACGTTCCAGCCGACGCGGCCGTCCGTCAGGTGGTCGAGCGTCGTCGCCCGCCGGGCGAAGCTGAACGGGTGCTCCTGCAGGATCGAGAGCGTGAACGCCAGACCCAGGTGCTCGGTGACCAGCGCCATCGCGGGGATCAGTGCGCTGGGGTCGTTCACCGGGAACTGGACGGCGTTGCGCACCGCCGCGTCGCGCGAGCCCTCGAAGACGTCGTAGGCGCCGACGACGTCCGCGAAGAAGACGGCGTCGAAGCGACCGCGCTCGAGCAGCCCGGCGAGCTCGACCCACGGCTGCAGGCTCGTGTAGTCGCGCTGCCGCGTGTCGGGGCGGGTCCACTGCCCCTGCACGATGTGCGAGACGACGTTCATCGTGAACGCGTTCAGGCGCAGGCGGCGGGGCGGGTCGGTCTGGCGGTCGGTCACGTGGGGCTCGGCTTCGGTGTCGGTGGGGTGGGACGGGACGCTTCTGCGGTACCGGTGTGCTCGGGACGCCACGGCTCGCGGCCGCGGTGCCGGGGTGCTCGGGACGGCGGTCAGTCCGCCGCGATCGAGGTCGGCGCGGACTGCGGGGTGAACGCGCCGCGGTAGCGCGCGGCCGGGTGGCGGTCGCTGAGGCGGTCGGTGCCGAAGAGGCGGCCGCGCAGGGTCTTCGCGGGGCTGCCGGGCTCGGGCGCCGGGGCCGCGAGGCCCCGGGTGCGCAGCGTCGGCAGGACGTGGTCGACGAACTCGACGTAGGAGCCCGGGATCGTCGCGTTGATGACGTTCACGCCGTCGACGCCGGCGTCGCGCCAGGCGGCGAGGCGGTCGGCGATCTGCTCCGGGGTGCCCACGACGCGGCTGCGCTGTGCGTTGAAGACGGCGATGTCACCGACGGTCGGGCGGCGGTGCGGGACGCCCTCGGCGATCCACTGGAGGATCGACCGCACGCCCTCCGTCTCGATCTCGTCGATCGGCGCGTCGTGGGACAGGTCGCCGAGGTCCGCGCCGACGCCTCCACCGAGGTGCGCGATCTGGCCGGCCACGTCGATCTGGCCGTCGAGCTCCTCCGCACGCCGGCGGGCCTCCTCCTCCGTCGAGCCGACGACGAACGACAGGCCCTGGAAGAACCGCAGGTCGTCGGGGTGGCGCCCGTGCTCCTGCGCGAGCCGCCGGGTGTCGTCGATCAGCCGCCGGGCGCCGTCGGGATCGGGGCTCTGGATGAACTGGGCCTCGGCGTGCCGCGCCGCGAACGCCCGACCGACGGGCGAGCTGCCGGCCTGGAAGATCAGCGGCGTGCGCTGCGGGGACGGCGCCACCAGGAACGGGCCCTCGACGCGGTAGCGCTCGCTCTCGTGGTGGATCTTGTGGATCCTCGACGGGTCCGCGTGCCGCCCGGACGCGCGGTCCTGCAGCAGGGCGCCCTCGTCCCACGAGCCCTCCCAGAGCTTGTACAGGACGTCGAGGTACTCGTCGGCCCAGCGGTAGCGCTCGTCGTGCTCGGTCAGGCCGTCGAGGCCGAAGTTGCGGGCGCCGTTCTCGAGCGCGTTGGTGACGACGTTCCAGGCGATGCGGCCGCCCGAGGCGTGGTCCAGCGTCGCGACCTGACGCGCGAAGTTGAACGGCGGCTGCTGGATCGGGGCGGACGTGAACGCGAGACCCAGGTGCTCGGTGTGCGACGCCAGCGCGGAGAGGATCACCAGCGGGTCGTTGCTCGGGATCTGCAGCCCGAGCTCCACGTGGTGGTCCCAGCCCCCGCGGAAGTCGCCGTAGAGGCCGACGACGTCGGCGAAGAAGATCGCCTCGAAGCCGCCGCGGTCGAGGGTCTTCGCCAGGTCGACCCAGAGGTCGAGCTCGCTGTGGCGGAGCTGCTCGCCGTGCGGCTGGCGCCAGAGGCCGTGGGTGATGTGCGAGGCCGTGTTCATCACGAACGCGGCGAAGGTGAGGGGGCGGGGCTGGGGCATCGGGTGGTCCTCGGAGGCGGGTCGGAAGGGCGCCGGACGCGGTCGGGCGGGGCGCCCGTCCGGTCCGGCGGTCGGTCAGTCGGCCGCGATCGGCGCGGGCGCCGGCGCGTCGGAGGCGGACGAGAACGCCCCGCGGTAGATCGCCGCCGGGTGCCGGTCGCTCAAGAGGTCGCCGCCGAAGAGCCGCGCGCGGAGGGTCTGCGCCGGCGCGTCCGGGTCGGGGGTCGCCGCCGCCAGGCCCCGCTCGCGCAGCACCGGGAGGACGTGGTCGATGAACTCGACGTAGGAGCCCGGGATCGTGGCGTTGACGACGTTGATCCCGTCGACCCCGGCGTCGCGCCACGCCGCCAGGCGGTCGGCGATCTGCTCCGGGGTACCGACGACGCGGCCGCCGCGGGCCCGCAGTCGGACGATGTCCTCGAGCGTCGGGGTGCGACCGCCGGTGCTCTCGCGCAGCCACGTCAGGCCGGACTGGCCGCCCTCCGTGTGGACCTGGTCGATCGGGGTGTCGGGGTCGTAGCCGCCCAGGTCGATGCCGACGCTGCCGCCGAAGTGGGCGATCTGGCCGTCGATGTCGACCCGCTCCTCGAGCTCCTGCTCCCGCTCGCGGGCCTCCGCCTCGTTCGACCCGACGACGAACGAGAGGCCCTGGAAGAACTTCAGGTCGTCCCGGTGACGGCCGTGCTGCTCCGCCAGCCGGCGGGTGTCGTCGATCAGCGTCCGCGCGTTGTCGGGGTCGGGCGAGGCGATGAACTGCGCCTCGGCGTGGCGGGCGGCGAAGTCGCGCCCGACGGGGGAGGAGCCGGCCTGGAAGATCAGCGGCGTGCGCTGCGGCGAGGGCGCCACCAGGGCGGGGCCCTCGACGCGGTAGTGCTTCGACTCGTGGTGGATCTTGTGGATCCTCGACGGGTCCGCGTGGCGCCCGGACGTGCGGTCCTGCAGGAGCGCTCCGTCATCCCACGAGCCCTCCCACAGCTTGTAGAGGACGTCGAGGTACTCGTCGAGCAGGGCGTAGCGGTCGTCGTGGCCGTAGCGCTCCTCGTGGCCGAAGTTCCTCCAGCCCAGCAGGTTGGAGACGACGTTCCAGGCGATCCGCCCGTTCGACGCGTGGTCCAGCGTCGCGACCTGACGGGCGAAGTTGAACGGCGGCTGCTGGATCGGCCCGGCGGTGAACGCCAGGCCCAGGTGCTTCGTGTGCGACGCCAGCGCGGAGAGGATCACGAGCGGGTCGTTGCTCGGGATCTGCAGGCCCAGCTCGGCGTGGAAGTCCCAGCCGCCGCGGTAGTCGCCGTAGAGGCCGACGACGTCGGCGAAGAAGATCGCGTCGAACCCGCCGGCCTCCAGGGTCTTCGCCAGGTCGACCCAGAGGTCCAGCTCGTTGAACCGCAGCTGCTCCCCCCGGGGGTCGCGCCAGAGGCCGTGGGTGATGTGGGAGGCCGTGTTCATCACGAACGCGGCGAAGTGGAGGGGGCGCTGCTCGGTGGTCATGGGGACTCCGGGAGGGGTGGGGGACGGGGTGCGGCGGCGCCGGGCGAGGGCGCCGCCGCGGGCTCAGTCGGCGGCGGCCGCGGTGCGGGAGCCGGGCCGCTGCAACCGCGGGACCGCCGCGAGCAGGGCCTGGGTGTAGGGCTCCTGCGGGCGCCGGAAGACGTCGTCGGCGGGGCCCTGCTCGACGACCCTCCCCTTGCTCAGGACGAGCACGTGGTCGCTGATGTGGTGGATCACGCCGAGGTCGTGCGAGATGAACAGGTAGCTCACGCCGAGCTCGCGCTGCAGGTCCTCCAGCAGGTCGAGCACCTGCGCCTGGATCGACACGTCGAGCGCCGAGACGGGCTCGTCGCAGACGATCACGGCCGGGTCCGGGCCCAGCGCCCGGGCGATCGCCACCCGCTGCCGCTGGCCGCCCGAGAGCTGCAGCGGCCGACGGTGGCGGTGCTCGTCCTGCAGGCCGACGAGCTCCAGCAGCTCGCCCACGCGGCGCCCGCGGGCGGCGTCGTCGGCGAAGGCCTCCGGGGCCAGCGTGTCGCGCAGGATCCGCTCGACCGACCAGCGCGGGTCGAACGACGACAGCGGGTCCTGGTAGATCACGCTGACCTGCCGGCGACGGGCGCGGCGCTCCTTCTCCTTGAGGCCGCTCCAGGGCTCCCCGTCCAACAGCACCTCGCCGCCGTCGGGCCGCGTCAGGGCCAACGCGATGCGCGCCGTGGTGGTCTTGCCGGAGCCGGACTCGCCGACCACCCCGAGCGTCTTCCCACGTTCGAGCCGGAACGACACGCCGTCGACGACGGTGCGCTCGATCCCGTCGGGCCCGCGGTAGCGCTTGACCAGGTCGGTGGCCTCGAGGACCGGGACGGTCGCGTCGGGAGCGGCGGCGCGCGCCGACCCGATCACCGAGACCGCCGCGTCCCGCCCCGGCGACAGCCGCTGGCCACGGGAGTGCTCCGACGGGACGGCGTCCAGCAGCGCCCGCGTGTAGGCGTGACGGGGGTTCGCGAGGACCTCGCGGGCGTCGCCCTGCTCGACGATCTCCCCGCCCTGCATGACGGCGATGTCGTCCGCCATGCGCGAGACGACGGCCAGGTCGTGGCTGATCAGGATCAGCGTCCTGCCCCGCGCCTTCGTGGCCTCGAGCAGCTCGAGGATCTGGGCCTGCACGGTGACGTCCAGCGCGGTGGTCGGCTCGTCGGCGATGACGAGCTCGGGGTCCAGGGCGAGCGCCGAGGCGATCAGCGCGCGCTGGCGCAGCCCGCCCGACAGCTCGTCGGGCCGCTGCGACGCCACGAGCTCCGCGTCGGGGACGCCGACCTGGGTCAGCAGCTCGACGACCTTCTCGTGGCGGGACGTGCGGGTCCCCCAGCCGTGCAGCCTCAGCGCCTCCGCGATCTCCCGTCCGACGGGCCGCAGCGGGTCGAGCGAGACCAGGGCGTCCTGCAGGATGAAGCCGACGTCCTGGCCGCGGATCGCCCGGAAGCCGCGGTCGCCGAGGCCACGCAGGTCGCGGCCGGCGAGCTCCAGGCGACCCGCCCGGACGTGCGAGCGGCCGCCCGTCAGCCCGACGATCGTGCGCGCCGTGACGGACTTGCCGGACCCGGACTCGCCGACGATCGCCAGGCAGCGCCCGCGCTCCAGGGTGAACGACACGCCCTTGACGACGGGCGTCGGATCCCGCGCGTCGCCGAAGCCGACGTGCAGGTCCTCCACCCGCAGCAGCGTGCGGTCGAGGTCGGCGGGGGCCTCCGTGGGCCACACGGGTGCGGACCGCCGGGTGGTGGTGCTCATCGCTCCGTCCCTCCTTCGAGGCGTGCCTGCAGCGCGCGGCCGAGCGTGGTGACGGAGAGCGCGAACGCGACGATCGCGAGCCCCGGCATCACCTCGAGCCACCAGGCCTTCTGCACGTAGTTCTTGCCGGCGTCGAGCAGGGCGCCCCACTCCGGCGACGGCGGGGCGACGCCGAGCCCGAGGAATGCGAGGCCGGAGGCCCACACGATCGCCTGGCCGACGCCGAGGGTCACGACGACGACCAGCGGCCGCATCGCGTTGGGCAGGACGTGGCGCCGGACGATCCGGGCGTAGGAGTGCCCGAGCGCCCCGGCCGCCTCGACGTAGCCCGAGTCGCGGACCGCGATGACCTGCCCGCGGATCAGGCGGGCGTAGCCGGGCGCGGTGCCGATCCCGACGGCGACGATCTGGGTCGTCGCGCTCGCGCCGAAGACGGTCACGAAGAGCAGCGCCAGGAGCAGCACGGGGAACGAGAAGAGGACCTCGAGGAAGCGGTTGATGATCGCGTCGGCGATGCCGCCGGCCAGCCCGGCGCTGACGCCGAGGACCACGGCGATCGACGTCGAGAGCGCGGTGGCGCCCAGGCCGATCAGCAGGGACTCCCGGGCGCCGTAGACGACGCGCGTGTAGAGGTCGCGCCCGTTCTGGTCCGTGCCCAGCAGGTGCTCCAGGGACGGGGCCCGCAGCGCGCCGCGCAGGTCGATGTCGGTCGGGGAGCCCGACGCCAGGAGCGACGGGACGGCCGCGGCGACGACGAAGAACAGCAGCACGAGGCCGGCCAGGACGAGCCCGGGACGCCAGGTCCGGACGCGGGACCACGCGGCGCTCGCGACGGCGCCGGGGGTCGGGGCGCCGCCGGAGAAGGTGGGGGTCGCGGTGCTCATGCGGCCTTCCCCAGCCGCGGGTCGACGACCACGTAGAGCGCGTCGACGATCAGGTTGGCGATGACGTAGACGAGCGCGACGAGCATCACGACGCCGGAGACGAGGGGGATGTCCCGCGCGCTGGCCGCGTCGACCAGCACCTGCCCGAGGCCGGCCCGGGCGAAGACGAGCTCCACCACGACCGCCCCGGAGAAGAGCGCGCCGAGCGCCCAGCCCGACAGGGTGATGGCGGGCAGGACGGCGTGGCGCAGGGCGTGCTTGACGCGCACGCCCAGGTCGCTCATGCCGCGCGCCCGGGCGGAGGTCACGAACGGCTCGTCGAGCGTCCGCTCGAACTGCTCGCGCGTCACCTGGCCGAGGAACCCGGCCAGCGGGATCGCCAGGGTCAGCGCCGGCAGGACCAGCCCCACGAACCCGGTGCCGCCCTCGACGGGGAACCACTGCAGGTCGATCGCGAAGACCACGAGCAGGATCACGCCGAGCCAGTAGTGCGGGAGCGCGGCGGTGACGACCTCGAAGCCCGACGCGACCGACGAGGCGATCCGGCCGCGGCGAGCGGTCGCGACCGTCAGGGCGATCGAGATGATCCAGGCGAGCGCCAGCGCCGAGAACGTCAGGAGCAGCGTCGGCCCGATCTGCTCGGAGATGATCGTCGTGACGGGCTGCTTGAGCCGGTAGGACGTGCCCAGGTCGCCCTGCACCAAGCCGGTCAGGTAGTGGCCGTACTGGGTGACCAGCGAGTCGTCGAAGCCGAAGCGCTCGTTGATCGGGGCCAGCTCGGCGGCGCTGCGCTCGATCGTCTGACCGGTGTCCTGGTTGATGATCAGCGTGGCGCGGTCGCCGGGCAGGACGGACTGCACGAAGAAGGTGAAGGTCGCGGCCGCCCACAGCACGCCGAGCGCGCTGAGGATGCGGACGGCGACCCTCGCCGGCCGGCGCAGCCGGGCGCGCAGGAGCTGCGCGTCCGGCGGGGCCGGCCGGTCGTCGAGGACCGCGGTGCTCACGGCTTCACGAGCCAGGCGTCCGAGAACACGGGCTCGCCCTGCGAGCTCTCCAGCCACACGTCGCGGAGCTTGGACCGGTCGATCGCCAGCGACGAGGTGCGGGTGTAGAGCCCGATCGCCGCGGCCTGGTCGGAGATCCGCTTCTGCGCCTTGGAGTAGAGCGCCTGCTGCTCCTGCGGGTCGAGCGTCGAGTTCGCCTCGCCGATCGTCCGCTCGAGGCCCGGATCGTTGTAGAAGGACGTGTTGTTGCCGTTCGGACGGTCCTTCAGGTTCTGGCGCCAGACGATGTAGAGGACGCCGGCGGTCGGGCTCGTCCAGTAGCCGGGCCGGGCGTCGTAGCTCGTCGGCGTGGAGAACTGGCCGCCGAAGAGCTGCGTCAGCGTCAGCGGCTTGAGCTCGATCTCGAAGCCGACCTGCTTGGCCTGCTCCTGCAGCGTCTGCAGCAGCGTCGCGCCGTCGGCGTTGATGATCGAGCCGGCGCCGTAGTCGATGACGGCCTTCAGCGGCCTGCCGCCCTTCGTCCGGATGCCGTCGGCGTTCTTCGTGCTCCAGCCGGCCTGGTCGAGCAGCGCGTTCGCCTTGTCCGGGTCGTACGTGTAGGCGTTCTCGAGCGACGCGTCGTAGTTCGGCGTCGACTTCGACAGGGCGGGGTTGCCGTTGAAGTCGGCGGCCTCGCCGAACGCGTTCTCCACCGCCGCCTTGCGGTCCAGCGCGTAGGCCAGGGCCTTCCGCACGCGGATGTCGTCGAACGGCGCCTTGGTGACGTTCAGGGACAGCGTCTGCGGCCGGCCGGGGGTCGTGTACTTCTCGACCTGGTACTCGGCCTTCGCCTCCTGCCAGTCCACGGACGGGATGTCGTAGATGACCTGGTTCTGCCCGGTCGTCAGCGAGCCCCAGCGCGTGGCGGGCTCCTTGACGAACTTCCAGTTCAGGCGGTCGACGTACGCCGGGCCCTGGTTCTTGGCGTTCTGCGGGGCGGAGTTGTACGTCGGGTTGCGGACGAACTCGACGTTCTGGCCGCGGTTCCACTTCTCGATCACGAAGGGGCCGGAGCCGACGGGCTTGACGCACTGGACGTCGGCCGGCTGCTTCAGCGACGACGGCGAGTGCAGGCCGAAGTAGCCCTGCGAGAGCGCGGAGAGCAGCGGCGAGTACGGCTTCTTCAGCTTGAGCTGGAAGGTCGTCGCGTCGACGGCCCGGCTGGAGTCGTAGTACTCGCCGATGTAGGCGGCGACCGTGCCGTTGATCGTCTTCGGGTCCAGCCAGTAGTCGAAGTTCGCCTTGACCGCCTCGGCGTCCAGGGCGTCGCCGTCGGAGAACTTCACGCCCGGCTTGAGGTCGAACGTCCAGGTCAGCTGGTCCTTGGAGACCTTCCACTTCGTCGCGATCCAGGGGACGATCCTGCCCTTCCCGACCTGGGAGACGAGCGAGTCGAAGACCTGACGCGAGATGTAGGCCTGCTCGACCCAGCCGCCCGAGATGCACGGGGGCTCCTGCTGGTGGGCGTACTCGATGGTGCCGCCGCGGGTGGGCTTCGCCGCCGCGTCGTCGGTCGCCGACGCGTTGGTCGTCGAGCCGGAGCCGCCGCAGGCGGTCAGCACGAGGGCGGTGATCAGGGCGGCGGCCGCCGCGGCGAGGCGGGCGGTCAGCGGCGCTGAGGCGGTCGGGCTGAGTGGTGAGGGCATCGGTTCGTCTGCTGCTTCGGTGGAACGGACGGCGAATGGAACGACACGTGGAACCGCCCGTCCAATAGAGGATCGCGACGGCCCGATAGTCTTTTGCTCAAATCCCGATCCGATTTAGTGCTTTACCCTTCGTCAGGTCCCCATGCGCATCGAACAGCTCGAATACGTCACCGCCGTGACCCGCCTGGGCTCGTTCCGCGCCGCTGCGGAGGAGCTACACATCTCGCAGCCCGCGCTCAGCGTCACGATCCGCAACCTGGAGCGGGAGCTCGGCGTGGACATCCTCGAGCGGCGCCGGTCGGGCACCACGATCAGCGACGCCGGCCGCGAGCTCCTCCCCGACATCCTGCGCGTGCTCGAGGCCGCCGACCGCCTGCGTCGCGCCGCCGACGACCAGCACCGCTCGAGCCGCGTCGTCCGCCTGGGCACCGTCAACGCGGCGACCGTCCCGCTCGTCACCCCGGCGATCCGGGCGTTCCGCACCGAGCACCCGCAGACGCAGGTGGAGGTCATCACCGCGCAGGGCGACGCGATCCACCGGTCCCTGCTCGACGGGTCCTTCGACCTCGGCCTGGTCAACCTCCTCGACGGCGACGATCCCTCCCCCGAGCTCGAGAGCACCGAGATCCTGCGGGCGGCACCGGTGGTCTGCATGCGTGCCGACAACCCGCTCGCGGCGCTGCCCAGGGTCACCGTCGACGATCTCCTGACCCAGCCCCTGATCGCGATGCGCTCGGGGTACGTGATGCACCGCTACGTCCACCGGCTGCTCGCCGGCCGTACCCCCGTCGTGTCCTACGCGACCGACGGTGCCGAGATGGGCAAGCTGCTCGTCGCCGAGGGCCTGGGCGTCACCGTCCTGCCGACGTTCAGCGTCGTCGGCGACCCGCTGGAGCGCTCGGGCGTCCTCGTCCACCGCCCGATCGAGGGCGACGACGCCGAGGTCCTCCTGATGCTCGTCCGCCGCCGCTCGGCCGAGGCCGCCACGGCCACGGGCGACCTGCACCGCCTGCTGGTCGAGCACGCGGCGACCTACGTCGAGGCGACGGTGCCCCCGGTCGCCGCCGCCGTCGCGGTGGCCCGATGAGCACGACGCTCGCCGGGACGGGTGCGGCGGAGCGCGCCGCGGTCACCGGGTCCGCGGCGGCGACCCGGACCACCGGGTCCGGGACCCGTGCGACGGGGACGCGGTCCGGGACCGCAGGGCACGGCGGCGCGGCCGTCGTCGCACCTCCCGGGCCGCTCGCGCGCCCCGCACCCGACCCGCTCCCGCCCGGCCACCCGCTCGGGCCGCTCGAGCACCTCGGCCTCGGCGACGTGCGGTTGATCGCCGTGCCGGACGTGCACCTCGGGGCGACCAGCCTGCTCGCGCTGGTCGGCGATCCGCTCGCCTCGATCGCCCCGCTCGTGCGGCTGCACCGCCTGCGCCCGTCCGGCGAGGACGGGAGGCCGGGAACGCGCGACGACGATCTCGTGCGTGCGTTCCGCCGCCTGCGCGAGGACGGCGCGGGCCTCCTCGTCCTCCACCGCGACGAACGCGATCCGATGCTCGCTGCCGCGGGGCCCGCGCCGACGCGCCCCGACCCCGGGACGCACGCCCCCCGGCCACCCGGACCTCGGCCGCGCGGCCGCGTCGGACGACGCCCGCTGGGGGTCCCCGAGGCCTCCCCCGCGCTGGAGGTGCTCGCCGCCTCGATCGCCGCGATCGGCCTGCGTCCCGCCCGCCTGCTCGTGTGCTCGGACCCCGAGCCGGACGCCCTGGACCCGCGCGACGTGGGGCTCCCCGTGGTGCGGCGGATCCCGTTCGGTGCCGCACGGCCGCGGCCCTCGGCGCTCGTCGGGGCCTGAGCACCCGCCGACCGCCGGCGCCCTCGGAAGCGTGCCGGCCCCGAGCGCCCTCCCGGCTCAGCGCCCCGCGCCCGCCCGCCCGCTGCGCGCGCCCGCCTTCGCCTCGTACATCCGGGCGTCGGCGGCGGCCATCAGGGCGTCGGGGCGGCGCCCGACGTCGTCCGTGGTGGCGACGCCGACCGAGACGCCCAGGGCGGTGGCCTCCGCCGCGGCGTCGACGGCGTCGTGGATGCGGGCGACCAGGCCCGGCAGGCCGGCGCCCAGCGCCGGGGCGAAGATCGCGAACTCGTCGCCGCCCAGCCGGGCGACCAGGTCGCCCGCGCGCGTCGCGCCGCGCAGGCCGTCCGCGCAGCGCACGAGCGCGTCGTCCCCGGCGCGGTGACCGTGGGCGTCGTTGACCGCCTTGAACCCGTCGAGGTCCAGGACGAGCAGCCCGCCGCCGGGGCCGTGCTCGTCGCCGAGCAGCCGGTGCAGCTCGCGGTCGAACGCCCGGCGGTTGAGCAGGCCCGTGAGCGGGTCGTGGTCGGCCATCCGCTGCAGGCCCTCCTCCGTGCGCCTGCGGGCCGTGATGTCCTGGAACTGGCCGATCCAGCTGATCGGCCGACCGAGCTCGTCGCGGAGGAACGCCAGGTTGGCGATGGCCCAGACGACCGTGCCGTCGGGACGGACGAACCGCTTCTCGCACTGGTGCGTGCTGCGCTCGCCGCGGAGGATCGACCAGGCCGCCACGACGTCGCTCCGCCGGTCGTCGGGGTGCGTGAACTCCTGGTCGCGCCGGCCGAGCAGGGCGGCGGCGTCGCGGCCGAGCATCGTCGCGAGCGCCCCGTTGACCCGGATGTACTCGCCGTCGGGGTTGAAGAGGGCCATGCCGATCGGCGCGGTCTCGAACGCCGCGACGAAGTGCCGCTGCGCCAGCTGCGGGACCGCCGCGGCCGGGGGCTCGCGGAACGTGCAGAGCGTCCCGCCCGGCGCGCGTCCGACGCTCGTCTCGACGGCGAACGGGATCCCGTCGCAGCGGACCCCGACCCCACGGCCGAGGTCCGCTCCGTCCGCCGCGGTCACGAGCGCCGTGAGCGCGCGACCGACGACGTCGCCGCGGAACATCTCGCGGGCCCGGGCGTTGGCCGCCCGCACCCGGTCGTCCTCGTCGAGCCACACCGCCGCGTCGGGGATCAGCAGCAGCGTCGAGTCGATCACCTCGGACGCCGTCGACCCGGGGAGCGGGCCGAGCGGTGGTCGGACGGGTTCCATCCCGTCGATCGTGCCCGACCACCCCCCGCCGGGCCACCCGAGTCGACCGACGTTCGGGTCCGCCGCGTAGGCCGTCCGCATACGGCGGCACCCCGCGGTGCAGGGAGCGACACCTCCCGGCGCCGTCGTCCGAGGCGGAGGCCCGCCGAGGAGGCTCTGCGGTGGGCGTCCGAGCGTCGAACCGCCAAGCCTGCGCACCGGCGCCACGTCGGGCTGAGCGGCGCGGCGACGGATGTCCCGTCTCACACGTCCCGAGGTTGCGTGTGGGGTACAACGACCTTCGTCCTCCCTTTCGCAGGGTGCCCCCACGGAGACCTGCATGAGTCCACGCTTCACCACGAACCTCCTCCTCGCCGTGCTCGGCGGGACCCTCCTGACCGCCTCGCTGACCTTCGGGTTCGCGAACGCCGGGTGGATCGCCCTCGGCGTCGGCGCCGCCGCGTTCACGATCGCCGCCGTCGGCTTCGCCGATCTGCACCGCGGCGCGGCCCAGCGGTGGCTCGACGTCCTCGTCGCCCTCGTCGGCGTCTGGACCGTCGTCGAGTCGCGCGTCTTCGACGACGGTGCGCTGCGCTGGATCTCCTTCGGGGGCGGCTGCGCCCTCGCCGTCCTCGCCGCGGCCGGCCTCGTGCTCCACGAGCGCAGCCGCCAGGCCCACCTCGCCGCCCTGACCGCGGCGGCGGACCCGCGCAACGCGCCGGCCCGCAACGGATCGGGTCCGCGGTCGTCCGTGCCGGCTCCGGAGGTCGCTGCATGAGCTCCGTCGGCGCCCACCCGTCCCTCACCCCCACCCCGGAGGTCGCAGCATGAGCACCGCCGCCACCGCGCCCGCCCCCTCCGGCGTGCCGGACCGCCACCACACCACGGGCTGGCAGGTCCGCGGGCCGTTCGCCGACTCGTACTGGTCCGCCGCGTTCCTCGTCGTCCTCGCCCTCGTCCCGTACCTCGTCCTCTCGACGACCGTCGGCGCCGTCGGCGCGCAGGTCGGCCGCGACGTCGGCCTGGGCGAGCAGGCGCTCTCCCTCACCAACGGGATGAGCAACGCCGCCTACGCCGTCGGCGCGGTCATCGCGCTGCAGCTCACCGTCCACCTGCGCGGGCGACGGTTGCTCGTCGGCTACGCCGGGCTCTTCGTCATCGGGTCCGTGCTCGCCGCCTGGGCACCGACCTCCGGGCTGTTCGTCGCCGGCCGCATCCTGCAGGGCCTGACGACCGGCCTGATGCTGATCGCCGCGGTCCCGCCGCTCGTCATCGGCTGGCCGCCGAAGCGACTGACCTCGACCGCGATGGTCATGAACATGGGCATCTTCGGCGCCGTCGCGCTCGGCCCGGTCATCGGCGGGGTCGTCGCCGGCGCGGGCGAGCACGCCTGGCGCCCGCTGTTCTGGATCGTCACCGGCCTGGGCGCCGGCGCGTTCCTGTTGTCGCTCCTGACCTTCCACGACCAGGACCCGATGAACCCCGACGCGCCGTGGGCCCCGGGCGCGCTGCTGCTCGCCGCGGCGGGCTGCGGCCTGACGTTCTTCGCCTCGGCCGAGCTGACGTCGCACGCGTTCGTCTCGACCTGGGTGATGCTGCCGATGCTGCTGGGCATCTCGCTGATCGTGATCCTCGTCGTCCAGCAGTACACGGCGAAGCGCCCGCTGATGCCGGTGAAGCAGCTGGCCTCGACGTTCCCGGTCGTCGGGATCATCGTCGCGATCACGGCCGGCGCCTCGTCGGTCGCGGTGATCGAGCTGACCCAGGGCGCGCTGCTGGCCAAGGGCACCGATCCCGGCCACATCGGCACGCTGTTCCTGCCCCAGTTCGCCGGCGCGGTGCTCGCGGCGGGCATGTTCGGCCTGCTGTTCCACACGAAGTGGACGAAGGTCATCGCCCTGACCGGCCTGGTCTGCATCGCCGGCGCGGCCGCGATCCTCTCCGGCGTCGCCCGCGGCGGCGAGAGCCTCGTCTGGGTCGGGTCGGGCCTGCTGGGCTTCGGCGTCGGCGCCTCCGTCGCCCCGGCGCTGTTCATCGCGGGCTTCTCGCTCCCGTCGAACAACATCGCGCGGATCTTCGCCCTGATCGAGCTGCTGCGCGCGGTCGCCGCGTTCAGCGTCGCGCCGGTCCTGGCGCACATCGCCCTGACCGTCGGCGGCGACCCGGCGACGGGCACCCGCACCGCCCTGTGGATCTGCCTCGGCATCGCCGCCGGCGGCGCGTTCGTCGCGGTCTACCTGTTCGTCCTGGCGCGCGCGAAGCCGCACCACCCGGACATCGACCGCTGGATCGGCGGCGAGGAGCCGGCCTTCGACTCCCCCGCCCTGGCCGCGGCGCTCCGCGGCCTGCCGAGCGACCCGAAGGGCCACTCGGACTACCCGGGCTCGCAGCGCGGCGCGACGCACGACGACGCGCGCGTGCCGGCAGGCGTCGGGGACTGATCGGCCCACCCGCGGCGCCGAGCGCCGCAGGTTCGTGCCGCCCGGCGGCACGTTCCTGCGGCGGTCCGCCGCGGCGCACCTCCGACGCAGACGCGTGCCGCCCCACGGCACGTCCCTGCGTGGGTCGGCGACCGCGCGCGACCTCGGACGGGCCGGGCCTCAGCCCGCGGCGGGCGCCGGCGTGGCCGCCCGGTACTCGTCGACCAGCAGGCGCTTGTAGAGCTTGCCCGTGTCGTGGCGCGGGAGCTCGGCGCGGAAGTCGACCGACCGGGGGCACTTGATCGCCGAGAGGCGCGACCGGCAGAGCTCGATGAGGCGCTCTCCCTCCTCCTCGCTCGCGGCGGACGGGTCGACGAGCTGGACGACCGCCTTGACCTCCTCGCCGAAGTCGGCGTTGGGCACGCCGAAGACCGCGGCGTCGAGCACGGCGGGGTCCGAGATCAGGACGTCCTCGGACTCCTGCGGGTAGATGTTCACGCCGCCCGAGATGATCATGAACGAGGCCCGGTCGGTGAGGTAGAGGAAGCCCTCGTCGTCCATCCGGCCGATGTCGCCGCACGTCGCCCAGCCGCGGGCGTCGTGCGCCTCCGTCGTCTTGGCCGGATCGTTGTGGTACTCGAACTTCGGGCCGTCCGAGAAGAAGACGCGCCCCGCCTCGCCGGCCGGCAGCTCCTCGCCGTCCTCGCCGACGACGTGGGCGACGCCGATCACGGCCTTGCCCACGGTGCCGGGGTGCGCGAGCCACTGGTCGCTCGTCGTCCAGGTCAGGCCGCAGCCCTCGGTCGACGCGTAGTACTCGTGGACGATCGGGCCCCACCAGTCGATGATCTGCTGCTTCACGTCGACGGGGCACGGGGCGCCGGCGTGCAGGACGACCTTCAGGCTCGACACGTCGGCCGCGTCGCGCACGTCCTGCGGCAGGCGCAGCAGGCGGACGAACATCGTCGGGACCATCTGCGTGTGCGTGACGCCGTGCCGGGCGATCGCCTCGAGCGCGCCCTCGGGGGTGAACTTCTCCATCAGCACGACGGTCGCGCCGAGCTGCTGCACGGCCATCGTGAACCGCAGCGGCGCCGCGTGGTACATCGGTGCCGGGGTCAGGTAGACCGACGAGGTGCCGACGCCGAGCATGTCGCGCAGGATCGGGGTGACGATGACCGCGGCCTCGTCGATCGGCACGTCGACGTCCTTGGGCTTGATGCCCTTCGGCCGGCCGGTGGTGCCGGACGAGTAGAGCATGTCGCGGCCGCCGATCCGGTCTTCGAGGGGCGTGTCGGGGCGCCCCTCGAGCTCGGGCTCGATCGCGTCGTAGCCGTCGATCGCGCCGCCGATCGAGAACCGCTTCACGCCCTCGGGGATCAGGCCCGCCAGCGGCACGCCCAGCTCGGCGTAGGCGGCGGAGACCACGAGCACGCCGGCCTGGCAGTCCTCGACGATGTAGGCCGCCTCCGGCGCGGTCAGCCGGGTGGAGATCGCGGTGTAGAGCAGGCCCGCGTAGTGCGCGCCCCACAGCAGCTCGAGGAACGCGACGTCGTTCTCGGCGATCAGGGCGACGTGGTCGCCCGGCTGCAGGCCCGAGTCGCGGAGCAGGTGCGAGATGCGGTTCGCGGCGGCGTCGAGCTCCCCGTAGGTCACGGTCCGTCCGGAGTCGGCCATGACGATGGCGGTGTTGTCGGGCGGGAAGTTCCCAGGGTGCATGACGACGGCTCCGTCGATCGCGGGTGGAGGTCCGACCCTCCCACGCGAGCGTCGGCGCGCCATCGCTCCGGCGGCGGGTCCTGCTCTCCCGCACGGGGTATTTCGAGCGCCGGGCCCCACCCGATCGTCCGGGCCGGGCCCTCGGATCCCGCCCCGGGGGTGCGAAGACCGCCCGGACGGTGGTTGCGCCGGGGCGGGCCGACCCGGAGAATGGACACCATGTCCATCTCTCCTCCCGCGACCTCGCCCGAGCGCACCCAGGACCGGCTCTGGCACGACGTCTTCCTGCCCGAGGACGTCCGCGAGGTCCGGGCGGACGTGCGCGCCGCGGTCGCCGAGCACCTGGCCCCGACCGCGCGGGAGATCGGCCGGCAGCTCGAGACGCCCGACGCGTTCCCCTGGACCGCGTTCAAGGGCCTGGCCTCCGCCGGCGTCTTCGCGTACCCGTTCGAGGGCGAGCACGGCGCCGGCCTCACCCACCGCACGCTGGGCACCTGCATCGCGACGGAGGAGATCGCGTACGAGAGCTCGAGCCTCGCCGGCGTCTACGACGGGCAGTGCATCCTCGTGGCGCAGACGCTGCGCTGGGCGCAGGACCCGATCCGCGAGGAGCTGCTCCCGAAGCTGATCTCGGGCGAGAACGTCTTCTCGTTCGCGACCACCGAGCCCGACGCGTCGTCCGACCTCACGCCGTCGGCCCTGAAGACCGTCGCCACGCGCACGGAGGACGGGTTCACCGTCACCGGCCGCAAGCGCTGGATCACCAACTCGATCGTCGCGGACTGGGTCTGCATGCTCTGCCGGGACGGCGAGGAGGACGCGTGCACGATGCTGCTGATCCCGCTGAAGGACAACCCCGGCGTGAGCATCGGCCCGCCCGACACGAAGATGGGCCACCACGGCCAGATCACGGCCGACATCGTGCTGGAGGACGTGCACGTGCCGCACGAGCACTGCCTCGGGCAGCCGGGTCGCGGCCTGGGCGTCGCGCTCGGCTCGCTCGCCGCCGGCCGGGTCGGCATCGCCGCGGCGGGCGTCGGCGTCGCGCAGGCCGCCCTCGACCTGGCGGTCCAGCGGGTCCGGGAGCGGAAGCTGTTCGGCAAGCTGATCGGCGAGATGCAGCACTGGCAGTACCGCCTCGCCGCGCACGCGACCGAGATCGAGTGCGCCCGCTCGCTCTACCAGAAGGCCGCGATGCGGATCGACCTGGGCGACCGCTCCGGCGAGCCCGAGGCGTCGATGGCCAAGAGCTACGCCACGCGCCTGGCCAACGACGTCGCCCGCGACGCGCTGCAGGTCCACGGCGGCTACGGCTTCGCCCGGCAGATGGGTGCCACCGGCGAGCAGTACCGCCTCGAGGAGATCTACCGCGACGCCAAGATCCTCGAGATCTTCGAGGGCGCCAACGAGGTGCTCCAGTGGGTCATCGCGCGGCACCTGATCGGCCGCGACGTCACGGGCTGAGGCGGGCCGGACGGGGTCCTGTCCCCCGTTCGGAACGCGGAGATCCCCCCTGGGGCCGATGGTCGAGCGCCGTCGCCCCGGGGGAGACTGGGGCATGAGCACGATCGACGCCCCCGCCCCGACCGAGTGGCCCGCGGAACTCGACCTCGGCGCCCGCGAGTTCTGGGCCCAGCCCTTCGCCGAGCGCGAGAAGGCCTTCGCGAAGCTGCGCAAGGACTTCCCCGTCTCGTTCCACCGCGCCTACGAGAGCTCGCTCCTGCCCCCGGGCGAGGACGCCGTCGGCTTCTGGGCCGTCACGAAGTGGGCCGACTGCAAGCAGGTCTCCCGCGACGTCGAGACGTTCGTCTCCGGCAAGGGCGTCCTCATGGAGGACATGCCCGAGGTCGTCACGCTCGCCACCACGTCGTTCCTGGCCATGGACGGCCCGGAGCACCGCCAGGTGCGCGGCATCGTCTCGCAGGCGTTCACCCCGCGGAACGTCCGCAAGATGGACGGCTGGATCGACGGCGAGGCGAAGAAGCTCGTCGACGAGATCATCGGGCTGGGCGAGGGCGACATCGTCGACCTCTACGCCAAGATGCTGCCCGGCCGCATCTTCGCGTTCTTCTTCGGCGTCGACCCCGGCTCCGAGGACATGCACACGATCATGGAGGCCGCCGAGCGGATGCTCGCGTGGGACGACCCGAACTGCGCGCTGGGCCGCGACGCCCTGACGACGTTCGCGGAGGAGGCCGACCGCATCCAGGAGATCGCGATGAAGCGCGCCGACTGGTACCGCGAGAACCCCGAGGAGAACCTCGTCTCCTGGGTCGTCAACGCGAAGTTCGAGGACCGCGTCCTCGACGACTGGGAGATCGCCGCGTTCTTCTCGCTGCTGGGGTCCGCCGCCAACGACACGACCCGGCACTCGATCGGCCACGCGTTCCGGCTGTTCCACGAGAACCCCGACCAGCTCGCCCTCCTCAAGGAGGACATGGAGGGCCGGCTGGACGGCGCCGTCGAGGAGATCCTCCGCTTCGTCTCCCCCGTCCAGCACTTCCGCCGCACCGCGGTCAAGGACGGCACGATCGGCGATCAGGAGATCAAGGCCGGCGACAAGATCGTCATGTGGTACTGCTCGGGCAACTACGACGAGGACGTCTTCGAGGACCCGCAGCGCTTCGACATCCTGCGCACGCCGAACAAGCACCTGGGCTTCGGCGCCGGCGGCCCGCACTTCTGCATCGGCTCGGCGCTGGGCCGCCAGATGATCAAGGCGACGCTCCGCGAGGTCTACACCCGCATGCCGGACCTCCACCTGACCGCGGAGCCCGAGCTCCAGGTCAACAACTTCATCAACGGCATCCACGCCGCCCAGGCGGCGTGGACCCCGACCGCCTGACCGAGGAGGACCCATGTCCCGTACCGGACGCTGCGTCTGCGGCACCATCAGCTACGAGGTCGAGGCGGACCCGATCGTCGTCGCGCTCTGCCACTGCGACGACTGCCAGCGCCAGAGCGGGGCGGCGTTCTCGACGAACCTCCTGTTCCCCAAGGACGCGGTGACCGTCGCCGGGACGCCGACGGTGTTCCACACCACCGGGACGGGCACGGGCGAGGACCGCGAGCGGTCGTTCTGCGGCACCTGCGGCTCCGTGCTCTTCACCCAGCTCGCGGAGCAGCCCGGGGTGACGATCGTCAAGGCCGGCACGCTCGACGACCGGACCGGCTTCGCCCCGGCGGTCGAGGTCTGGACCGACTCGGCGCAGGAGTGGGTCGCGGCGATCGAGTCCGGGCGGCCGACGTACCCCCAGGATCTGCCGGCGGGCTGACTGCAGGCGGACGCGCCGGGCGCGCGGACGGCGTCGCGCGGGCCACGCCTCGGCGGTCAGTCGGCCGTGGGCGCCGCGGCGATCGCGGTCACGGTCGCCACGACGGTCCGCACCAGGGCGTCGTCGTCGACCTCGAGGTGGCCGTCGAGGCGCCCGGACAGGAGCGCGGTGACCGCGCCGCCAATCGCGGTGGCGCGCACCGCGCGCTCCCCGGCGTCGGCTCCCACGTCGGGGAAGAACATGGTCCACCGCTCGGCCAGGAGCGCGAACAGGCCGGTCAGCGCCCGGCGCCGCTGCTCCTCTAGGTCCCGCACGCCGATCCCCTCGATGAGGGCCGCCCGTCCCCGGTACGGGTCGCGGACGTAGAGCTCGACGATCGAGCGGATCGCCGCCTCGACCCGCCCCTCGGGCGTCAGGTCCTCCCCCGAGATCGCGTCGAAGGCGGCCTCGCGCAGCTCGCGTTCGAGGTCGTCGATCAGCGCGCCGTAGAGCTCCTCGCGGGTGCGGAAGCTCTCGTAGAAGTACCGCTCCGTCAGACCCGCGACCCGGCAGATCTCGGTCATCGTCGCCTCGGCCCACCCGCGGGTGCCGGCGATCTGGAGCGCCGCGGCCTCCAGGCGCGACCGGCGCTCGGCCCGTCGCTGCTCCACCGTCAGCCCGCCGTAGCGGCGCCCGGTGGGCGCCTGGTCGGAGGCGGGCACGACGCGGATCTTGACAGACGGCCCTGTCACCGCCAGGATCCTTCGTGACAGGACCGCCTGTCACTTTGCGGAGGAGCGACGGATGAGCACGACCACCCCCACCCCCAGCCCACGGGCCGCCCCCAGCGCGCCGGCCCCCGAGCCGGTCGACCGGCGGATCACGCGCGAGGTCCTGCGCGACCTGGGCCGCGAGCGCACCGCCCGCCGGCGGGTCCCGCTGCCGAAGGGCAACCTCGGCCCCAGCCTGCGCAACACGCTCGCGGTGACCACCGCCCCGCTCGAGATGCTGCTGGAGCACGAGCGGCGCCTGGGCCCGGTCTTCACCCTGCGCCTGGCCCACCAGGCCGTCGTCTGGGGCATCGGCGCCGAGGCCAATCACGACATCCTCGTCAAGCAGGCCGACGCGTTCGGCTGGCGCGAGAGCCGCTTCGGCGACCTCTGGCCGCTGCTCGGCGACAGCTTCTTCGCGATCGACGGCCCGTACCACCAGCAGTCCCGGCGGATGCTCCTGCCGGCGTTCCACGCGAAGACCGTCGGGGGCCTGGCGCAGGGCATCCTCGACGAGGCCGTGGAGGGCGCCGCGCAGCTGCAGCCCGGGACGCGGGTCGACATCAACGGATGGGTGCGCGAGCTGGCGATGCGGATCGCGCTGCGCGTGCTGGCGGGCATCGGCACGGACTCCGACGTCGAGCGGCGCTTCGCCCACGCGTTCGAGCGGGCGCTGGCGTTCCACGGCCGGCCGCTGCCGCTGCAGATGCTGCGCGGTCCCCGCACGCCCTACGCCGACATGCGCAGGGCGCGCGCGGAGCTCGACGGCCTCGTCCGCGACGAGATCGACCGGCGCCGCGCCGCCGACGACCCGGGTCCGGGCGTCCTGGGCATGCTCGTCGCGGCCACCGACGAGGCGGGCCGACCGCTGCCCCCCGGCCTCGTCCGCGACCACCTGATGACGCTGCTCTTCGCCGGCCACGACACGACGACGGCGACGTTCTCGTTCCTCGCCCACGAGGTCGGTCGCAACACGGGCGTGCGCGACGAGCTGCTCGCCGAGCTCGACAGCGAGCTGGTCGACGGCGTCCCCACGGCCAGGCAGCTCGACGGCACGGCGCTGCCGGTGCTCGAGCGCGTGCTGTCCGAGGCGCTGCGCCGCTACCCCGCCGCCTGGGTCGGCCCGCGGCGCACGCTGCGCGACGTCGAGGTCGCCGGGGTCGAGATCCCGGCGGGGATGGCCGTCCACTACTCGAGCTGGGCGACCCACCACCTGGAGGAGCTCTACCCGCAGCCGATGGCGTTCCGACCCGACCGGTTCCTGCCCGGCGGCGAGGTCGATGCCCTGCCGAAGGGCGCCTACGTCCCGTTCGGCGGTGGCTCGCGCATCTGCCTGGGCAAGCGGTTCGCGGAGTACGAGCTGCGCGCGATCGTCGCCACCGTGCTCTCCCGCGTCCTGCTCGATCCCGACCCGGCGGACCCGCTGCGCCTGAGCTTCACCCCGACGCTGGGCCCGAAGGGCGGCCTGCGGATGGCGGTCCGCCCGCGCTGAGCGGACCGCCGCCCGTCAGTCGAAGACGACGACGGGCTTGATCACGCGGCCGTCGGCGGAGGACTTGATCGCCTCGTTGATCTCCGCGAACGGGAACGTCTGGATCAGCCGGTCGAACGGGAACTTCCCGGCGCGGTGGAGCTCGATCATCTCGGGGATGAACTGCTGGGGGTCGGCGTCGCCCTCGATGACGCCCGACAGCGTGCGGCCGAGCATCAGGTGGCCCTGGTCGATCGAGATGTTGTTCTCGAGGCCCTGGAAGCCGACGGTCGCGGCGTGACCCGGCGAGCGCAGGACCTCGAGGGTCTGACGGACGACGCCCTCGGTGCCGACGGTGTCGAAGGAGAAGTCCAGGCCGGTCGGCGTGACCTGCTGGATGTCCCAGACGAGGTCCTTGGACTCCTTCGGGTTGAAGACGTGGGTGGCCCCGAGCTCCTTGGCGAACTCGAGGCGCTCCGCGTTGGTGTCGATGCCGACGATCGGGTCGCAGCCGGCCGCCTTGGCCGCCATCAGCGCGGCGAGACCGACGCCGCCGAGGCCGAAGATCCCGATGCCCTGGCCCGCCTTCGGCCGGAGGACCTTGAGGACCGTGCCGGCGCCGGTCTGGATGCCGCAGCCCAGCGGGCCGAGCAGCTCGATCGGGGCGTCCTCGGGCACCTTGACCGTGTTGGTCGCCTTCGCCACCGCTCGGGAGGCCCAGGAGGACTGCTGGAAGAAGTTGCCGTGGATCTCCTCGTCGCCCTTGTGCAGGGTCGTCGTGCCGTCCAGGCGCGTGCCGAAGTAGTTCAGGGGGGCGAACAGCTCGCAGTAGGCGGGGCGGCCGCCGGTGCAGACGTCGCACTCGCCGCAGTGCCCGAAGCTGAGGACGACGTGGTCCCCCGGGACGACGTTGGTGACCGCGGAGCCGACCGCGGAGACGATGCCCGAGCCCTCGTGCCCGAGCACGGTGGGCAGCGGCAGCGGCACGGTGCCGTCGATGCCGGTCATGTCCGTGTGGCAGATGCCCGCGCCCTTGATGTCGATCAGCACCTCGTCGTCCTGGAGCTCGGCGACGTCGATCTCCTCGATCGAGAGCGGCTGGTCGATCTCACGGAGCACTGCTGCGGTGGCCTTCACGAATCCTCCCGGACTCTCGGAACTACGGACGTTCCGACGCTAACCCGGGCCCCTCGGCGGAACCATGGACCGTTCGGGTGAGCTTCGTCGCCCGGACGGCGGGCGAGTGCCGGAGGGGTGCGGTCGATCCCGTGCCCGGGGGTGGCACCCGATCGACCGGGCCTCGGGCCCCGAGCGCCCCGGACGCGCAGAACGGGGGAGGAGGATGCCCCCCGCGAGCGATGCGCGGGCGCAGGGCCCGGACGTAGCGTGGAGCGGGGAGTCCGCCACCGGGCGCTTCCCGCACCGACGACACCACAGGGAGCACCCATGCCGTTCTTCAACGACGCCGACGAAGCCCTCAAGTACCTCGGGGGCGTGTTCCGCAAGTCCAACGAGACCGAGGTCGGCCCCAAGCTCGCCTCCGCCGAGATCGACCTGCAGGTCTACTACTCCGATCCGGACGCGAAGGTCCTGATCAAGATGCGCGACGGCAAGGTCGAGGTCCTCGACGAGGAGGAGAACGACGACGCCGACGTCAAGCTCTACATGCCCGCCGACATCGGCGACAAGTTCTGGCGCGGCGAGTACAACCTCGCCGTCGGGCTGGCCAAGGGCCAGGTCAAGGCCAAGGGCCCGGTCAACAAGATCCTCAAGCTCGTCCCGCTGACGAAGCCGCTGTTCCCGATCTACCGCGACCTCGTCGCGGACAAGGACAAGGCCGCGGCCTGAGCGCCGGGGACCGCGAGCGAAGGAGTCAGACCGTGTCCACGACCAGCGTGCGTCACCACCAGATGTTCATCGACGGGGGTCACGTCGACGCCGACGAGCAGTTCGAGATCATCAGCCCCTCCACCGAGGAGCTGGTCTGCACCGCCGCGAAGGGCACGGTCGACGACGCCGACCGCGCGGTCGAGGCCGCGCGCCGCGCCTTCGACTCCGGCTCGTGGTCCCGCAAGTCGCCGGAGGAGCGCTCGCAGGTGATGCGGGCGATCGCCGACCGCCTGGGTGAGGAGGCCGACGAGCTCTGCGAGCTCGAGATCTCCGCCAACGGCGCGACGATCCGTCAGGCGATGGGGTTCCTCGTCGGCCTCGCCGCCCCCCACTTCCTCTACTTCGCCGAGCAGGCCGCGACCTACCCGTTCGAGACGCAGATCCCGACCGCCGCGTACCCGACGGCGTCGAGCAACCGGATCCGCCGCGACCCCGTCGGCGTCTGCGCCGCGATCGTGCCGTGGAACTTCCCGCTGCTGCTGGGCATCTGGAAGATCGGCCCGGCGCTGGCCGCCGGCAACTCGATCGTCGTGAAGGTCGACGAGAAGACGCCGCGGTCGCTGCTGCGCCTGGCCGAGATCGCCCACGAGTGCGGCGTGCCCAAGGGCGTCTTCAACGTCATCACCGGCGAGGGCGCCGAGGTCGGTGCGCGGCTGGCGTCGCACCCCGACGTCGACAAGGTCGCGTTCACCGGCTCCACGGCGATCGGGCGCGAGATCATGCGCCTGGCCTCGGGCACCGTCAAGAAGGTCTCCCTCGAGCTCGGCGGCAAGGGTGCCGCGGTGCTGCTCGACGACGCCGACCTGGACGTCGCGGTCGACGGGATCCTCTTCGGCTGCATGCTCTACTCGGGACAGATCTGCGAGTCCGGTACGCGCCTGCTCGTCCCCGACGCGATCCACGACGAGGTCGTCCGCCGGCTCGTCGAGCGCGCGAGCACGATCAAGCTCGGCGACCCGTCGGACTTCGACACCGACCTCGGCCCGGTCGTCTCCAAGCGCCAGCAGGAGCGGGTGCTCGGCTTCATCGAGGGGGCCAAGCGGGACGGCGTCACGGTGGCGCTGGGCGGCGGCGTCCCGGAGGGCCCGGAGTTCGAGAAGGGCTTCTGGATCCAGCCGACGATCCTCACCGACGTGAAGAACAACATGGAGATCGCCTGCGAGGAGACCTTCGGGCCGGTCCTCTGCGTCATCCGCTACTCCTCGGTCGACGAGGCGATCAAGATCGCCAACGCCTCGCAGTACGGCCTGACCGCCGGCGTGTGGTCGACGGACTACGAGCGAGCGATCGAGGTCGCCGACCGCCTGCGGGCCGGGACGATCTGGATCAACAACTGGCACCAGATCGATCCGGCGCTGCCGTTCGGCGGCTACCGCCAGTCCGGCGTCGGCCGAGAGCTCGGTCCGGGGGCGCTGGACGAGTACACCGAGGCCAAGCACGTGCACGTCGACCTGACCACGAAGCTCGACCGGCACATCTTCGACGCGCTGCTGTCGACGCCGCCGTCGAGCTGAGCCGCCGGGACCGGGGCGGGCGCGGCCGGAGGGGCGGGACCGGACGTCCCGCCCCGCCCCGCCCGCCGCGACGGATCCGACGTCCCGCCGGACCACCGGCGGAACGCCCCACCCCGTCAGCTGGGGATCTGGGTGCGGTGCTCGAGCTGGAAGTAGCGCGAGACGGCCTCGGCGCGGTTGGCCGCCGAGAGCTTGCGCAGGATGTGCTTGACGTGCGTCTTGGCGGTGCCGTGCGAGATCACCAGCCGCGACGCGATGCCGTCGTTCGTGGCCCCCGAGGCCATGAGGCGCAGGACCTCGAGCTCGCGGCGCGTCAGCAGCGCGTCGAGCGCGGAGCGCTCGCCGGAGACGGGCCGGTGCATCGGCATCGGAGCCGCGGGGCGGGAGACCCCGTCCTCGTCGGCGTGCTGCGGGGCGACGAGGTGCTCGTCGAAGGAGATCTCCTCCTCGATCGCACGGGCGAAGTTGCGCTCCGCGTCGGCCATCGTGCGCATGTACGAGCTGCGCAGCGCCGCGATCCGCTCGCCGTAGGCGATCCGCTCGTAGGCGAACCCGAACGCCTCGGTGAACATCCAGAGCAGGTCGGAGTCCGTCGCCCCCACCAGGCGGCGCTGGGCGTAGTAGTCCGCGTGGACGAAGCCGATGACCTTGTCCTGCACGATCACCGGCGCGGCGACGTAGCTGCGCGACATCGAGACGTCGGCGATCTCGCGGTGCACCCGCGGGTCGTTCTGGGCGTCGAGCACCCGGATCGGCTGACGGCGGCGGACCATCTCGGTCTCCAGCAGCGTGCGGTCCAGCCGGCGGGGCTGGTCCTGGCCGGCGCGCACGACGGCGGCGGCCCACTCCGTGTCGCCCTTGATGAAGCAGGTGCGGGGGACGAAGTACGAGTCCTGGATCGCCGAGATGAACGTGCGGTCGAAGCCCAGCCGGGCCGCCGCGATCGGGGCCTGGTCGAGCATCTGCTCCACGGTGTTCACGCCGCGCAGGAGCGCCATCGCGTCGCGGACGCGGCCGAAGGACTCCTGTCGGGCGACCTCCTGCGCCTCGCCCAGGCGGGCGGCGACGTCGCGCAGGTCGAGCATCAGGTCGACGACCTCGTCGCGCGTGGTGCCGCGCGCCCGGATCGACGAACCGCCCGAGCGCAGGGACGCGGTCAGCGCCAGCGTGGCGTCGTCGATGCGCGAGCACGCGCTCGACAGATCGGGGGACTCCTCCTCCGCCGGGGCGTCGGCGCCCTCGAGGACGCGCGCCGCACGGCCGAGGACCTCGGCGACCTGCGCCCGCAGGCCGGCGTCGTCGATGGCCTGCGTGGACGGGCTCCAGCCGTCCTCGACGGCCGCGATCTTGCTGGTCATGGTCATCCGATGCTACCCCCGCTCGGATCGGTGGTGTGTCGGGTGTCACGGACCTCGTCCGCTCCGGGCGACCCTGCGCCGCCCGTGACATCCGGCTGGTGGATCGTGCCCGCGGCCTGCAGCCGGTCGAGCTCGTCGGCCGCGATCCCCCACTCGCGCAGGCCCGCCAGCGTGTCGGCGCCCGGAGCCGGTGCGGCCGTCGGCGTGGCGGGCGCGGTGCGCGAGAACCGCGGCGCGGGACCCGGCTGCGGCACGCCGTCGACGGTCACGAAGACGTCGCGCGCGACGTTGTGCGGGTGCTCCGGCGCCTCGTCCAGCTCGAGCACCGGCGCGAAGCAGGCGTCGGTGCCCTCGAGGATCCCGCACCAGTGCTCGCGGGTCTCCGACGCGAACGTCGCGGCGAAGCGCTCGCGCATCGCCGGCCAGGTCGACACGTCGTGCTGGGCGGCCATCTCGGGCGCGTCCCCCAGCTCGAGCAGCCGGATCAGCGTCGCGTAGAACTGCGGCTCGAGCGCGCCGATCGAGACCCAGCGGTCGTCGCTCGTGCGGTACACGCCGTAGAAGGGCGCGCCGCCGTCGAGGACGTTCGAGCCGCGCGGCGGGGAGTGCTGGCCGCTCGCGTGCAGCCCGTAGAAGGCGGTCATCAGGCTCGCGGCGCCGTCGACCATCGTCGCGTCGACCACCTGGCCGAGCCCGTCGGCGCGCGCGGCGAGGACGGCGCTGACGATCCCGAGCGCGAGGTACAGCGACCCGCCGCCGAAGTCGCCGACGAGGTTGAGCGGCACGACCGGCGCCTCGCCGTCGGCGCCCGGGCCGACCGCGGCGAGCGCGCCCGACAGCGCGATGTAGTTGATGTCGTGGCCGGCGGTGGGGGCGAGCGGGCCGCTCTGGCCCCAGCCGGTCATCCGGCCGTAGACGAGCGCCGGGTTGCGGGCGTGGCAGTCGTCGGGCCCCAGGCCGAGCCGCTCGGCCACGCCGGGCCGGAAGCCCTCGATCAGCGCGTCCGCACGGGCCACGAGGTCGAGGACCGTCGCGACGCCGTCGGGGGACTTCAGGTCGACGGCCACGGAGCGCCGACTGCGGTTGAGGACCGTCAGCTCGAGGCCGCCGGGACCGCCCCGCCGGGCGGCGTCGACCCGCTCGACCCGGAGCACGTCGGCCCCCAGGTCGGCGAGCAGCATCGCGGCGAACGGGCCGGGACCGATCCCGGCCAGCTCGACGACGCGGACCCCCGAGAGCGGTCCGGCCACGGGTCAGCCCTCCCGGCGGGCCGGGGCGGACGCGGTCGTCTCAGGGCTCATCGCGGCGCCATCCGCAGCGCGCCGTCCAGGCGGATGACCTCGCCGTTGAGCATCGGGTTGGTGACGATGTGCTCGACCAGGTCGGCGTACTCGTCGGGCTTGCCCAGGCGTGCGGGGTACGGGACGCTGGCGCCGAGCGCGTCCTGCGCCTTCTGCGGCAGTCCGGCGAGCATCGGGGTCTCGAACAGGCCCGGGGCGATCGTCACCACGCGGATGGCGTGGGCGGAGAGCTCGCGGGCGATCGGCAGCGTCAGGCCGACGACGCCGCCCTTGGACGCGGCGTAGGCGACCTGGCCGATCTGCCCGTCGTACGCGGCGATCGACGCGGTCTGCACGCAGACGCCACGCTCGCCGGCCTCGTCGGGCTCGTTCCCGGAGATCTCGCCGGCGGCCAGGCGCAGCGCGTTGATCGTGCCGAGGAGGTTGACCTTGATCACCGACTCGAACTTC
This sequence comes from Patulibacter sp., assembly GCF_030655195.1. Classification (GTDB taxonomy): domain Bacteria; phylum Actinomycetota; class Thermoleophilia; order Solirubrobacterales; family Solirubrobacteraceae; genus Patulibacter. The sequence goes on along the minus strand of NZ_JAURWA010000030.1, from coordinate 32,117 downwards.
GAGAACGGCGTCGGGCCCTCGCGGCCCAGGAGCTTGGCGGGGGTGCCCAGCCCGGCGCAGACGACGGAGATGCGCAGGCCGCGCGGGGCCTCCTTCGCGGCGGCGATCGCGGCGAGGACGGACTCCTCGTCGAGCACGTCGCAGCGGACCCCGAGGCCGCCGATCTCGGACGCGAGCTTCTCGGCGCGGTCCTCCGCCAGGTCGGCGATGACGACGTGCGCGCCCTCGGCGGCCAGCCGGCGGGCGGTCGCCTCGCCAAGTCCCGATGCGCCGCCGAAGACGATCGCCCCTGCTCCCTTGATCTGCATCCCTGCTCCTTCTCGTGGTGGTGCGCGGGCGTGCGGCCCGCGCGGATCCGGCGCTCGGCCGGCGGTGCTGCGACCGGCACCGCGGCCGCCCCGTCGATGCCGGGGAGACGCGCGGCGCCGGCGCTCAGCCGGTGGTGCCGACCCCGGGGAAGTCGGCCGGCCGGCGCTGCAGGAACGCGGCGATGCCCTCCCCCGCCTCGGCGGTCGCCCCGCGGACGGCGATGCTCTCGCGCTCCGCGTCGAGCTGCTCGTCGAGCGTGGCGGTCGCCGACGCGCGCAGCAGGCGACGGGTGGCGGCCAGCGCCCCGGTCGGACCCGCCGCCAGCTCGTGCGCCACGGTCGTCGTGCGCTCGAGCAGCGCGTCCTGCGCGACGACCTCGGTGACCAGTCCGATGCGCAGCGCCTCGTCGGCCTTCACCCGCGTGTTGCGCAGCATCATGTCGGCGGCCCGGCGGACGCCGACCAGGCGCGGCAGCGTCCAGGACTGCCCGCCGTCGGGCGAGAGTCCCACGGCCGTGTAGGCGACGGTGAACGACGCGGCCGGGCCGGCGATCACGACGTCGGCCGCGCAGGCGAGGCTCATCCCCGCGCCCGCGGCGGCGCCCTGGACGGCGGCGACGATCGGGACGTCGAGGGCCACGAGGGCGCGGATCCCGTCGTGCAGGTCGCCGGCCAGTGCGTGCAGCGCGGCGTGGCGGTCGGGTGCGGAGGCGAAGAAGCCGACGTCGCCGCCGACGCAGAACATCTTCCCCTCGGCGCGCAGCAGGACCGCACGGACGTCGTCGCGGGCGGCCAGTCCCTCGGCCGCCTCGCGCAGCTCGCGCGCGAGCACGGGGTCGATCGCGTTGCCGGTGTCAGGGCGGGCGAGCGTCAGCGTCGCGACACCGCCGTCGACCGCGACGGCGATCGCCGGAGCCGTGACCGCCACCTCAGGCCGCCTTCGCGCCGGCCGTCCGGGAGGCGCTGATCGTCTGCGCCGCGCCGCCCTCGTCGCGCTGCAGGTGACGGCTGATGACCATCCGCTGGATCTGGTTGGTGCCCTCGAAGATCTGCATGATCTTCGCCTCGCGCATGAACCGCTCGACCGGGAAGTCGGTCGTGTAGCCGGCGCCGCCGAGGACCTGCACGGCGTCGGTCGTGACGCGCATGGCGGCGTCGGTGGCGATCAGCTTGGCGACGGAGGCCTGCCGCGCGAACGGACGGCCGAGGTCCTTGCGGCGGGCGGCGTCGAGCACCGTCGCGCGGGCCGAGTCGACGGCGGCGGCCATGTCGGCGAGCAGGAACCCGAGGCCCTGGTGCTCGATGATCGGCTTGCCGAACGTCTCGCGCTCGCTCGCGTACCGGACGGAGTGGTCCAGCGCCGACTGCGCGAGGCCGACGGCGGCCGCCGCGATGCCCAGGCGCCCGGAGTCCAGCGCCGACAGCGCGATCTGCAGGCCCTGGCCCTCGTCGCCGAGCAGCCGCCCGTCCTCGACGAAGACGCCGTCGAGCTCGATCGTCGCGGTGGTCGAGCCGGTCAGGCCCATCTTCGACTCGGGGTGCCCGGCGCTCAGGCCCTCGGCGTCGGCCGGGACGAGGAAGCACGAGATGCCGCGCGAGCGGTGGTCCGAGGTGCGTGCGAACACGGAGTAGAAGTCGGCCTCGCCGCCGTGGGTGACCCACGCCTTGCTGCCGGTCAGGCGGTAGCCGCCGTCGACCTTCTCGGCGCGGCAGCGCATCGCGGCCGGGTCGGAGCCGGCGTCGGCCTCCGACAGGCAGTAGCCGCCCAGCAGCGAGCCGCCCACCATGTCCGGGAGCCACCGGGCGCGCTGCTCGTCCGTGCCGAACGTCGCCAGCGGATAGCAGGACATGACGTGGACGGAGACGCCGATGGCGACGCTCGCCCAGGCGCCGGCGAGCTCCTCGAGCGCCTGGAGGTAGACCTCGTAGCCCAGCCCGGCACCCCCGTAGGACTCGTCGTAGGGCATGCCGAGCAGCCCGAGCTCGCCGAGGTGGGCGAACGTCGAGCGCGGGAACGCGTGGTCCGCCTCGGCCTGTGCGGCGTGCGGCGCGAGCTCGCCGGCGGCCAGGTCGCGGGCGAGGGAGACGAGCTCCTCGGCCTCGGAGGAGGGCAGCAGGCGGTCGGCGGGCATACGGGCGACAGTACCAGGGACCGTCCCGCAGTACACCCTTTTGTTCGGGGCGTCGGCTCCGGGCGCCGCCGGGTCAGCCGCCGAGCGCCCGCAGCGCCGACTCGACAAGCGCCGGGACCTGCGTCTCGGGCGGCGCCTCGTCGGGCCGCGTCCGCAGGTCCCGCTCGCGGACGCCCTCCATGATGCAGGCGATCTTCCACAGCGCGAACGCGACGTAGAAGTCGATCCGCGAGACGTCGAGGCCGGTCGCCCCGGCGTACCGCTGCAGCAGCACGTCGCGGCCGGGGACCCCCGGCACGCTGCTGGGCCCACGGCCGAGCGGGTGGGTCGCCGCCTCGTCGGCACCGACCCACCAGGCCAGGGTGTAGCCGACGTCGGCCAGCGGGTCCCCCAGGGTGCAGAGCTCCCAGTCCAGCACGGCGCGCAGGGCGCCGTCGGGGCCGAGGATCACGTTGCCCAGCCGGTAGTCGCCGTGGACGATCGAGACGCGCTGCTGCTCGGGCACCGCCGCGGAGAGCCGGGCGTGGACCTCGTCGATCAGCGGCACCTCACGGGTGCGGGAGGCCTCCCACTGGCGGTGCCAGCGGTCCAGCTGCCGGGCGACGTAGCCCTCGCGCCGGCCCAGGTCGCCCAGGCCGGCCGCGTCGACGTCGAGGTCGTGCAGGGCCGCGAGCCCGTCGATCATCGACCGCGCGACGGTCGGCCGGTCGCGCTCGGCGAACCCCGCGAGCATCGCGGCGTCGTCGTGCAGGACGGCACCGTCGACGTGGTCCATGACGTAGAACGGCGCACCCGTCACCGTCGGCTCGTCGCAGACCCCGAGGACCACGGGGACGGGGACCGCGCCGGACGCGAGCGCCCCGACGATCCGGGCCTCGCGCAGCACGTCGTGCGCGGACTCCAGGACCGCCCCGGCCGGCGGGCGTCGCAGGACGCTCACGCGACCGGCTGCGTCGGTGACGCGGTAGGTGAGGTTGGAGCGCCCGCCGGCGATCCGGGCGAAGGCCAGTGGCGCGGCCCCTCCGGCGACGCGCCCGGTCCACCAGGCCTCGACCGCGGGGACGTCGATGCCGGGAAGCAGGGCCGGAGGCTCGGGCGGAGTCACGTCCATGAGCCCGAGTATCCCGCCACGACACCGTCGGTGTCCGGGAGCCGGGGCGCCCCGCGGTGCACGCCTTCCGTGCTTCCCGCACGCGTCGGCCGCCCGTAGGGTCGGGTCGTGCCGTCCCGCGTCCTCGCCCTCCTGCTCACGTCCGGGGCGGTGCTCGCCGCGGCCGCGCCGACCGCCGCGTCGGCCGCTCCACGCACGACGCTGACCGGCGGGTCCGCGGCCACCGCCGCGGTCTGCGGGACCACCGCGGCGGTCCGGCGCGTCGCCACCGGTGCGGCGCTGCGCCTGTCCGTCGCGCCCGCCGCGTCGGCCCGGGGCCGCGCCGCGCGGAAGGGCTCCGCGGTCGTCGTCGAGCGCTGCGACGCCGGGGTCTGGAAGCCGCTGCGGACGATCACCCTCGGGGCGCGCCGGCGCACGATGAGCGCGGTGATCGGCACGTCGGCCTCCGCGACGGGCGACCTGCGGGTCCGCACCCGCACGCGGACCGGGTCGCACGGCCCGCCGGTCTACGCGCGGATCGGCGTCGGCGAGATCGTCGACGTGCCGATCAGCGTGCCGGTGGTCAATCGCAACCGCACCGCGACCCCGTGCCTGGGTGCGCCCGACGGGAAGACCTACACCGTGAAGGGCTCGCTCGTGGCCCCGCGGGCGACGCTCGATGCAGCGCGGCCCGCGGTCGCGCTCTACCTGCACGGTGTCGGCTACTCGAGCTTCTTCTTCCGCTTCGGGGACGTGCCCGGCTACGACTACGGCCTCGAGCAGGCGCGGGCGGGCCACGCGTCCGTGGTGATCGACCGGCTGGGCAACCCGTCGAACGGACAGCTCGGCGACGGGAACGCGACGTGCATCCCGGCGCAGGCCGACATGGCCGACCAGGTGATCGGCGCCCTGCGCTCCGGGAAGGTCTCCGGCTCGACCGGCCGTGACGGGGTGCCGGCGTTCCGGCGCGTCGTGCTCGCCGGCCACTCGCTCGGTGGCTTCATCGCGCAGGTCTCCCAGTACTCGTTCGGCAGCGCCGACGCGCTCGCGGTGGTCAGCTACACCGACGTGCCGTCGCCGTTCGCCCTGACGACCTTCGCGGTCGCCGGCGCGGACTGCGTGACCGCGCCGCGTCCGAACGGCACGACCGGCGCCCCGAACTACGCGGCGTTCGGCCGCACGGACGCGGACTTCGCGGCGGGCCACTTCCACGACATCGACCCGGCGGTGGCGGCAGCGACCCTGCGGCGGCGCAACGTCGACGCCTGCGGGGACCTGCTCTCGGCGGCGCAGGGCCTCGTCGTCGACCAGGTCGCCACGCGCACGGCGATCACCTCGCCGGTGCTCGTGATCTCGGGCCAGGACGATGTCCTCTTCTCTCCCCCGACCAACCAGCTCCAGGCGAACACGGCGTACCCGCGCTCGCGCGAGGTCCGGCTCGTCGAGCTGCCCGACACGGGCCACGCGGTCACCCTGGGCCGCACCCACGAGGCGTTCCGCCGGGCGATGGACGCCTGGCTGACGGACCAGGGGGCCTGAGCCGCTCCTCCCCGGGGCGGCCGGCCTGGAGTCTCGGCCGAGCACGACCACCTGAGCGGGAGGGTCCCCGGACGCACACCGCCCCCGGACGCACGAGGCGGCCGGGGGCGGTGGTCCTGCCGGCGGGGCGCGTCGGTCGCGCCCCGCCGTCCTGCCGGTGCCGGTCGGCTACATCTGGCCGACCTTCACCTTGACCTTCTGCTTCTTCACCTGGTCCATCAGGCTCGTGACCCACTCCTGGCGATCGTGGAAGTCGTCGGTGCGGCCGTTCCTGATCGACAGCGTGACGAGCTTCACCTTCTTGCCGGAGGTCTTGAAGACGATCTTCCTGCGGATCGCCTTCGGGATCTTCGCGGCCTTGACGGCCTTCTTCAGCTTGGCCTTGTACTTCGCCTTCACGACGAGCTGGAAGTCCTTCGTCGTGTCGTGCTGGGCCTGCTTCTTGGACTGGACCGGCTTGGGCAGGTCCGCCTTCTTCACCGGCGCGTTCTCCTCGACCGTGGTCTTCGCGGTCAGGGCGACGGGCGCCGGGGCGTCCGGAGCGGCAGCGGCCTTCGCCACGGCCGCGGTGTCGGCGGGGACCGTCGCCGTCGTCGGGTACATCGCCGCGTTCAGGACCAGACGCTCGTCCTGGTCCTTCCAGGCCCGGTAGAACGGGTTCCAGCCGAACACCGTCGCGTGACCCTGGCCGGGCGAGCTGCTGATGACCGCCGGGCGGCCGTCCAGCAGGCCGGGGCCCGTGGCGTTGACCGACAGGCCGTACTTCTGCCCGTTCAGCGACTTGGCGGAGTTGAGGTCCGTCGCGTAGCTGACCGCCGCCGTCGAGGCCGGATTCGGCGTGGTGCCCGTCAGGGACGCCGCGTCGAACATCGGGTCCGTCGAGGAGGCGCGGTAGATCCAGCCGCCGAGGTCGAAGCCCCAGGCGACCGGGTCGCTGGTGTCGAACGTCGCGTCGTAGGTCGAGCCCGGCGTCTTCATGTTCGACTGCACCGTCGTCTGCGTGACGTTGCTCAGGCCGGCGTTGCGGGCACCCGTCGCACCGCTGGTGCCGTAGTTGACGTAGCGGCCGCCCCCGTTGACGAAGGCCTGCACCGCCGTCGCCGTCGTGCCGGTGATGTTCGCCCCGGCGCCGATGATCGCGGTGTAGCCGCCGGTGACGAGCTCACCCGCGTTGACCTGCGTCGACGTGATCGGCACGACGCTGTCGGCCGGCATGTCGTCCTTGACCCGCAGCGTGAACAGCGCCTCGCAGAACGAGGTGGCGCCCGTCGGAGCTCCGGGTGCCGCGCAGTGTCCGGCGTTCACACCGATCGCGCCCGTGGTGCTCGGGCTCGGATCGGTCGCCGTCGTCGGGTACAGCGGGTTGCCCGGGACCGCGGCCGAACCCGTGAAGAGGCCGATCTTCGGCTTCGTCATCGCCTTCGTGGCGACCGGGAAGCTGCCAAGGCCGGAGACCGGGGTGTCCTGCTCGGCGGCCAGCGCCTTGATGTCGACGCCCGCTGCCGTCAGCGACGTGGCCCGGACGAGCGCCGCGCCGGTGAAGAACCGCTTGCCCGCCGCGGTGAACGCGGTGGTCGCGCGGGAGACCGCGACGCCCTTGCCCAGGAGCTTGGCGGAGAGCACGAGGCCCTTCGCCGAGTCCGTGTTGAACGCGTAGACCGGCGACGCCTCGGTGGGTGCGGTGCCGAGGTCCAGCGCTCCGACCTGCGTGATGTCGGTCGGGACCGAGCCCTTCTCCGTCAGGAAGCCGGAGCCCGCGAGGCCGCGCTGCATCCCGTAGGACCAGGTCACGACGTCGTAGTAGTACGGGTACGGGATGAACGGGTTCTCGCCCATGACCGACTGGATCCAGTGCTTCATGCCCTGGGCCATCGGGATGTAGAGCGTGCCCGCCGGCAGGGTCGCGGTCTTCGCGTCCTTGCCGTACTCCTTGACGCCCGAGAGGGTCGTCGCGCTGTTGAGCTTGAAGACCTTGACGCCGGTCTCCTGCATCTCGTCGATCAGCTTCCCGACGTCACCGGTGTGCTGGTCCGGCGGGAAGAAGTAGCCGCAGACGCGCTTGTCCGCCGGGATCGGCGTCAGCTCGTCGTGCAGCGGCGAGACCAGCTTGTTCGGCTGCAGGGTGCAGTCCGCGCCCTGCGAGACGGCGTCCTGCCACTGGCGCACCCAGTCCTGGGTGGTCTTGATCTTGTCGTTGGCGATCGTGTTGATCGTCGTGTCGATCGCGAGGTAGTGGTCGTAGACCTGCTTGGAGTAGACCTCGGCGTTGCCCTTCTCGTACGTCATGCCGGCCGCGCCCATGATCAGCGACGGGACCGTGTCGCCGTACTCCGGCGTGAACAGGTCGTACTGGCTGTAGTTGTTGTAGAGCGTCGACGTGTCGTTGAACGCGCCCTGCAGCGCCGGACCGATCTTGTTCTGGACCGTGTCGAGCGTGAAGCTCGAGATCTCGTGGTGGACCGGGTCCTCGTTCGGCGGGAAGAAGTACGCCGAGCCGCCCTGCTGATGGGCGTCAATGAAGAACAGGCCGGGGTACTCGTTCATCTTGGGGATGAACTCGCTGTTCTCGACGTAGTTCCGCGTGCCGAAGTCGCGGTTGGGGTCGAACCCGAACGCGGTGGTGCGCTGGACGGCGTCGCGGCCGTCGGGGTTGCGCACGAGCTGGATGAACAGGTCCATGTTCACCAGGCGCTTGACGTTGCCGCAGTCGGTGCGCGCGGCGAGCTCGTAGAGCTCACGCGTGATCGACTCGCCGGCGGCGGACTCGCCACCGTGCGGGGTCGCCGTGATCCAGCCGAAGGCCGGCTTGGAGACCGCGGCCTCCAGGCCGTCCTCCTCCGGGATGTCACCGGCGCGGACGCCGCGCCAGTACGCCGCGTCGCCGTTCGGGCCGTCGAGGTTGTTGATGTTGACCGGCGTGCCGACCACGTAGAAGGCGATGCGGCGGCCCAGGGAGGACTTGCCGATCTCCTTGTTGATGACCTTCACGCGCGGGTTGTCGGCCGTGACGCGGACGAGGTAGTCCGCGTAGGCGAGGTTCACGTCGCTCTGGTTGCGGCCCTGCGGGGTCGCACCGCCGACGCCGCCGGACTCGGCGCCACCGCCGGCCTGTGCGGCACCGGTACCGAGGGCCGGGACGGCCTTCGGGGCCAGACCGGTCAGGGTCGCCTGGACCGACGGGTCGGTCGCCTTGACCGCCGCCCAGTCAGCGGCGCTGTTCGAGGCGATGGCGACCTTCGTCGCCGCCCAGAACTTGTCCCACGACAGCACGCCGGCGTCGAAGGTGGGCGCGGCGGAGCACTGCGTGGGGGGCGCGTCGGCGGCGACCGACGCTGCGGGCAGCGCGGCCGATCCGGCGAGCGCCGTTGCGGCCACGGCGAGCAGCGCTCGCGTGGCCTTCATGCGACGGGACGTCACGAGAACCTCCGGCTGATGGACTTGGAGGCCAGCACCGAGCTGCCGCCGTAGCGCGCGCTCACGGTGAACTTCTGGCCGGACCGCGCGGCGGTGACCGAGCGGGTGACGGTGCAGGACTTGGAGACCTTGACCTGCTGGTTGATGACGGACTGGCCGTTGCGACGGACGACGAGGGTCACCGTGCCCTTGCAACCCTGGGCCTTGGTCACGCCCTTGGGCAGGACGAGGGTGGCCTTGAAGGTGCGGCGCAGACGGCTGCCGACCTTCTTCTTCGTGACCTTGGAGCGGAGCGTCGGCTTGAACTTCGCGACCGTCACCCGGGAGGTCACGACCGACGTGCTGCCGTTCTTGTCGACGATCGTCGCGGTCAGCGCCTGGACGCCGACGTCGGCGCCCGTCGGCTTGATCTTGCAGCTGTACGGCGCCTTCGTCTCGGTGCAGACGAGGCGGCCGCCGAGGCGGACCTCGACGCGCTGGACGCCGGCCGCGGCGGACACCGCGAGGGAGACCGTCGAGCCGGAGCCCGGGATCGTCGTGGGCTTGACGCCGAACGAGATCGTCGGGACCGCCGGGGCCGGGGCCGGGGCGGGTGCCGGGGCCGGAGCCGGGGCGGGCGAGGTGCCCGGACCGGGGGCCGGGGCGGGCGCCGGGCAGGCGACCGTCACGACGACCGGGGCCGAGCCCGTGGTCTGGCCGAGCGAGTCGCCGACCAGCGCGGTGTAGGAGCGCGTGCTGCCGCAGGCGGCGTCCGCCGGGAGGGCGACCGTCGTCGTCGGGCTCTTCGCGGTCGTCTCACCGATCAGCGTGCCGCCGTCGTAGAAGCGGATCCGCTTGACGCCGTAGTCGTCCTCGCCCGTGGCCGTCAGCGTGATGCTGCCGCCCGGGGCGACCGTCGGCGCGCTCGCGACGATCGAGACGCCGGTCGGCGCCGCGTCGTCCATCGGGAGCGGCGCGTTGGCGAGGGTGAACTGCCCCGTGTCGGGCGTCGACGCGACGCCGCTCCGGAACGGGAACATGTCGACGGCCGTCGAGGTGATCCCCGCCGGGTCGTCGGAGTCCGTGGCCGCGGTGCCGTTGACCGGGTTCTCCGGCCAGGGCTGGTTGGCCGTCGGCGAGATCGCGGGGCCGGAGTTGGCCGGGGCGCCGGCCGCGCGGGAGGTGACCCGCAGGCCCCACCAGTTGTTCTCGGCGAGGAAGACGTTCGACGCGCCGCCGGCGTTGTTCTTCGTGCCGGTGTTGGCGGTGGCGCCGTCGGCCTGGAGGTTCAGGGCGCCATAGGCGTTGTCCATGATGTTCGAGCGCGTGACCGACGTGTTGTACGTCCGGTTCAGGCCCGAGGACACCGGCGGCGTGGTGAGGAACGCCCCGATCAGGCGGATGCCCGCACCGAGGTTGAGGTTGCCGTTGTTGCTGCCCGGCGCGGTGATCGTGTCGCCGTTGGCGACGGTCGGGCGGACCGGGGCACCGGTGCCGTTGACGAGGTTCTGCGAGATCAGCGAGTCGGAGATCTGCGCACGCGAGCCGGCGGTGACCCGAACGCCGTCCTGCCCGAACAGCGGGCCGGTGGTCAGGTTGTCGACCGTGCCGCGGCTGCCGCAGTTGCCGGTGCCGGCGAAGTTGATGCACTGCGTGCGGCCGACGATCTGGCTCGCCGTGATCTCGCCGCGGTTGATGACGCCCGACGGGGTCAGCGGCGGGGTGTCGTTGGTCGCGCCGTCGATGAGGACGCCGAACCGGTTGTACTTGTCGACGCGCGTCAGCTCGATCTTCAGCGTGCGCGTGCCGTCGTTCAGCGCGTTGCGCGTCGACGAGGTCTGCACGATGCCGATGCCGGGCTGCGAGCCGCGGTAGCCACCGTCCTGCTGGAAGGCGGTGTCGGCCTCGGAGGTGACGAGGTTCGTCACGCGGCTGCGGTTGATCGAGCCCTTGGCGTCGAGGTAGACGACGCCGGCCTCGACGACGATCGGCTTGTCGTCGGGGTCGAAGCCGTCGACCGTGACGCCGCTGATGTCGACCGTGATCGGCCGGGTCGGCGCGCCGACGACGGCGACGATGTCGCCCAGGCCGTTGCGCAGGTCCGGGGTCGTCTCCATGATCCGGCCGCCGGCCGTGGAGGACGCCTTCGGCGAGATGTGGACGAGGTCGGCGCCGGCGCCCTTGAGCGTCAGGCTCTTGGTGATGAGGAGCGCGTTGCTCCCCACCGTGCCGGGGCCCTCGGCGTAGTCCCCGGCGCACACCGCGACGGTGTCTCCCGGGACCGCGGCGTTGACCGCGGACTGGATCGAGGTGTACGGCGCGGCGGGGCAGTCGGCTCCGTCGTCGTCGACCGCGAGCGTTGCCGCTCCGGCCGATGACGCGAAGGCCAGGCTCCCCGCGACCGCCATCAGTGCGACGGATGGCCGCACGGCGAAGGTCTTCATGGACAGATCCCTTGTGGATGATCGGACGAGACCCGGGGTCGGTCGCCCCGGAGGACGGCCGCCGACGGGCGGTGACGTCCGGCGGACTCCTCGGCCGGCCCTCGAGGGGGCCGGGACGGGGAGCCGACCGGACGTCGGGCGGCAGGTGCGGGCCGGCGGTCAGGCCGGTCGGCGCACGTCCCGCGTCCCGGAGGACGCGGCGACGACGGACGGGCTCACGAGAACGCGAGCAGACGCGACGTGGACCACCAAGGTCGGCGGGCCCGGCGTGTCGCGGGGCCCGGGACGACGTCCGACACGTCGTTCCGTGGCCCCACCGGTGGTGTCCGTGGATGCTGCACGGCTCGAACCTAATACGTAGATCAAGACGAATGTGATCCATCGCGTACAAGCCGCGCCGAGCACCGGAGGACCGCTGTACAACAGGGGTTTCGCGGACACCGCACACATCTGACACGGTGTCGATCCGTGGTGATTTCCTACGTAGGCGAGCGTTTCTGCGCCACGCCTGCCGGGGCCGCCCGACACCCGCCCGTAGACTCGTGGGGTGCCTCAGCTCTCCATCGGTGTCGTCTCGTCCTCCGGCAAGGCCGACGAGCGCCGACTGGCGATCCACCCCGCGCACATCGAGCGCATCGCCCCCGAGCTGCGCGCGCGGATGACGCTGGAGCACGGCTACGGCGAGCGCTTCGGCCGCTCCGACGCCGAGCTCGAGCCCCTCGTCGCCGGCATGTGCAGCCGCGAGGAACTCTTGGCGGAGAGCGACGTCATCCTCCTGCCCAAGCCCCTGGTCGCCGACCTCGAGGGGCTGCGCGAGGGCCAGGTCGTGTGGGGCTGGCCGCACTGCGTGCAGGACGAGGCGCTCACCCAGCTGGCGATCGACCGCGGCCTGACCCTGATCGCGTGGGAGGCGATGAACCACTGGACCAAGGAGGGCAACTTCTCGGTCCACGTGTTCCACAAGAACAACGAGCTGGCGGGGTACTGCTCCGTCCTGCACGCGATGCAGCTGCGCGGCGCGACGGGCGACTACGGCCGCCGGCTGCGCGCGGCCGTCATCAGCTTCGGCGCGACCGCGCGTGGCGCGGTCCGCGGCCTCTCGGCGCTCGGCGTCTCCGACGTCACGGTCCTGACGCAGCGCAGCGTGTCCTCCGTCGCGTCGCCGTTCGCCTCGGTGCGGATGCAGCAGTTCGAGCGCGACGAGGCCGGCCTGATGATGCTGCCGTCCGCCGGCCCGGCGCCGCTGCCGCTGGCGAAGGAGCTGGCCGGCTACGACATCGTCGTCAACTGCATCCTCCAGGACACCGACGACCCGCTGACGTTCGCCACCTGCGACGACCTGCCGCTGTTCCAGCCCGGCTCGCTGATCGTGGACGTCTCGTGCGACGAGGGCATGGGCTTCGAGTGGGCGCGGCCCACCTCGTTCGCCGACCCGATGATCGAGGTCGGCGAGGGGGTCCACTACTACGCCGTCGACCACAGTCCGTCGTTCCTCTGGGACTCCTCCACGTGGGAGAACAGCGAGGCGCTCCTGGAGTACCTGCCGATCGTGGCCGCCGGCCCGGCCGAGTGGGACCGCAGCGAGACGATCCGGCGCGCGATCGAGATCCGCGAGGGTCGCGTCCAGAACCCGCGCATCCTGTCGTTCCAGGGCCGCTCGGCGGAGTACCCGCACCCCAAGGGCTGAGGAGTGGGGGACGCGGGCGGGGACGACGACCTGCGGGCGGCTGTGTTCACCGCGTCGCACCGTGGCGGGTCCGGTTCGCCCCTCGTCCTCCTGCACGGGTTCCTCGACACCTGGCGGGTGTGGGAGCTCGTGCTGCCGGCGCTGGAGCGCGGGCACGACGTCCTCGCCGTGACCCTCGCCGGCCACGCGGGCGGGCCGCCCCTGCCGGACCGGGTGGACGCGGCGACCCTCCCCGATGCGGTCGAGCGGGCGATGGAGGAGGCCGGGTTCCCGACCGCGCACCTCGTCGGCAACTCGCTCGGCGGGTTCGTGGCGCTCCAGCTCGCCGCCCGCGGCCGGGCGCGGTCGGTCGTCGCCTTCGCCCCGGCGGGCGGCTGGCCGGCGGGCGACGTCTCGTACCGCGGGCTCCTGTCGTCGCAGGGCGACCTGCAGCGGCAGGCGCGGTCGATCGCCCCGCACGCCCGGTCGCTCCTGTCGACCCCGGAGGGCCGCCGGCGCGCGACCGCGCTCCTGACCGAGAACCACGAGCACCTGCCCGCCGAGCTCCTGGCCCACCAGCTGCTCGGCGTCGCCCGCTGCGACGCCGCACCACTGCTGGAGTTCGCCGCCCGCGAGGGCTACGACCTGGACGCCGAGCGCATCACCTGCCCGGTGCGCATCGCCTGGGGCACCGAGGACCGGCTGCTCCCCTGGCCGGCCACCGCGGAGCGCTTCCGCCGCGACTGGCTCCCCCACGCCGACTGGATCGAGCTGGACGGCGTCGGCCACTGCCCGCAGCTCGACGTGCCGCTCGAGACGGCGCAGCTGGTCCTGGGGTTCGCCGGGGGGTGAGGGTGCGCGGGGCGGGCGGCGAGGCGGGGGCGGACGCCGGGGCCGCGCCGCTCAGCGCCGGTCGGCCGCGACGTCGACGGCGACCGTGTCCCGGTCCCAGCCGGCGCCGGGTCGCAGGCGGATCACCCGCGGCTGCCGGCGCGTGCACCCGGCACGCGGCTCGTCCGGCGGGGCGATCACCCAGACGCGGACGGTGCGCGACGCCGCGCCGCGCGGCCCGAGCTGCACGTGGTCGAGGCGGTCGCAGTCGGCCATCCGACCGAGTCCGCCGATCTCGAGGACATCGTCCCGGAGGCGCAACGTCCCCCAGCGGACCGTGATCAGCCGCGGTCGCCGGCCCCCCGGGACCGGCGTCCGGGTCGTGGCCGTCGCGACGACGTCGCCAGGGCGCACCGACGCGGGCCGGGCGGGCGTCTGCGCGGTGACGGGCCGGTCCGCCCGGTGCCCCGCGCGCAGGACCGCGGTCCGCCCCGACTGCCGGACGACGTCGTAGCGCCGCCCGTACTCGGACCGGAACCCCGAGGCGCCCAGCCGCAGGGGCGCGGCCGACGCGGGCAGGCCGACGAGACTCGGGGTGTGCAGGCGCGTCGGGGCGGCGGGGGCGGTCCCGGCGGTCGTCCGTGCCCGGGTCCCGGGGGGCGGCGCGGCCGTCCGCGACCCGGCGGTCGGCGTCCCGGCGGTCGACGACGTCAGGCCGGCGATCGGTGCCACCGTGCTCGTCGGGGCCGGGCCGGCGGACGTCGCCGTCAGGTCGGCGGCCGGCGCCCCCGCGGTCGTCGGTACCGATCCCGCGGCCGGCACCGCCGCGGACGGCTGCGTCTGGCCGGCGGTCGGTGCCGCCGCGGTCGTCGACGTCGGCTCCCGTCCGGCGGCCGACGGCGCGCCCGCAACATCGGTGGGCGCGGGGCCCGTCGTCGCCTCGCCGGTCGCGACCCCCGGCACCACCGCTGCGTCGCGCGCGGCGTCGACCTCCGGTCCGACGACGTCCTCCGACGTGTCCAGCCCGCAGCCGGTCGCGACCAGCGCCAGGGTCGCGGCCACCACGGCCGTGGGGAGGAGGTGAGGAACGTGCATGCAGAAGGGCCCGGGGCGCAGGCGGGAGGGCCCGTGGGCACGGGCGGACCCGGCGACCGCCGGGCGGCGACCCGCCACGGTACGACGTGGACCGGACCGAGCGTCCTGGAGACCCGACCGGGGCGGCATGTCGCCGGGTGCTTCCAGGCCCGGAACCGACAGGCGGCAGCACGCTGCGCCGGTGACGCGCGGGCGTCGGCCCCGGTGGCCGACCCACACCGGTCACCAGGCGCCGTGTTCCCAGAACGCGCGCCCCGGCATCGCGTCCTTGGAACACGACGCTCGCCGCGGGGCCCACGCACGCCGGGTTCCAGAAAGGCGCGCCCCAGCATCACGTCCTTGGAACACGACGCTCGCCGCGGGGACCACACACGCCGGGTTCCAGAAAGACGCGCCCCGGCATCGCATTCTTGGAACACGAGCCCGCCCGACCCCCGGTGCCCGCATCACCCGCGCCGCGTTCCCCAGAACGTGCACCCAGGCAACGTATCCCGGAACACGGCGACACCCGGCACCCCCGTCCCGCCCCCACGAGCGCCCGCCACGGCCCGCCGCCCCACGCCGCCCACCGCCCCACCGAACCCCCGCATCGCCCGTCCCCCGCGTCCCGGGCTCCCCGATCGGGAACATGGGGTCACGATGCCCGACTCCTCCTCCGCCTCGCCCCAGCGTCCCGAGAACCGGGTCCTCGTGCTCTTCGGGGCCACCGGCGACCTGGCCAAGCGCAAGCTCTACCCCGGGTTCTTCCACCTGATGCTGGCCGGGCTGATGCCGGAGGACTTCCGGATCATCGGCTCGGGCCGCCACTCCCCCGGCAGCGACGACGAGTTCCGCGACAAGATCCACTCCGCGCTGGAGGAGTTCGGTCGCAAGGAGCTCACGGACGAGCGGTGGAAGGAGTTCTCCGAGCGGATCTCGTTCGTCGTCTCCTCCGCCGACGACGGCGAGGACCTCGCCGAGGCCGTGAAGGCCGCCGAGGAGGAGATCGACGCGCAGGGCGAGCGGCTCGTCTACCTCTCCGTCCCGCCGTCGGCGATGGGCGACATGGTCGGGATGCTCGGCAAGACCGGGATCGCGAAGGACGCGGCGCTCGTGATCGAGAAGCCGTTCGGGCACGACGTGCAGTCCGCCAAGGACCTCAACGCCGCGCTGCACGAGACGCTCGACGAGGACCAGATCTACCGGATCGACCACTTCCTCGGGAAGGAGGCGGCGCAGAACATCCTGGCGTTCCGCTTCGCCAACGGGCTGTTCGAGCCGATCTGGAACCGCGACCGCATCGCCTACGTGCAGATCGACGTGCCGGAGAAGCTGACGATCGAGGGCCGCGCGTCGTTCTACGAGGGCACGGGCGCGTTCCGCGACATGATCGTCACGCACCTGCTGCAGCTGCTCGGCTTCGTGGCGCTCGAGCCGCCGGTCGCGCTGACCGCCGACGCGCTGCACGCCGAGCGCACGAAGCTCTTCCAGGCGCTCCGTCCGCTGGACCCGGACAGGGTCGTCCTGGGCCAGTACGAGGGCTACCGCGACGAGGAGGACGTCGCCGACGACTCCGACGTCGAGACGTTCGTCGCCCTCGAGGCCCACGTCGACAACTGGCGCTGGCAGGGCGTGCCGTTCTACCTGCGCACCGGCAAGGCGCTGGCGGAGGGCCGGCGCACCGTGACCGTCGGGTTCCGCGAGCCGCCGATGCGGATGTTCCCGCTCTACGGCGACGCCGGTGAGGACGACGGGTTCCCCGGCGGCGACGCGGCCGACGGCACCGCCACCGACGACGGAGGCCGCGGCGGGGTCGACCGCCAGCACCGCGCACGACCGAACGAGGTCGTCTTCGAGCTGTCGGAGGAGCCGACCGTCTCGATCGAGCTGCTCGCGAAGGTCCCCGGCCCGACGATGGAGCTCGCCGGCGCGGCGCTGCGCCTGGACATCGACCAGGACTTCTACGGCCAACACGGCCTCGAGGCCTACGAGCGCCTCCTGCACGACGTGATGAAGGGCGACCACACGCTCTTCACCAAGGCCGAGGAGATCGAGCGCCTGTGGGAGGTCTGCGCCCCGGCGCTGGACGCCGCCGGTGAGGAGGGCCGCTCGCCCCTCCCCTACGCCAAGGGCTCCTGGGGTCCGGACGAGGCGATCGAGCTGCCGCGCCCCCGCGGCTGGCGCCTGCCGGACGCGGGCTCCGACGCGTGAGCGCCCGCCCCGGGGCGGCGCACCCGTCCCTGGCGATCGCCGACCACGGCCTGATCGGCGACCTGCGCACCGCCGCGCTCGTCGGGACGGACGCCACCATCGACTGGTTCTGCCCGGGGCGCTTCGACGCCCCGAGCGTGTTCGGGTCGCTGCTGGACCCCGACGCCGGCTGCTGGCGGATGTGGCCGACCTGCGACGTGTCGAGCACCGGGCAGTTCTACTTCCCGGACTCCAACGTCCTGATCACCCGGTTCCTGACCGAGAACGGCGTCGTCGAGGTGCAGGACTTCATGCCGCTGCACCGCTCGACGGGCGGCGGCGGATCGAGCGCGACGGACGAGGACGGGCGCAGCGTCGAGCACCGCCAGCGGATCGTCCGACGGGTCGTCTGCGTCCGCGGGCAGATGTCGCTGGCGACGACGATCGCCCCGCGGTTCGACTATGCCCGCGGCACCCACGAGGTGCGGGCGGACGAGCACGGCGCCCGCTTCTCCGACGGCGACCTGGAGCTGGCGCTGGGGTCGAGCGTGCCGCTGGAGCTCGGCGACCGCGACGCCTCCGCCGAGTTCTCGCTGGAGGAGGGCGACGAGGCGACCTTCGTGCTGCACGTCGTCGAGCGCGAGGGCACCGACGGGTCCGACGGAGGCGGCGAGGGCGGGACGTCGGACCGCCCGGTCGCCCATCGCCCGGAGAACGCCGAGCGGCTGTTCCGGCACACCGTCGACTACTGGCGCGACTGGCTCGAGAGCTCGACCTACACCGGGCGCTGGCGCGAGATGATCCACCGCTCGGCGCTGACCCTGAAGCTGCTGACGTACGAGCCGACGGGCGCGATCATCGCCGCGCCGACCGCCGCGCTGCCGGAGGAGCTCGGGGGCGAGCGCAACTGGGACTACCGCTACGTCTGGATGCGCGACGCCGCGTTCACGATCTACGCGCTGATCCGCCTGGGCTTCACCGCCGAGGCCGACGCGTTCATGGGCTGGCTGGCGGACCGCTTCCGCGCCACGGACGGCGTGGCCGACGAGGACCTGCCGGAGTCCGGGCCGCTGCAGACGATGTACCGGATCGACGGCGACCCCGAGATGGACGAGGAGGAGCTCGACCACCTGGAGGGCTACGCCGGATCGACCCCGGTGCGGATCGGCAACGGCGCCGCGACGCAGCTGCAGCTCGACATCTACGGCGAGCTCATCGACTCCGTCTACCTGTTCGACAAGTACGGCACCCCGGTCTCGTGGGAGACCTGGCTCGACCTCACGCGCGTGGTCGAGTGGGTCTGCGACCACTGGGACCAGCCCGACGAGGGGATCTGGGAGACCCGCGGCGGTCGACAGGACCACGTCTTCTCGCGCCTGATGTGCTGGGTCGCGATCGAGCGGATGGTCCGGATGGCCCGCCAGCGCGGGCTGCCGGCCGACCTCGAGCGGTGGACGTCGGTCCGCGACGAGATCTACCGCCAGGTGATGGACCGGGGCTTCAAGCAGGACAAGGGCGAGCACGGCGCCTTCGTGCAGCACTACGCCGACGGGGTCCTCGACGCCTCGGTGCTGCTGATGCCGATGGTCAAGTTCTGCTCGCCGACGGACCCGCGGTTCCTCTCGACGCTCGGGGCGATCGAGGAGCACCTCGTGTCCGACAGCCTCGTGCATCGCTACGACCCGGAGGCCTCGCCCGACGGCGCGGAGGGCAGCGAGGGCACGTTCTCGATCTGCTCCTTCTGGTACGTCGAGGCCCTCACCCGGGCGGGTCGCCTCGAGGACGCCCGGCTGGCGCTGGAGAAGATGTTCACCTACGCCAACCACATCGGCCTGTACGCCGAGGAGGTCAGCCTGACGGGCGAGCAGCTGGGCAACTTCCCCCAGGCGTTCACCCACTTCAGCCTGATCAGCGCGGCCTACAACCTGGACCGCGCGATGGGGTGAGGGGTGGCGGCGCGGGCCGGGATCAGCGGGCTTCTGATCCGCAGGTCGATCAAGGTGGCCCGGTGGCGGCGATGCTCCGAACCGCCGGCGCCCTACGCGCGACCGAGCAGCTCGTCCAGCCGGCCGCTCTGCTCCAGGGCGACCAGGTCGTCGCAGCCACCCACGTGCTCGCCGTCGATCACGATCTGCGGCACGGTCGTGTGCTCGGCGCCGAAGCGCTCGACGAGCGGTCGCCGACCGCCGGGCAGGAACAGCCAGATCCGTTCCCGCCGGTAGGCGACGCCCTTGCTCTTCAGGAGCTTCTCGGCGCGAACGCAGTACGGACACGTCCGGGCCGCATAGACCGTCACTTCGGCGTGCGCACTCATCGAAGACCGAGTCTCGCAGACGTCCGCAGGGCCGCCGGGCAGGTGACCCACGGCCGCCCGGCCCGTCGCAGCGGGGGCCGGGCGGTCGTCGGCCGGCGTCAGCGGCGCTTCTTGACCCCGCGGACGGCGACCGTCTTGGTGACCTTCTGGGTCTTCTTCGCGCCCTTGGGCAGGAAGGAGGCCGTCAGGCGCAGCCGCACCGTGCGGCCGGACGCGACCCGGCGCCGGACCGACGCGGTCAGCGGCGCGACGACCGTCGCGCTGGTGGCCGAGCGAATCGTCCGCCTCGTGGTGCGCAGCCCCCGGCCCGACACCGTCAGGCGACCGGCGCCGACGTTGGCGTAGGAGAACTTCACCCGCGTCGGGCTGGTGTTCATCGCTGCGCGGAGGCCGCACTGCGGCGTCATGACCGTCAGGCCCCGCTCGTTGCGCGCCCCGTTGTGCCCGTCGAAGCGGACCTTCGCCCGGCGGTCGGCGGTGCACGGATCGTCCACCGCGGTGAGGATGCCGTTCTCGCCCCCGTCGATCTCGAGGTGGAAGTCCTCGATCGGCACGTCCGGCACCTTCGGGAACGTGGTGATCAGGCGACCGGTCGAGTCGACCGAGGTGTCGGCCCGCAGGTCGAGCGAGACGCCGTCGCCGCTGAGCTTCAGCAGCAGCTTGGGCAGCGTCTTGACGACCTTGCCCGACGCCGTCGTCCTCGTGCCCTCCACGAAGTAGATCGGCCCGCCGATCGGCTCGTGCAGCGCCCGCGTACGGGCCGACGCCCGACCGACGATCGACGCGGCCGGGCAGGCGCCGGCGGCGTCCTGCGCCGGGGTGCACAGCGCCTTGGCGTTCTCGGGCTTCAGCGACGAGAGCAGCGGCAGCGTGACCTGCACCGACTTCATCGATGCCTGGCCGAAGGTCTGCCCGAGGTCGGCGGTCAGCTTGGGGTTGCCGCCCTTCTTCAGGTCCTTCGAGCCCGAGAGGTCGAGCTTCAGCGACGGCGCCAGCTTGAGGTTCGCGCAGCCGTCCGCCTGGTAGCGGACCGACGGCTTCGCGACTCCGCCGCCCGTGCCGGTCAGGGTGCTGCCGATCGCCTGGGCGTTGCAGTTCGTCGCGTTGAAGATGAAGTTCTGGCGGTCCAGGGTGACCGAGACCGACCGGAGCTTCAGCGGCACGCCACCGACGACCGTCGGCAGCGGATCGACCGGGGTCGACACCTTGCCGTTCGCGGCGTCGACGTTCAGCGGCGCGCGGACCACGACGAGCCCGAGGTCGAGCGGGCCGGCCTTGGCGGGCACCGCGATCGACAGCGAGAACGGCGCCCCCTTGTACGGACCGCCGAGCGAGACGGTGCCCGGCAGCGAGAACGGCTTGGGGCCGGAGCCGGCCTGCACCGTGGTCGAGCCGACCCGCGACGCGGCACCGCACGTGCCGGCCGCGGCCTGCGCCTCGGCGCACACCGGGACGCTGCCCAGGTCACCGAGCAGCCCCGAGGGCAGATCGAGCGCGACCTGCGAGAGCTCCTGCTCGCCGTCACCGCGGGTGATCGTCGTGGTGAACGGCGAGTACGCACCGGCCAGCGGCGAGAGCGTCCCGGCCGTGAAGGACGGGTTGAACGCCCCGGTCGGGCAGCCCTGGTCGATCACGAACGAGCTGTCCGAGGTGACCGTCTGCCCGGCCCACGAGGTGATCGTGGCGCGCGTGGTCTTCGTGCCGCAGGTGGTGGGGTTGACGAGAGGGGCACGGGGGCCGCCGTCGAAGCGCAGGTTCAGCGCGCTGAATGGCAGCTCCGGGTTGCCGGCGAACGAGGCCGTTAGCTGCCCGGTCTGCGGGTTCGCGCTGATCCGGCCGAGGAGCTTGATCCGGACGCCGTGGCCCTCGGCGACGACGAACACCCGGTACATGTCGCCCGAGGCCGGGTCGTTCGACTTCTGCGTCCCGAGGTACACGGAGCC
The DNA here is from genome assembly GCF_030655195.1 of Patulibacter sp. Classification (GTDB taxonomy): domain Bacteria; phylum Actinomycetota; class Thermoleophilia; order Solirubrobacterales; family Solirubrobacteraceae; genus Patulibacter. The sequence goes on along the minus strand of NZ_JAURWA010000030.1, from coordinate 11,193 downwards.
CGTGAGGGGCGACTCGACGATCGGGCTCGCCACCGAGACGGAACCGATCTTCGACGCGTCGGGGCAGGCCGCCGCGTTGCGGGTGCCGCGCCCGAGCTGCTCGTCCGAGCACGCGGCCAGGCCGTTCGCGGCGGAGGGCGAGATCGCCGTGCCTTCGGGCAGCGCCACGGTCACGTCCCTGACGTGCGGGGTGGCGCGCTCGTCGGCGCCGCTGGTCTGCGGGACGTTCAGGTCGAACGCGTAGCCGGCCGGCTGGCCCGCGGCGCGGGTGTCGGGCGTGGCGCCGAAGGTCGGCGCGAACGGCACCTCGCCGCAGCCGGTGAAGCCGATCGGCGTCGACTGGCGGCGCGACACGACGTCCGGGGCGCCCCACGTGGTGATCCGCATCTCGGCCGGACGGGCGACGTCGCAGCGGGTGCCGTTGACCATGAAGGGCTTCAGGCTGCGGGTCGCCGGCGGGTCGCAGGGCTTCGCGTCCTGGCTCGTCGCCGGGTCGGGGCAGAGGCGCTGATCGTCGTTGGCCGCCGCGGACGGCGTGCCCCACAGGACGAGGTTCGCCCCGACGATGTTCAGCGAGTTCGGGACGTCCCGGATCTCCGCGGTGATCCCCTGGTCGCCGTCCTCGCGGGTGCGCAGGTGGACCTGGAGGATGGCGACGCCGTTCTGGACGGGGATGGCGAGCCGGGCGGGCTGGCCGGGCCCACGCTGCATGTTGTAGACGGGGTCCCGGGACAGCTCCACGCCGTTGGAGCCGTCCTCGTAGCTCTGCTGCTGGATCCGCGTCTCGATGAAGCCGACCTGGGCGGCGGGGTCGCAGAGGCCGCGCGACGAGTCACGCAGCTGGGCGGTCGTGCAGGTGGGCGTCGCGAGCGGATCTCCGAGCAGGCCGGCCGGCAGGTCGAGGTCGAGATCGCGGAGCTCCCCGTTGGGATAGGTCAGCGAGTCGAACGGGAAGCCGAAGTCCGGAGACGCCGGGAAGTCCGTCGTGGCGATGTCGAAGTCGACGTCCACGTCGCTGTGGGCGCCGGCGACCAGGGACGACGGCTGCACCGACACGCTCGCGAGGTCGTCTCCCGCCGCCGAGGCCGTGCCGGCGGTGCAGGTGAAGAGGACCGAGGCCGCCACGGCGACCGTGGCCCCCCGGATCGCGTTGCGGATGTTCGTGTGACGACGCACGGCGGTCACCGGGCCTTCCGGACGATGGTGAAGGTGACGCGGCGCGTGGGCGCCCCGGACTGGGTGGTGGTGAGCGTCACGCGCAGGCGCCCCAGGCGACGCAGCTCGCGGCGTCCCGCCGCGTTGAGCTTCACGCGGATGCTCGACGTCCCGACGCGGGCTCGCCGCGAGGCGGATGCGACCGTGCGCGTCCGTCTTGCGATGCGCGCCGTCGCCCGCAGGCGGACGGTCCCGGCGGTCGTCACCCGGACGCGCACGGACGCGGTCCGACCGGCGGCGAGGGCGCGGCGCGCGGTCGCCGACGGGGTCGTGACCACGACCCGCGGGACGGGCTCTGCCCGGGGGGCCGGAGCGTTGCCGACGGTGGCGGGGACCGTGCTTCCCGGGGCAGGCGGGGTGGGGCCGCCTGCAGCCGCAGGGCGACAGGCGTCCCCGGCACACGGCGGCGCCAGGGCAGCGGGGGGCGGGAACCCGCCGCCCCGGCGGGCCACGTAGATGGCGTGGCTGTCGTCCTGCGCATCGGGCGTGAGCCGTTGCGCGGTGAGCGCGAACGCCGAGTCGCCGGTGCGGGTCGTTCCCAGCGCGTCGGACCTCGTGGCGTCGAGTGCCGCGAGCGTGCCGATCGAGCCGTCCTGCCAGAGGTAGGCCGCCACGGGTGCCTGACCGCTCAGGTCGGTCGAGTCGGGGCCCGTGAAGGGGCTGCTCGACGTGAAGGCGACCGTTCGGCCGTCGTCCGACACCGCGGTCACGCCGCGGGTGACGGCACCGGGCGGACCGAACGCGCCGAAGGCCCCGGACCCCGGGAGCCGGGCCGGTCGCGGCTCGCGCCCGTCCGCACCGGCGCAGCTGAGGCACGTGACGTCGACGGCGGAGGCCCCGACGACGCCGCGGTAGAGCGCCCCGCCGCGGCCCGTCGTGACCGGGTCGGCCGGAACCCTCCTGGTGTTCTGGAAGACGAAGGTCGAGCCGTCGTAGGACGTCGCGAACCGCGTGAGGGAGTACAGGGAGCCTACGGCGACGTCGGGCGTCGCACGAACCGCCACGCGCGTCCCCGACCGGTCGGAGACCCAGAGGTCCGTCGCCGTGCCGTTGCGCAGCGAGAAGAAGACGCGGCTGCCGTCCGGGGAGACGATCGCGTCGCCCGCCACCGCGCCGCCGAGCCCGCAGCTCACGCACGTCCTGACGGCCGGCTCACCGCCGGCCGGGGCGTCCCACCGGTAGAGGTCGTTCGAGCGGTCGTCGGGGTCGGAGGCGGCGATGGCGGTCGTCGTCGCGAAGTACGCGCGTGCGCCGTCCGGCGAGGCCCCGAAGAAGGTCGCGTCGCGCGGCGTCGCCCCCGCGCGGGGCGCGGAGATCTCCGCCGGACCGTCGTCGCCGGTGGACCAGACCTGGCTCGGTTCCCCCGCGCAGGCCCCACCACCCACGGTCTGCGCCGGCGACGGGCTCTGAACGAACGCGGTCCTGCCGTCCGCCGACAGCGCGTTGGTCGCGAACCCCCGCGAGCCGCCCGCGGTGTTGAAGTCGTACGTCTCGCCCGGCATCGAGACCCCGCAGGCACTCAGCGGGAGACCCGAGGCGTCGACCCCGATGGCCGACTGCGTGCCGTCGGCGCGCCACCGGTAGACCTGGAAGCGTCGCGCCTCGGGGACTCCCGCCTCGTCGCCGAGTCCCGTCGGGGCCTTCGTTGCCGAGTACGCGACGGTGCTCCCGTCGGCCGACATGCCGCCGAACGCGATGCTCTCGGCCTCGCCGGGCGGGGCCTTCGACGGGTCCCCGATGTCGTCCAGCACCGTGAAGTCCCCGCCGGGGCCGCGGTGGATGAGCTGCTGGGGAACGGTGATGGTCGGGCCCGTCGTGAACTGTCCGTTCTTCCGGAACAGCACGAGGCTCGCGCCGTCGAGGCTCGTGGCCTCGGGCTGGTAGGTCGCGCCTGACGGCGCGGTCGGCGGCAGGAGCGGCTCGCTCGTCCAGCCGGTGCTCGTGCGACGAGAGAGCGCCAGCGCGGACAGGCCGCCAGGCGATGCCGCGCCGTGCGGCGACGGAGCCACCGGTCCTCCCGAGATGACCGTGTCGTCGTCGACCGGACGGAAGAACTGCCCCCCGTAGTCCTTCACGCCGTCGTCGTTCGTGTCGACCGGGGTGACCCGCTCGAACGCCCGGCCCGGCGGGGCGTCGGCGGCGGTCGCGACGGCGGGCGGGCCGACGGCGACCCCGGCCGCGAGGGCGAGGCCCAGGGCGGTCGCGGCGCGGCGGCGGCGCGGTGATTCGGAGGTGCGGGACGTGCGGGACATGGGGTCCTTCCGGGCGGGAGGCGGCTGGTGACGGGACGGCGCCGGGTGACGGGACGGCGCGTGCCGGGCGGTGCGTCGCAGGGCGCCGCCCGGCCCACCGACGGGACTCGCGCCCCGTCGGACGACCGTGTGGTCCGCCGACGCGCGCGCCGGCCGGACCCGTTGGGGACTAGGGGTTGAGCCAGAGGTTGTTCGCCGCGGAGACGGGGGCGCCACCGACCGACGTGAGGACGTTCTCCTGGGTGACCGCCGCGGTGGCGGGCAGGAACGGGCAGCCCGAGCCGGACTTCGTCAGCGAGCCGGCGGCGGCCAGGCTGATCTTGGAGCCGTCCGTCTGGTTCGTCTCCGAGACGCCGGTCGTCAGCGTGCCCGTGTAGGTGGCCGGGGTCGCCGTCGCCGTGCCGCAGCGGACGGTCACGTTGACGTTCTGGACCTCGCCGGCGAACGGGCTCGTCGTGCCGCTCGTCGGGACGACGGACCACGGCGACGCGGCGGACGCGTTGACCGTCACGAAGACGTTCTGCGAGCCGACCTTGCAGCCGGTGTAGCTGCCGCCCGTGACGTCGAGCTGGGAGCTGGTGCCCGAGCCGCCCGTGACGCCGTTGAGGGTCGACGCCGTGCAGGACGCGACGTTCGCGCCCGTGGCGGCGTTCTGGAAGCTCAGCGCGCCACCCGCGCTCGAGAACGACGTGCCGACCGGGACGGCTGCGCCGCCGGCGGACGAGGTGATGGAGTAGGCGGACGCGGCGGTGGCGGTGCCCGCCAGGCCGAGGGTGGCGGCCGTGGCGATGACGGCGGCCTTGTGCTTGAGGTTCATGCTCTCGTATCCTCGATCGGTGTTCTGGAGCGGCCCGGCGGGTCGCTCTCGTCATGTGGTCCGGGAGGCGTTGCAGCGCCGTCGGACCGGGAAGCTCTCGGCGGGGCGGCCTCGGCCGCCCCGTCCTCGTTCTCGGGCTCGCGCCCGTCCTGCCGGCCGCGTCCGGCTCGCGCCGTCGCGACCGGGGCGGTCCGGCTAGTTGCCGGACTCGCTGTCGACGACGCGCGAGGCGCTGCCGAGCTTGGCGTCGCCGGTGAAGCGCGCGACGCTCTGGCCGGCCGTCGTCGGCAGGCCGATCTTCAGGTCGACGACCGGGTCGATGGCCCAGGAGAACGCCCCGCCGCAGCCCTTGGCCTTCGGGGCGGTGAAGGTGTTGTCGACGAGCGTGAGACCGGTGTTGACGAGCAGGTTGGCGTCGTCGAGGAAGTCGATCGATCCGAGCGTGCCGCTGATCGGCGCGACGCCGGCGGGCGGGGCCGTCGTGCCGTTGGTCAGCCGGATGGTGATCGGGCTCGCGGCGGACCCGACGTAGCAGTTGGACCCGAGGAAGGCGTTCTCCAGCTTGACCCGGATCGGCAGCGTCACGCCCACGCCCTCGGCGTTGGCGTAGTTGGCGAAGTTGAAGCCGACGGGCCCGACGAGCTCGGCCGTGGCCTTCACGCCGTTGGCGGTGTCGATCGCCTTCTGCAGGGCGCCGCGGACGGGCTGCGGGACGCTCGGCGGGATGGTGATGCCGAGCAGGCCGCCCGGCACGTCGAGCGCCGTCTTCTCGAGGGTCTGCCCGTTCTTCGCGCCGTAGAAGACGTTCTGGCCGGTGATCTCGTCGCCGATGTCGATGCCGCCCTGCAGGCGGATCCGCTTGGTGATCGGCACGTCCTGGTTGCCGAGCTTGATGTTGCCGCTCGTCGTGTCGGAGACGATGCACGTCACGACGGCCGCGTTGCCCGTCGGGCACTGGTCGAAGTCGGCGTACTGCCCGGTCGGCGCGGCGCTCGCGGGGGCGGCGGCGACGGCCAGTGCGGACACGCCGGCGACGGCGATCGAGCCGAGCGCGGCACGCCGCGTACGGCGACCGGGGCGCCGCTTCGGGAACGATGAAACGGCGCCGGACGGCAGGGGGAACGACATGGAGGGGGCTCCTGGGGGCTAGGGGGACAACCGAGGCCGATGTGCAACACACATGTGCACTGAACCGGCTGGCGCCACGCTAACCAGCCTGTGTGACCCTTGTCAAACCCCACGTTCGTGGGGGGTCCCGGAACATGGTCGGGGGAGGCTCCGACCGGCCGTTTCGGGCCAGCGGCCGTGGACGGCCGTCCGGGACGCGACACCCGCCGCATCCCCAGTCGGAATGGGCCTTCCGGGGCCCCTGACCCCGCTGCGGCCCTCGCGGTGAACGGCGATACCGCCGTCGCCGGACAGGCGCAGTCTGGACGTTCGTTGTCGTGTACGCGCAACACCGTTCGCCTCGGCACCCCGGGCAGCGAGGCGTCGGCGGACGCCGGATCCGGACGGTGGGGAGGCCGCGACGACGGGCGTCGCGGGCCGCCACGGATCGGCTCCCCGGGTCAGTCGGCGCTGACCTGCACGCGGAAGCGGTCGCGCTTCTCGTGCAGGTCCCACAGCAGCCCGGCGAGGACGTCGGGGTCCTTCTCGGGGTCGCCCTCCTCGATCCGGCCGCCGATGATCAGCTGCGAGACCTGGATGCCCTCCTCGCCGAGGACCTCGTTGAGAAGCTGGGCGTAGGCGGCCTGGCCGGCGAACGCGACGCTCGTGCCGGTGACGTTGCGGCCCGGCTTGACGGCCGATCCGCCGTTGACGAAGAGGATCGTGCCGCGGTTCTCGCCCGGCAGGAACCGCATGCCCGGGACGACCGCGTGGACGGCGGCGACGGGACCGTAGATCGAGAACTCGACCGGGCCGACGAGGTCCTTCGGCGTCGTCTCGAGCACGGGCCGCATGAAGTCCTTCTGCGGCAGCGGGCTGTACTGGAGGACCTCGATCGGGCCGAGCGTCTCCGTCGCCTGCTCGAGCGCCGCGGCGATCGAGTCGGGGTCGCGCACGTCGGCGGCGAAGCCCTTGGCGGTCAGGCCCTCGGAGGACAGGTCGGCGGCGAGGCCGTCAGCCCGCTCCTGGCTGCGGGAGATGAGGGCGACGGAGAGCCCCTCCTTGCCGAAGCGGCGGGCGACGGCCGCCCCAAGCCCGCGTCCGGCACCGATGATCGCGATGGTGGTCATGACCAACCATTGCCCGCGCAACCGGCGTCGGACACGCGGCCGAGCCGGGGAGGGATCCCTCCCCGGCTCGTACCGCGCGATTGGACCGCTACTTCTTCTTCGCCGTCCTGCAGACGGTGCTGACCACCGGAGCGCGCGTCGGCGCCTTCTTGCCGCTGTGGGCGGCGAAGCGGGCGCTGGCCCTGGGCTTCGGGCCCTTCGTGCACAGGTCCCGGGTCAGCGCGATGATGCCGTGCTTGCCGCCGTCGACGTTCAGCGTGAACGATCGCAGCGGCTGGTCGGGGATGGACGCGAACGTCGTCACAAGACGGCCGTGGTTGACCGCCGTCGTGGCGTCGAGGTCGATCGACGCCTGCCCGCGCAGCTGCACGTGCAGCGTCGGGAGGGTCGCGACGACCTTGCCCGCCGCGGTGGTCCGCTCACCCTTGACGAAGTAGACCGGGCCGTTCAGCGGCCGGTCGAGGATCGTCGTCGTCGCCGACGCGGAGCCCACGATCGAGGCCTTCGGGCACGCGTTCTTCGCCGCGGCGGCCTTGGCGCACAGCGCCTGGGCGTTGGAGGCCGCGAGCGCCAGGGTCTTGGGCAGCGCGACCTGCGCGCTGCGGATGCCGGCCTCCGACTCGAACTGCGTGATCTTCGCGGTCAGCCGCGGGTTCCTCCCCTTCTTGACCTGCGTCCGGTTGGACAGACCGACGGTGATCTTCGGCCGGAACGGCAGGTCCTTGCAGCCCGAGAACGTCAGGCCCGGGGCCTTCACCGACGTGGCACCGCCGGCGCCGGTGAGGGTCGACGTGACGCCCGCCGTCCCGCAGGACGTCGGGTTGCGCAGCAGGTTCTTGCGGTTGACGTCGAGGGTGAGGTTGCGCAGGCGCAGCGGGATGCCCTCGACGATCTGCGGCAGCGGGTCGCTGTCGATCGTGACCTGCGCGGTCTTCGGATCGATGCGCAGGGCCTGGCGGACGACGACGTTGCCGAGGTCGTAGGGGCCGGCGAGGGCGCGGATGATCGCGACGGAGCCGAAGTCGCCGCCGTTGTGCCCGTCGGTCAGGTAGACCGCACCGGTCAGCGGGAACGGTGCGGAGCCCGGACCGGCGAGCGTCGACACGGAGCCGATGCGCGAGCTCTCCGGGCACGCGGCCGCCGCCACCTGGGCGTCGGTGCAGTGCGCGATGCCCTTGACCTTGGCCGTCATGCCGACCGGGAGGGCGATCTTCAGACCCGAGAGGGTCGGCTGGCCGTCGGGACGCGAGAAGGCGAACGCCGCGGGGCTGTAGGTCCCGGACCGCCCGCTCGCGACCGCCGCGGTGGCGTCGGGTGCGAACGCCGCGCCGGTGCAGCCGCTCACCGGCACGGAGCCGGAGACCGTCGACGCGGTCGGCCGCGAGAACGGCGTGAGAGCCGCGGACCCGGCGAGGTCACCGCAGGCCGGGGGGCTGGCGAGGATCGCCTTCGGGCCGCCCGAGAACGACAGGCGAAGCTCGGAGAACGGCAGCTGCGGGTTGTCGGCGAACGTCGCGCTGACCCGGCCGGTGGCGGGGTCGGGGCGGACGGTGCCCTTGAGCTTGATCGTCACGCCGTGGCCCTCGGCCACGAGGAACAGCCGGTAGCGGTCGCCCGGCAGCGGCGCGCCCAGGAACACGGAGCCCGTCAGCGGGCTGTCGACGATCGGCGAGCTGATCGACGCGGTGCCGACCTTCGACGCGGCCGGGCAGCTGACGGCGCTGTCGGTGCCCTGACCGAGCTGCTCGTCGGAGCAGACGCCGATCGTGCTCGCGGCGGAGGGCGAGATCGAGAAGCCCTCCGGCAGGGTCACGGTCGCGTCCTTGATCTGGGCGGAGCCGCGCTCGCTCGTGCCCGACGACTGCGGGACCTTCAGCGAGACGTCGAGGCCGGTCGGCGAGTCGGCACGCACCGGCTCGGACGACGAGAACGCCACCGACGGCGAGAACGGGACGGAATCGCAGCCGAGCGCGCCGTAGGGCGTGTCGAACGCGCCGTCCGTCGTCTGGCCGTCGAACGCCCGGACGCGGACCGTGGTGCGGAGCTTGCCGGCGCAGAGGGTCGGGTTCGTGAGGAACGTGGCGGTGCGGTCCAGGCCGCTCATGTCCTTGCCGTCGTTGCTCGGCCCGAGGACGACGTCGATGTTCGGCGCCTCCGTCAGCGTCTTGCCGCGGTCCTCGTCGTGCGTCGCCAGCCCGGGGGTGCCCCAGAACGTGAGCTTGGAGCGCAGCAGCGGCAGGCTCTCCGGCGACTTGATCGTGAAGTAGAGGCCGTTGTCGGACGGGCGGACGCCGCCGACGATGTCGACCCGGGACTTGTCGCCCTCGAGGGCCGGGGACGCCGGGGCCTGGCCCGGCAGGAACGCGAAGCGCCCGACCTGGCCGGCGCCGCGGGTCATGTTGTAGACGGGCAGCTGCACGCGCATCGTCTGGCGCGCCGGCGTGCCCGGGAAGATGTCCGCGAAGAGCGGCACGTCGCCCCGGACGGTCAGGTTGATGAAGCCGACCTGCGAGCCGACGGGGCAGGCGTCGGCCTCGGCGAGGGGCTCGCCGCTGCCGTAGGCGACCTGGGCGTCGAGCTGCGCGTTGGTGCAGGTCGGGAACCCGGCGGGGTTCGGGACGAGGCCGGCGGGGATGTCCACGCGGATCTCGTCCGCGACCGCGGAGGGCTCGGAGTCCGGGCCGCCGTCCTTCGACGCGATCGAGAAGTCGACGATCGCCGTGTCGGGGTGCTCGCCGGCCAGGTCGGCGTAGTGCGGCCCGTCGGGACCGTCGTCGGGTGCCGGTGGCCGGAGGACGGTGCCCTCGAAGGCGGACAGGCCGAACGCCGGGTCGGGCGCGGCGGCGGCGACGCCGGTCTGCAGGCCGAGCGCGGGGAGCGCGAGTGCGGCGACGACGAGCAGCCGTGGGAGGACCGACGTCCGTGGGACGTCGCGTCGGGGACCAGCTGGGAACACGTGGACCTTCTGTGATCAGGGGACGGGGTGAAGCGTCGAGCAGGCTAGATCGGCCCCCCTCCGTCCACCAGGGCCATCCGTCCAGTGCACACGTGGACACCGCCGTTCGGTGCACGAGTGGACACCGTTACGGCTCCGTGACCACCGGGCCTTGCGGGTCGTCGGACATCATTCGTCCAGGGCCACGCCGATCGGGGTGATGCGGGCATGATCCGCCCATGCCGCACGTGAACCTCGACGAGGTCGTCCCCGAGGCCGACGCCACCGACCCCGAGGGCTTCCGGGCCCTGATGGCGCGCGTCGGCGGTCGCCTGGGTGCGACCGAGAGCGGGGCCAGCCTCTACGTCCTGCCACCGGGCCAGTCGACCGCGCCGTACCACTACGAGTACGGCGAGGAGGAGTGGCTGCTGGTGCTCACGGGCCGTCCGACGATCCGCACGCCGGAGGGCTCGGCGGCACACGCGCCGATGGACCTCGTCTTCTTCCCGAAGGGTCCCGCCGGCGCGCACCGGGTCACGAACGACACCGCCGACGAGGTCCGGGTCCTCATGTGGTCGACGGTGGGCGTCCCCTCCGCCAGCGCCTACCCGGACTCGGGCAAGATCGCGGTCCACACGGGCGTCGCCGGCGAGGACGTGATGGTCCGGCGGACCAGCGCCGTCGACTACTGGGACGGCGAGGCCGGGGCGGGCGACTGACCCTGCGCCAGGCGGCAGGCGCGCCAGCCCGGCCGGCCTCGGACCCACGCCGGGCGGCGGGGCCGGACCGGGGCGGGGCGGGGCGGGCCAGGCCGGGGCGACCGACCTACGCCGGGCGGCGGTGCCCGATCACCCGCGGCTCGACGCCAGGGAGCAGGCGCCAGTCCTCCCCGACCTCGTCCGAGCGGTGGAAGGGGATCGGCTCGGCGGTGCGCCAGTCCCGGATCCGTCCGTCGAGCTCGTCGAGGATCCCGGCGCGCGCGTCGTCGTCGACGAACGCCACCGCGTTGGCGACCAGCGCCGGCAGGACGGTGAAGCCGGTGTAGGCGAGGACGCCGTTCTGCAGCGGCCAGAGCACGATCTCGACGTCGCCCATGAGCCCGTCGGGCTCGAGCATCCCCGGCCAGGCGTTGGTCGTCGTCACGATCATCGCCCGCTTGCCGGCGAAGCCGCCGTTCTCGTAGCGCCGGGCGCTGCCGTAGGCGACCTCCTTGACGAACGTGCGGTCGATCCAGCCCTTCATGATCGCCGGCACCGAGAACCACCAGAGCGGGAAGACGAGGACCACCAGGTCGGCCCGCCGCAGCTTCTCGACCTCGACCGCGACGTCGTCCGGGAGCGTGTCGCCGCGGACCGCGTGCTGCTGCTCGCGGTCGTACCAGAGGCGGTCGGGGAACCGGCGGTCGCGGAAGTCCTCGCCGCGCGCCACCGGGTCGAACCCCATCTCGTAGAGGTCGGACACCTCGACCTCGACGCCCTGCGCCTCCAGCCCGGCGACGATCCGGTCGCGCATCGACGCCCCGAACGAGGTGGGCTCCGGGTTGGCGAAGACGACCAGCGCGCGCTCGGGCTCCGCCGCCCCCTCCGCGGCGGTCGACGAGGCGGCGGGGACGGCGTCGCTGTCGGTCATGGACACAGTGTCTCGTACCGGCGTCCGGGCGGAGCGTCGGTGTCCGGGGCGACGGGACGGAGGGGCGGGGCGGGCGGGGCGGGCGGGGGCGGGCGGGGCGGGGGCGGC
>NZ_JAURWA010000028.1 GCF_030655195.1 Patulibacter sp. | reverse complement strand
CCGAGGCGGATCGCCGCGCCGCCGAGGCCGACGGGCGCGCCGCGTCCGCCGAGCGCGTGGCCGCCGAGGCCGAGCAGGCCCGGGAGGACGCCGAGGAGCGGGTCCTCGGGGCCCAGGAGCGCACGGAGTCCGCCGAGCGCGCCGCCCAGCGGTCCCTGGAGTCCGCCGCGGCGTCCGAGGCGCGCGCGACCGAGCGCGAGGCCGAGGCCGAGAACCGCGTCGTCGTCGAGACCGCCCGCGCCGACGAGCGGATCCGCGAGCACCGCACCGAGATGGACGCGCGGCTGGCCGAGCTGCAGGGCACCGTCAACGACACCCGCCACGAGGCCGAGATCGCCCACCGGGCGCAACAGGCCGCCGAGGCCGTCGCGCAGGCCGCCGAGGAGCGCGCCGCCGAGGCCGTCCGGCGTGCGCAGACCGCCGACGGCCGGATCCTCGACGTCACCCGGCGTGCCGAGGCCTCCGTCGCCGAGGCCGAGCAGCGGGCCCAGTCCGCCGAGGCGCGGGCCCGCCGCGCCGAGGAGCGCGCCGCGCAGGCCGCCGAGCGCACCGAGATCGCCGCGCACGAGGCCGAGGACGCCGGGCGGCGCCTGGACAACGCCGCGGCGTGGATCGCCGACCTCGAGCGTCAGCTGGCCGACGCCCCCGTCTCGCATCCGCGCGGCCACGAGCTGAACCAGAAGCTCGAGGCGGCCGTCGCCGAGCGTCACCGCCTCGCCCGCGAGCTCGCCGAGGCGCGCGCCCAGTCCGAGCGCACGATCGAACGCCTGACGGCCGCGCACGCCCGCGAGCTGGACCTCCGGATCCGCGAGCACGACCGCCGCACCGCGGAGGCCGCCGACGCGCAGCGCCGCGTCATCGACGAGCTGAAGGCCGAGCACGAGGACGCCCTGAACCGCGTCCGCGGCCCGGTCGAGCGCGACGCCTGAGGGGGACCGCGGCGCCGCCTGGCGGTGATGGTCGCCGGGACCGACCGTCCGACGGCGGTTCGCGGTGACGGACCGGTGCGTCGCGGCGCCGCCGCGCGCTCAGGGCGCCGTCGTCGCGCCCGGTGTGGCGGTCCCCTGCGGCGTCGTCGTGGTCGCGCCGGCCCCACCCGTCGTCCCCACGGTCCCGGCGACCGTGCCCTCCGGCAGCCGCAGCGGCGTGGCGGTGGCGGTGGGCGAGGCCTCGGGGGGAGCGCGGCGGCCCAGGGCCGCGGCGAGCTGGTTGATCGCCAGCACGCCGTAGGGGTCCAGCGCGACGGCGCGCTTCGCGGCGATCCGCATGCCGGAGCGGTCGGCCAGCGCCCCGCCGACGGAGGCCAGGGCGCTCCACGAGTCCGGGTTGTCGGGCTGGCGGACGGTCTCGCGCAGGGCGAGCCGCCGGGCCTCGAGCAGGTTGCCGCGACGCTCGGCGATGGAGCGCCCGACCTCGAGCGGCTTGAGCCCGAACGGGTCCAGCGCGGCCGCCAGCGCGACGTCGCTCGTGGCGGCCTTCAGCCCCCGCGCGTCGGATCCGCCGGCCAGCCGGTCCTGGGCGTCGGACGCCAGCCGGTCGCCGATCACGGGCGCCACGGTCGCGACGGCGAGGACGAGCGCGACGGCGAGGGTCAGCGTCAGGACCAGCGCGCCGCCGGCCGCCGGGCGCTCCTCCCGGTCCAGCTGCCGGTCGAGCTCCTCGATCGTCGCGGGCGCCACGGTGCCGTCGGCCTCGACCGGGGAGCGGCGCGGGGCCGGGGCGGCCGCCGCGACCCCGAGCGCCGCCAGGATCGGGATCGACACGCCGGGCAGGTCGAAGTGCCAGTCGATGCCGCACTGCACCAGCCAGGCGGCGACGGCCCCCAGGAGCGTGGCCTGGAGCGCGAGCTGCCGCGGGTCGACGCCCTCCTCGCGCATCCGGCGCAGGCGTCGCACGCCCACGCGCACGAGGAGCCACAGCGCCGTGCCGAGCAGGGCGAAGCCGATCACGCCCGTCTCCGCCAGCACCTGCAGCGGCAGGCTGTGGGGCTGGGTGACCTCGGTGGTGTCCTGCCGGTAGCTCTTGCGGATCGTGCCGAAGCCGCTGGGGCCCCACCCCTGCAGGGGACGGTCGGCCCAGGCGCCGACGGCCTCGGCCCACCACCCGGTGCGGTTGGACGAGGAGACCGACAGCAGCCGGTCCGCGCCGGAGACCGGGGCGACCTCGTCGACCGACGCGACGCTGTCGCGCAGGGACGTGGCGGCGGCGCCCGGGCTGCCCTGCGAGACGACGAAGACGCCGGCCCCGACGATCAGCGCCACGAGCCCGACGGCCGCTCCCGCCCGCAGCACCCCGACGGTGCGCCGCGGGTCCCAGGCGACGCGGCGCTCGACCTCTCGCAACGCCAGGGCGATCAGGCCGCCGAGCAGCACCGCGGCGACCAGGCCGCCCAGGACCGCCGCGCGACCGTCCTGCGGGACGACGGCGGAGCCCTCCACCCGACCGGTCCCGGTGATCGACAGCGGGATCGCCGCGACGGCCGCCGCCGCGATCATCGCCGGGAGCCGGAGGCGCGCCGCGCCGGAGGACCACGCGACGACGACGATCCCGACGACGAGCGCCGCGATCGCTCCGCGCGACTGCGAGAGCAGCAGGGTCCCGATCATCGGCGGCACGACCGCTCCGCTGAGGACCCGCCAGGCCACCGGGCGGGCGCCGTCGACGGCCTGGCGCCCGGCGGCGAGCGCGCCGATCGCCGCGACGAGACCCAGCGCGTTCCAGTAGTCCAGGGGCCCGCGCAGGCGGATCGCGTTGTCGAGGCCGCCGATCGTCACGGCGGTGTCGGGCGACAGGCGCGTGACCAGCGCCGCACCGCAGAGCAGGACGCTGCCGCCGATCAGGGCGAGCACCGCGATCAGGCGCGCCGAGGGCGTGATCCGCGCGGCGGCCCCGGCGACGAACACGGCCAGCGCGTAGGCGGCCACGAGCGCGCCCCACGCCACGGAGCGGTCCGGACGGACGCTCCACGCGGTGGCGATCAGCGCCCAGAGGGCGAAGGCGAGCAGCAGGACGATGCCGAGCGCGGCGTCGCGACGCGGGAGCATCCGCCCCAGGCCGCCGGCCACCATCGCGCCGACGGCGACGGAGAGCAGCGCGGTGAGGCAGACCGCGACGGCGGAGGCGGTCTGCCCGTAGCCACCGCCCGCGAACGCGACGCCCGTGCCCACCGCGAGGAGGGCGGCGAGGAGGAGCCCGCCCGGCGAGGGTCGGAGGTCCCGCGCCGCCCGTCCTGCTCGGAGCGTTCGGAGGGCGGCGTGCATTGAGGGGCCCGACGCTACCATCGACCCGTGGTCGTCCGTGTCATCCGTCACCCGCGCCCGACCGGCGCGCCGTCCGCGCTGCGTACGGCGCTCGTCGCGTTCCTGACGGCGCTCGTCCTGCTCGTCCCGGCGGTCGGCGTCGCGACGGCGGACACCTTCGACGACATCTACACGGACTTCCGCAAGACGCAGGAGATCGCGGCCTGCAAGTACACCGTGAAGGAGCTGCGCGACGCGAAGGACCGCCTCGGCAGCGACTCGGAGCAGTACCTCCCGGGCTTCCCCGACGCGCTCGACAAGGCGATCGCGGCCGGCGGCTCCTGCAAGGACGACGCGAAGCCCTCGGGCGGCGGCGGGACGACCACGGGCGCGGCCGGTCCGACGCAGGCGGCCCCGACGACGACCTCGGCCGCGCCCGTGACGACCACCACCTCGACCGCACCGGCGACGACGACCGCCCCGGTCGCACCGGCCCCCACGACCCCGGCCCCCGCCGCGGCGGTGCAGCCGGCCCCGGCCGCGCAGGACGGCATCATCGCCGCCCGCGCCGAGACCCCGACCGACGACGGCCCCGCGGGGTGGACCTGGGCGGTCCTGGCCGCCGCGATCGTCGCGGCGGCTGCCCTGGGCTGGGCGTTCGTCAACGCCACCGGACGCGTCGCGTGGCTGACGCCCTTGGGCCACTCGATGGGTGAGGCCGGCTGGCGGATCGGCCTGCGCTGGGCCGAGTTCCGCGACTGGATGCGGTTCGGCACCGGCCGCTGAGCGCACCGCGGTCCGGACGTCGGACCGCTCCCCGGACGGCATCGGCACGCGGCCCCACCCTCACCGGATCGCCAGTGCCACACTGGCGATCCGGGCGTATCGGCGGGGGAATTCCGTGAGCACGGAGGCCGTTCTCGGACGTTCCGGCACCGGTCCGACGCGGGCGGTCCGTCCGGTCCTCCGGCGGCTCACGGCGTGGACGGTGGACGGTCCGGACATGGCCGTCGGTACGAGTCCGACGCTGGACGGATCGCGGCCGAAATTTCTTTTCGCCGGTGTTTGCAGGCGATCCGATGCGGGTCGGGCTCCGGAGGGCCTCCGGGGCCGCGGTTCCGTCGGCCGTGTGCGTCATGGTGTCCGTCCGTCGCCCCTGTGACTCGTCACGGGAGCCCGGGAACCACCTTCGCCCGGACGGTCCGGCAGCCTCGAAGCAGGCCGCCCCATCGACCTCCGGGAAGCAGCACGGCACGGCAATCCCAGAGGAACGTAGGCAGGCATGGAACCGGCGAACTCGCCCATCATCAGCGACCAGCGAGCCGAGCAGGCGCTCTCGGTCAGTCGCCGGTTCACGACGCCGGGCGTCCACCCGTTCGACCAGGTCGAATGGGAGCTCCGCGACGCCGTCATCGGCAACCCGGAGAAGCCCGCGTTCGTCCAGCGCGGCGTGGAGTTCCCGACCACGTGGTCGCAGAACGCCACCAACATCGTCACGCAGAAGTACTTCCGCGGACAGATCGACACGCCGGCACGCGAGAGCTCCGTGCGGCAGATCGTCGGCCGCGTGGCCGGCACGATCGCCGACTGGGGCCGCTCCCTCGCCTACTTCGCGACGCCGGAGGACGGCGACGCGTTCGAGGCCGAGCTGACGTACATCCTGCTCAACCAGCTCGCCGCGTTCAACTCGCCGGTCTGGTTCAACGTCGGGTTCGAGGAGTCGCCGCAGTGCTCGGCGTGCTTCATCCTCTCCGTCGACGACTCGATGGACTCGATCCTGGAGTGGAACACCAAGGAGGGCCGCATCTTCCGCGGTGGCTCCGGCTCCGGCATCAACCTGTCGAACATCCGCGGCTCGATGGAGCCGCTGTCCAAGGGCGGCACCGCCTCGGGCCCCGTCTCGTTCATGCGCGGCGCGGACTCCTGGGCCGGCACGATCAAGTCCGGCGGCAAGACCCGTCGCGCGGCCAAGATGGTCGTCCTCGACGTCGACCACCCGGACATCCTCGAGTTCGTGCAGTGCAAGGCGAAGGAGGAGGACAAGGCCGAGGCCCTGGCGAAGGCCGGCTTCGACATGTCCATCGACGGTGACGGTTTCACCTCGATCCAGTACCAGAACGCGAACAACTCGGTCCGCGTCTCCGACGACTTCATGCAGGCCGTCGTCGACGACCAGGAGTGGCAGACGACGCCCCGCAACAAGGAGGCCGCCGACGTCGAGACGCCGAGCTTCCGCGCGCGCACGCTCATGAACGAGATCGCGCAGGCCGCCTGGCGCTGCGCCGATCCGGGCATGCAGTACGACACGACGATCAACCGCTGGCACACGTCGCCGAACTCCGGCCGCATCAACGCGTCGAACCCGTGCTCGGAGTACATGCACGTCGACGACTCGGCCTGCAACCTCGCGTCGATCAACCTCATGAAGTTCCGCCGGACGGACGGCACGTTCGACGTCCCGACGTTCGAGCACACCGTCGACGTCCTCCTGCTCGCGCAGGAGATCATCGTCGGGCCGTCGAGCTACCCGACCGAGAAGATCGGCGAGAACGCCCGCCGCTTCCGCCAGCTCGGCCTGGGCTACGCCAACCTCGGCGCCCTCCTGATGTCCAAGGGCATGCCGTACGACTCCGACCACGGCCGCGCCACCGCCGCCGCGATCACCGCCCTGATGACCGGCCGCGCGTACCGCCGCTCCGCGGAGATCTCCGCGGCCATCGGCCCGTTCGAGGCCTACGCCGAGAACCGCGAGCCGCACAACGCGGTCATGCGGATGCACCGCGACGCGTCCTACGAGATCGACGACGTCGACGCCGGCGACGTGCCGCTGCTCAAGGCCGCCCAGCGCTCCTGGGAGGAGGCCGTCGAGCTCGGCGAGCAGCACGGCTACCGCAACGCGCAGGCCACCGTCCTGGCGCCGACCGGCACGATCTCCTTCCTCATGGACTGCGACACGACCGGCATCGAGCCGGACTTCTCGCTCGTCAAGTACAAGGAGCTCGTCGGCGGCGGCAACATGGTCATCGTCAACCGCACGGTGCCGCTGGCGCTGAAGGAGCTCGGCTACTCGCCCGAGCAGGTCGACCAGATCATCGCCTTCACCAACGAGCACGGCACGATCGTCGGCGCCCCGGGCCTCAAGGACGAGCACCTCTCGGTGTTCGACGTGGCCGTCGGCGCCCGCGCGATCACGCACATGGGCCACATCAAGATGATGGGCGCCACGCAGCCGTTCCTCTCGGGCGCGATCTCGAAGACGGTCAACATGCCCAAGACCGCCACGGTCGAGGACATCGCCGAGGCCTACACCGAGGCCTGGCGCCTGGGCGTCAAGGCGCTGGCCATCTACCGCGACGGCTCCAAGACCGCGCAGGCCCTGCGCACGGACGCGCAGGACGACGACGTCGTCGCCCAGGAGCAGGTCGACGAGATCGTCGCCAAGGCCGTCGGCGTCGCCGTCGCCGAGGCCGAGACCCGCCTGCGCGCCGAGCTCGGCCCGCAGCGCCGTCGCATGCCGCGCGAGCGCCAGTCGATCACGCACAAGTTCTCGATCGGCGGCCACGAGGGCTACATCACCGCCGGCAAGTACGAGGACGGGTCCGTCGGCGAGATCTTCCTCACCGACATCGGCAAGGAGGGCTCCGCCGTCCGCGGCATGATGAACTCCTTCGCCACCTCGGTGTCGATCGCGCTGCAGTACGGCGTGCCGCTCGAGACGCTCGTGCGCAAGTTCGCGTACATGCGCTTCGAGCCGGAGGGGATCACGACCAACCCCGAGATCCCGTTCGCCAAGTCCATGCCGGACTACTTCATGCGCTGGCTCGCCAGCCGCTTCCTGGACGCCGACATCCAGGAGGAGCTCGGCATCCGGACCGACGCCGTGCGCCACCGCCAGAACGCGCAGGACGTCATCTCCGGCGGCGGCGACACCGCCCGCCCGGCGAGCATCGTGCCGACGGCCACCGGCACGCCGGTGACCGGCTCGGCCGGCACGGCGACGCCGCCCGCCGGCAAGCAGGCGCCGCTGAACGCCGCGACGGACACCCCGCCGGTCGTCCCCGCGCGCGTCCAGGCCAAGGGTCCGGACATCGAGCTGGGCCCGGTCTGCGGCGACTGCGGCGGCATGATGCAGCGCACCGGCGCGTGCTACACGTGCTCCAGCTGCGGCAACAACACGGGTTGCGGCTGAGCCGACGCCCCCGGTGACGCGACGTCGCGTCACCACGGTCCGGCGCCCGAGCGGCGACGGACCCGAGCAGGACCACGACGGGCGCCGAGAGGCGCCCGTCGCGCGTCCGGGCCGACGCGCCCCTCGGTTCCGGCGCGCCCGCTCGTCGCGGTTGCGGGCCCGGGCCCGGGCCGCGACGGCCACGCGTCCTGGGTCGCGGCTTCCGCGCGCGGGCCGAGCCCGGCCCGCGACGGCTACGCGTCCTGGGTTGCGGCGTCCGCGCGCGGCCCAGGCCCTGACCGCGACGGGCTACTGCCAGTAGCGCTCGATGGTCTCCGGCGAGCGTGGCGCGGCGCCCTCGGGGTCCTCGCCGGCCTCGGCGAGCGCCCGACGCTGGCGCAGGTAGTCCCAGAGGACCTCGAGGTCGACGCGGATCTCCTCGATCCGCGCGGCGTCCTGCGCGAGCGTCGGATCGGGCTCCGGCTCCCCCTCGCGCTCGCGCAGGCGGTGCTGCTCCTGCTCGAGCGTCTCGATCTGGTTCTGGATCTCTGCGTCGGTGGGCATGGACCGAGGGTCGCAGACCCGCACCACGGGGCGGTCGCGACTGGGTCCGCAACGCCGCGAGTCCCTCGTCGGGGCTCGTCGGGGACCTGCACCACCCGTCGAGCCTGCCGTTCCCCGGTCGACTTCGGCACCGGAGGCACGGCAGACGTGCGCGTACCGCCAACCTGCCCGGAGCGGTAGACGACCTCGGCGTCCCGAGCATGTTCCGACGATCTCGCCGAGGGCCGGGGCAGTGCCCACGAGCGCCGCCACGAGCGCCGGCGCTCGTGGTCAGCCCACCGCCTGCCGCCCCGGCGGCGGGTCCAGGCGGTCGGTCCGGAGCGCGCGCATCACGACGCGCGTCTCGGTCTGCGCCACGCCCGCACCGGTGCGGATCGCGCGGACCGTGCGGTCGAGGTCCTCCGCGTCGCGGCAGGCCAGGCGCAGGACGTAGTCGAAGCGGCCGGTGACGAAGACGACCTCGCGGACGCCCGGCAGACGGGCGGCGCGGCGCTCGAACTCCTCGGGCTCGGCGGCGGGGAGCAGGCGGACGTCGAGGATCGCGTCGAAGCCGCGGCCCAGGCTCTCCAGGTCGACCTGGGCGCGGTAGCCACGGATGACGCCGGCGCGCTCGAGGCGCCGGACGCGGTCGGCCGCACCGTTGGCGCTGAGGCCGACGGCGGCGCCGAGGCTGGCGTACGACGCCCTGCCGTTCTCGACGAGGAGACCGAGGATTCGGAGGTCCACGTCGTCCGGGGCTGCGGGTTTCACGGAGTTCGTCCCATTCGCTGGCGTTCTGTGGAGGGTCCCCGAGGATGGGGGCAATCGCAACCCGCATCACCCCAGGAGCACCCATGAGGATCGGCGTCCCCACCGAGATCAAGACCGAGGAGCACCGCGTGGCGCTCACGCCCGCGGGCGTCCGCGAGCTCGTCGAGCACGGCCACGAGGTCGTCGTGCAGCGGGGCGCGGGCGTCGGCTCCGCGATCCCCGACCCCGC
Source organism: Patulibacter sp. (assembly GCF_030655195.1). GTDB lineage: Bacteria > Actinomycetota > Thermoleophilia > Solirubrobacterales > Solirubrobacteraceae > Patulibacter. The sequence continues at coordinate 50,049 of NZ_JAURWA010000028.1, read as the reverse complement.
CTACGTCGAGCAGGGCGCGACGATCGTCGACGACGCCGCGGCCGTCTTCGCGGGCGCGGACATGATCGTCAAGGTCAAGGAGCCACAGGCCTCCGAGGTCGCGCTCCTGGAGCCCCGCCACACGCTCTTCACGTACCTGCACCTGGCCCCCGCGCCCGAGCTGACGCAGGGCCTGATGGACTCCGGCGCCACCTGCATCGCCTACGAGACGGTCACCGACGACCGCGGCGGCCTGCCACTGCTGGCGCCGATGAGCGAGGTCGCGGGCAAGATCGCCACGCAGGCCGGCGCCTTCGCGCTGCAGAAGGCCGCCGGCGGCCGCGGCATCCTCCTGGGCGGCGTCCCGGGCGTCCGTTCGGGACTGGTCGTCGTCATCGGCGGCGGCGTCGTCGGCGTCAACGCGGCGCTGGTCGCCAAGGGCATGGGCGCCGACGTGCTGGTGCTGGACCGCAACATCGACCGCCTGCGCGAGCTCGACCTGCTGCTCGGCGACGGCGCCTCGAGCGTCCACTCCTCCACGCTCGCGATCGAGGAGCTCCTCCCCCAGGCCGACCTCGTCGTCGGCGCGGTCCTCGTGCACGGCGCGAAGGCCCCGCACGTCATCACCCGCCAGCAGCTCGGTCTGATGAAGCCCGGCGCGGTGCTCGTCGACGTCTCCATCGACCAGGGCGGCTGCTTCGAGACTTCCCGCCCGACGACCCACACCGAGCCGACCTACGAGGTCGACGGCGTGACGCACTACTGCGTCGCCAACATGCCCGGAGCGGTCCCCGTCACGTCGACTCGCGCGCTGACCAACGCGACGATGCCCCACGTCGTCCGGCTGGCCGACCTCGGCGCCGTCGAGGCGCTGCGCGCCGACCGCCACCTGCTTGCCGGCCTGAACGTCGCCGGCGGCAAGGTCACCTACGCCCCGGTCGCGCTGGACCAGGGCCGCGAGGCCGTCGACCCGCTCGTCGCTCTCGACGCGCTGTCGACCGCCGCGGCCTAGCGGCTCCGCCCCGCGGGGGCCGGTCGCGATCACGACGCTCCGAGCGTCGGGCCCGCGACCAGGCCCCGCGGCTGGGGTGCCCCGGGCCGACGTGGTCGTGCTTCCGCCGCCCACGGCGATGGAATCGCGACCAGGTCCCGCGGATGGGGCGCGCCCGACCGACGTGGTCTCGATCACGACGCCCACGGCGAAGGACCCGCGACCAGGCCCGCCGGCGCGGGTGCACCGCACCGCGCGGGCCTCAGACCGCGGCCGGCCCGAAGCCGGCCTGGTGCTCGACGGTCATGCCGTCGGTCACCCAGGCCATGCAGGTGCGCGTGTTGGGCACGCCGTCGACCACGGCCAGGCAGTCGAAGCAGACGCCCATGCCGCAGAAGACGCCACGGGGGTCGCCGCCGCGGGTGCGGCGCAGGGCCGCGGGGCCCTCGGCGATCAGGACCGCGGCGACGCTCTCACCCAGGTGGGCGCGGACCGACCGGCCGTCGATCGTGATCGAGACCTCGGGCCCGCGGTCCAGCGCGGCACCCAGGGCCGGGCGGGCCGCGAAGCCCGCGACCCCGCCCGAGCGCGCGCGACGGTCCGATCCGGTGCCGGAGCGGCCGGCGCCGGACGCACCGCGGGACGGCGACGCGGCCGCCCCACCCCGCCGGTTCTGCCTGACCGAGAAGCCCACGATCCGGTCCTACGCCGCGGCGTCGGCGGTCTGCAGCAGACCCTCGTCGACGAGCACGGCGCGCATGGCGTCGAGGGCCTCGGGGTCGGTCACGGGCAGACGCGGGCGGCGGACCTCGCCGGTCGGCTGGCCGAGCATGCCCATCAGGACCTTCAGCTGGGACTGGTACGCGCCCCAGTGGCCGGCCCAGCCGCCCGGCAGCCAGAGCTTCGGGAACAGGCGGTCCGAGCGCCTGGCGTGCTCGAGCGGACCCTCGGTCTCGCCGCGCCAGTGCGCCTCCCAGAACTCCGGGTCGGGCCGGCCGAACAGCGAGCCGCCGCCGATGGTGCCGTCGCCGCCGGTCTCGCGGAGGACGTCGAACCCGCGCTCGGTCATGAACGGGCCGAAGACGCGGATGCGGCCGATCACGGCGCGCACCGTCGCGTAGAACTGCTCGGCGTCCGGGGTCGAGTCCTTCAGCGCGACGACGTTCTCGACGTCCGCCAGGCGAGAGGCCAGCTCGGTGCCGATGTCGACGCTCGTGCCGTGCGGCCAGTTGTAGACGACGATCGGACCGTCGACCAGCGCCGAGAGGTCCTCGTAGAACTGGACGATCTCGTCCGGGAAGGGCTTGGCGTACGGCGGCGGGGTCACCGCGACGGCCGAGGCGCCGTGGCCGAAGGCGTGGTTGGCGAGCTCGGCCGCGGCGACCGCGGTGTAGGCGGTGCAGCCGACGAACACGGTCAGGCGGCCGGCGGCCTGCGACAGCGCGGTCTCGGCGACGAGGCGCCGCTCGTCGTCGGTCTGCGCGAACCACTCGCCGCAGGTGCCGTTGACCATGATCCCGTGCATGCCCTGGTCGACGTAGTGGTCGACGAGGTCGCGGATCGCCTGCGTATCGACGGAGCCGTCGGCGGCGAAGGGGGTGATGAAGGCGGGGAAGTAGCCCTGGAAGTCGACGCTGTCGCGGTCCATTGCAGGCTCCTTACGGGGTGGTGGTGGACGGGGCGACCGACGGGGCGCGGTGCATCGCGCGGTCCACGTCGTAGTCGCCGGGGAAGGGATCGTGGTCGCCGGGGGCGGTCATCCGCTCCGCGAGCTGCCGCGCCAGGAGGGGGGAGAGCGTGAAACCCGTCGAGGCGATGCAGGCGTGGTAGCCGGGCACCAGCGACGACTCGCCGACGACGGGCGAGAGGTCGTCGGTGAAGACGATGACCCCCGACCACGTGCGGACGACGCGGACGTCGGCCAGGAGCGGCATGACGCGCAGGGCGACGGCGGTGTTGCCCGCGGCGCTCTCCCAGGCGGTCGGGTAGCGCCGGGGCGGCGGTGCCGCCGGCGTGGGCCAGCCGCCACCGATGATGAAGGTGTCGGCGGAGGACTGCTTCAGCGTCAGGCGACGGCCGATGTGCTGGACCATCGGCTCGAGGACGCGGGCGCGCGGCTCGGTGACGTTGACGTGCAGGCCCTCGCGGCGGACGGGCAGCTTCAGGCCGGCCAGGCGGCCGAGCTCGCCGGCCCACGCGCCGGCGCAGTTGACGATCCGCCTCGCCCGGACGACGCCGTCGGACGTGCGGACCGTGAACGGCAGCGTGGCGCCGGGCTCGTGCTCCAGGCCCAGGACGGCGGCGTGCGTCCGGATGCGGGCGCCGTGCTCCGAGGCGCGCAGGGCGTAGAGCGGCGCGGAGATCAGCGGGTTCGCGTGGCCCTCCTGCGGGCACCAGGACGCGCCGGCGAGGTCGGGCGCGAGGTACGGCGCGCGGCGGCGCAGCTCGTCGCCGTGGACGACCTCCGTGACGATGCCGGCCTGCTGCTCGAGCTCGCGCTTGTCGTGGAGGACCTGCAGCTGCTCCGCGGTCTCGGCGACCATCCAGCCGCCGGTGATGTGGACCCCGAGGTCGGCGTCGAGCTCCTGGTCCAGCGTGCGCCACATCTCGTAGGCCTCGAGGTTCAGCGCGGCCTCCGTCAGCAGCCGGTCCGTGTCCGCCGCGGCCGAGCCGGTGGCCGGCAGCTGGTGGATCGCCAGCTGGATGTGGAACGAGCCGGCGTTCGTGCCCGACGCCTCGCGGTTGAGGTCCGCGCGGTCGAGCAGCAGGACCTCGGTCCCCGCCTTGGCGAGGTAGTACGCCAGCGCGGTGCCGGCGATGCCGCCGCCGACGACCACGACGTCGGTCTCGGCCGGCAGCGGCTCGCTCGTGCGGTCGCGCGAGAGCCACGTCGGCAGGACCTGCCCCTCGGCGAGGCCGTGGTCCTCCCCCGCGGCGACCGGCACCCCGGCGTCGGCCGCGGCCCCGGCGACGCCGTGCCCGGCCGTCCGCGGCTCCTCGTGCGTCCCCGTCCCGTCCGGCGCCCCGGCCCCGTGCTCAGACATCCGACAGCTCCCCGGCCGGCACGTCCGCATCGGCGTCGGTGCGGGTGAAGAGGGTCTTCCCGGTCACGGTCTCGTCGGCGATGCTCGCGATCGACGTCGGCCGGGCCGGCATGCGCGGCGTGGCGAACGACGCGGCGGTCATCGGCACGCCGTGGCGGCGGGAGATCATCGCCGCGACCTGCCGCTGGCAGTTGCGGCCCTGACAGAAGCCCATGCCCGCGCGGGTCATGCCCTTCACGACGTTGATGTCGGCCGTCGTCTCCACGATGGCGTCCAGTTGCGAGCGGCGGACCTCCTCGCAGCGACAGACGACGGTGTCCGCGTCCGGCAGGTCGTAGACGCCGGGCCCGACGTGGTGCATGCGGTTCAGGGCGCGGCCGAGATCGCGGCGCTGGCCGACCCGCCGCAGCGGTCCGCGGACCGCCGCAGCGGCGTGGTCGGCGGGGAGCGCACCGAGGTCCAGCGCGGCGGTCAGGCCGGCGATGCGGCCCTCCTCCACCGCGACGGCGGCGCCCTCGACGCCCGTCCCGTCACCGGCGGCGAAGACGTCGTCGACCGTGGTGCGCATCCCGTCGTCGACGCGGACGACCGGTCCGCCGAGGTGCTCGTCGTAGCCGAGCTCGCAGCCGGCCAGGCGCAGGAGCTCCATCGACGGGATGAAGCCGTAGCCGACGCAGAGCGTGTCGACCTCGACGGTCTGCTCCGTGCCCCGCACGACGTTCCACTCGCGGTCGACGGCGGCGTGGACGACCCGCTCGACGCGGTCGGTCCCCTCGGCGCGCACGACGATCCGGCCGTAGCGCAGCGGGATGCGGTGCTTCAGCAGGCCGGTGCGGTAGCGGTAGGCGTCGGTCAGGAGGGTGCGGTTGCCGCGGCGGGCGCGGGCGATCGCGAGGACGTCGGCGGCCCGCGGGAAGGGGCCGGCGTCGAGGACCTCGACGATGTTCGCGCCGTAGCCGGCCAGCTGGGCCGGGAACGCGAGGGCGACGGGGCCGGCGCCGGCGAAGAGGATGCGCTCGCCCGGCAGCACCCGCTGCGTCTTGATGATCGTCTGCATGCCGCCGGCGGTCATGACGCCCGGCAGGGTCCAGCCGGGGAAGACGACGGGGCGGTCGTGCGCGCCGGGGCAGAGGATGAGCTTGGAGGCCCGCACCGCGCGGGCGGGGGCGCCGTCCTCCACGAGGACGACGCGGTCCTGCTCGATGGCCACGACGCTCGTGCGCAGGTGCACGGTCGCGCCGGTGGCCCGGAGCGCGTCGATGGCCTCGCGGCCGTCGCGGTAGTCCTGACCCATGGCCTCCGGGTCGCGGACGACGAACCCCGGGCCGGGCTGCTTCCAGATCTGCCCGCCCAGGGTCACGCGCTCGTCGACGAGCGCGACCTCGAGCCCCGCCTCCGCCGCGGCGCGGGCCGCGGCCAGACCGGCCGGGCCCCCGCCGACGACGAGGACGTCGTGGTGCTCTTCGTCGCGCATCGTCACCTCGGGATCAGCAGCCGGACGGCATGTCGGGGAACTCCGTGACCTGGAAGTTCTTCTTGTAGATCGTGGCGAGCGTGCCGTCGTTCTGCGCCTTGCAGAGGAACGTGTCCAGGCGCTTGACCAGCGCGGAGTTGCCCTTCTGCACGCCGTAGGAGCCGTACTGGACGTCGAGCGGCTTCGGGAAGGCGGCCTTCTGGACCTGGTCCGGGTTGGCCTTCTCGTACCGCGCGAGGATGTAGTCCTCCAGCACGCTGGCCTTCGCGCGCTTCGTCGCGACCTGCAGCAGGGCGGCGTTCTGCTCGGAGAAGCCGGTGACCTTGGCCTTCGGGAACGTCTTCTTCGCCAGCGTCTCGCCGGTGGAGCCCTGCAGCGCCGTGAACGTCGTGTCCGACGTGTTGAACGCGTCGATCGTGCCCGGGGTCGTGTCGCCCTTGGCCGTCGCGACGACCAGGGCGTACGGGACGTACCCGCGGCTGAAGTCGATGGCGTTCTTGCGCTCCGGGGTCGGCGACAGGCCGACGGAGACGAGGTCGAACTTCTTCGCCTGCAGGCCCGGGATCAGGCCGTTGAAGTCGAGGTTCTCGATCTTCAGCTTCAGGCCGAGGTCCTTGGCCAGCGCGTTGAGGAGGTCGACGTCGTAGCCGGCGGGCTTGCCGTCCTTGAGGTACATCTCCGGCTCGAACTGGAGGTTCATGCCGACGGTCAGCGTGCCCGGCGTGTTCAGGCCGAGGTCCGCGGTCGCGCCGGAGCCCGCCGCGTTGGCGGAGCCCGAGTCGTCCTCGGAGGAGGAGCCGCAGGCGGCGAGGGTCAGGGCCGCGCCGATCGTGGCAGCGGTCATCGTGGCCCGGCGGACGCGCCGACGAAGCCGTGAGTTCTGGGTCATGGTGGGTCCTTGGGTGGGGTGGGACGCGGGTGAGCCGGAGCTCACGTCGCGGTGCTCGGCCGCACGGGCGGCTGGGCGTCGATGAGGGCTTGGATCCGGCGCTGCTTGCGGCCGCGGAGACCGCGGGAGAGCGCGCCGTTCGGCGGGGTGTCGAGCGTGCGCTCGGCGAGCCGGAAGAGGAAGTCGAGGACGAACGCCACGAAGACGTAGAGCGCGGCCGCGGCGGTGTAGAGGACGAAGGGCTGGAACGTCTCGGCCACCAGGTTCTGGGTGACGCGGACGACCTCGAGCAGACCGATGACCGTGAAGGTCGACGTGTCCTTGACCATGCCGATGAACATGTTGCCGACGTTCGGGAGGGCGATCTTCGTCGCCTGCGGCAGGGTGATCGAGAAGAAGATGCGCACCGGCTTCATGCCCAGCGCGAGGCCGGCCTCCTTCTGGCCCTTCGGGATGGCGTTCAGCGCCGAGCGGAAGATCTCCGCCAGGAACGCGCTGTAGAGCAGCGAGAGCGCGATGACGCCGGCCTGGAAGACCGAGAAGGAGATGTCGAGGACGAGCGCCAGGCCGAAGTAGACCCAGATGACGCTGACCAGCGCCGGGACGCCGCGGAAGACGTTGATGTAGATCGCGGCGATCCACGAGAAGGGCGCGCGGCCCATGCGGACGAGCGCCAGGCCCATGCCCAGGACCATCGAGATGATCAGGGCGACGAACGACACCTCGAGGGCGGTCAGCAGCCCGTTGAGCAGCATCGACCGGTTGTCCCAGACGATGCCCCAGTCGTACTGGGACGCGGCGGTGGGGAGGGAGAGGAGGGTGGACATCAGAGGACCGCCGAGATGAACTTCTGGGTGCGGGGGTTGTGGCACTCGTCGAAGAAGCCGCGGGGGCCGGTCTCGACCACCACGCCGTCCTCCATGAACACGTTGAGGTCGCCGATCTCGCGGGCGAAGCCGAGCTCGTGGGTGACGATCACCATCGTCATGCCGAGCTCCGCGACCTCGCGCATCGTCGAGAGGACCTCGCCGACGAGCTCGGGGTCCAGCGCCGAGGTCGGCTCGTCGAAGAGCAGGACCTCGGGGTCGAGCGTCAGCGCGCGGGCGATCGCCACGCGCTGCTGCTGACCACCGGAGAGCTGGCCGGGGAAGTGGGCGGCGCGGGGCAGCAGTCCCACGCGACGCAGGGCGTCGGCGGAGCGCTGCTCGGCCTCGTCGCGCTTGACGCCGCGCACGGAGCGCAGCGGCAGGCAGACGTTCTCCAGCGCCGTGAGGTGCGGGAAGAGGTTGAACGACTGGAAGACCATGCCGACGGAGCGGCGCAGGTCCAGCGGCTTGCCCTTCTTGACGTCGCCCTCGCCGGGGAGGCCCGGGCCGTACTCGACGCCGGCGACCTTCAGCGACCCGGAGGTCGGCGGCTCGAGCAGGTTGATGCTCCGCAGGACGGTCGACTTGCCCGAGCCGGAGGGCCCGAAGACGACGACGTGCTCGCCCTTGTGGACCTGCAGGTCGATGCCCTTGAGGACCTCGAGGTCGCCGAAGGACTTGCGGATCTGGCGGAGCTCGACGACGGGCGGGCCGGAGGGGCGGTGCGCGGGGGCGCCGGCGCTCTCGGGGCTGTCGTGCTGGGTGGGAGGCACGGTGGTGGCTGCTCTCATTCGGGGAGGTCCGAAGGGTCGGTGGGTGGGAGGCGCGGGCCGGTGGGCCGGCTCACGCCAGCCAGCCGCCGTCGACGACGAGGACGTGGCCGGTGACGTACGACGCGGCGTCGGAGGACAGGTAGGCGACGGCGTCGCCGATCTCCTCCGGACGACCGAGCCGTCCGACGGGGATCTTCGACTCCGCCAGCGAGGCGAAGCCCTCCGCGGTGAGGAGGGGCCGGGTCAGCTCGGTCTCGAGCGTCCCCGGTGCCACGCCGTTGACGCGGACGCCGGACCTGGCGACCTCCTTCGCCGCCGCCTGGGTGATCATCCTGACCGCCGCCTTCGACGTGTCGTAGACGGTCATGTCGGTGGTCGACGCGGTGAAGGACGAGGTCGAGCAGACGTTGACGACGCTGCCCGTCCCCCGCGGGACCATGGCGCGCAGCGCCGCCTGGACGAGGAAGAAGGTACCGCGGACGTTGACGTTCATCAGCCGGTCGTAGGTCGCCGGGGTGACCTCGCCGATCGGGGCCGAGAACGCGAGCGCGGCGTTGTTGACGACCGTGCTGAGCGGGGTCTCGGCGTCGACGGCGGCCAGCACGGCGGCGGCGGCCTCGACGTCCGCGACGTCGATCGCGACGCTGCTCGCCGACAGGCCGGCGTCCCGGAGCTCGGCCGCGGTGGCGGCGGCGAGCTCCTCCTGCAGATCGGCGATGACGACGTGGTCGCCGCGGCGGGCCAGGACGGTCGCGATGCCCCGGCCGATGCCGCGGGCACCGCCGGTCACCAGGGCGGTGGGGCGCGGGTCAGCGCACATAGGAGGCTCCGTTGAGGTCGATGGTGCCGCCGGTGAGGCTCGGGGCCGCATCGGTGGCGAGGAAGGCGATGAGGTCGGCGACCTCGGAGGGCTCGACGCGGCGGCCCATCGCCAGGCCGGCGTCGACGGCGTCGGAGCCGCCCCGGCCGGCGTCGGACGTGGCGGCCATCTCCGTGCGCACGACGCCGGGCGCGACGACGTGGACGCGGATCCCGTCGCGGGCGTGGTTGCGGGCGACGGTCTGGGCGAGGCTGCGGATCGCGGCCTTCGAGGCGGCGTAGGCGGTGAGCTCCGGCAGGCGCGAGCCCTGCTGCGCCGCCCAGCTGGACAGCACGACGATCGTGCCGCCGCCGTGCGCGATGAAGTGGGCGACGGCCTCGCGGATCAGCGCGGCCGGCTCGAGGACGTTGACGCGCATCGCCTGCTCCCAGCCGGCGTCCCAGGCCCGGTCGTCGCCGTCCATCGGCGTCTGCGGCAGCGCGGCGGCGTTGACGACGAGGACGTCGACCCGGCCCCGCCAGGCGACGGCCTCGCGCCACAGGTCGCGGGCGGCGCCCGGTCGCTCCATGTCGGCCTGCAGGAGCGTCAGCCGGTCGGCCGGGACGGCGGCCAGGGCGGCCGCGGCGTCCTCCTGCGACGTGCGCCAGTGGGCGGCGACGTGGGCGCCGGCCGCACCGAGGGCGGTGGCGGTCGCGGCGCCGATGCCGCGCGAGGCGCCCGTCACGAGGACCGTCCGGCCCTGCAGGGCGTCGGGGTGCAGGACGCTCATGCGCCGAGTCCGCCGTCGACGGGGAGCAGGTGCCCGGAGATGCCGCCGGCCAGGTCCGAGGCGAGGAAGAGGATCGCGTCGGCGACCTCGGCCTGGGTCGCGATCCGACCCAGGGCGGTCCCGCGGCCGGCGGCCGCGACGGCCTCGTCGACCGAGAGGCCGGTCGTGTCGGTGCGGGACGCCATGCGGGCGCGCAGCGCCTCGGTGGCGATCGGCCCCGGGGCCACCGCGTTGACGCGCACGCCCGCGGGGCCCAGGGAGAGCGCGGCGGAGCGGACGATGCCGACGACCGCGTGCTTGCTCGCCGCGTAGCTCGTGAGGTTGCCGTCGCCGCGCCAGGAGTTCAGGGACGCGACGGCGACGACGGACGCGCCGGCGCTCAGGTGCGGGGCGACGTGCTTGAGCGTCGCGGCGACGCCGCGGGCGTTGACGGCCAGGACGCGGTCGAAGTCGTCGAGGTCGGTCTCGGCGGTCGACGTCCACGCGGGGACGATGCCCGCGGCGGCGACGACCGTGTCGAGGCCGCCGAGCAGGTCGACCGCCGCGGCGACGGCGGCCGCCACCGACGGCTCGTCGCAGACGTCGACGGGCAGGGCGCTCCAGCCCGTCGGCAGCTCGGCGGCGTCCAGGCCCTCCTGCAGGTCGAGCACGACGCCGGTCGCGCCGGCGGCGGCGAAGCGGTGCGCGACCGCGGCACCGATGCCGCGGGCGCCGCCGGTGACGAGCGCGCGTCGGCCGTCCAGGACGGCGGGGATGGCGGGCGTGGCCGTCATGCGGAGACGGTCACCGCGTGGCGGAGGAGGTCGTGGTCGGCCCGCGGGTCGCCGTCGTCGCGGACGACGTCGACGATGATCTCGCCGACGCCGGCGGCGACGAGCTCGGGCAGGTGCTCCGCGACGAGGTCGCAGCGGCCCGCGGAGCCGACGATGCGCAGCACGATCCGCTGCGCCTCGGGGTCCTTGCCCGCCTCGGTGGCGGCAGCACGCATGGTCTCCCGCGCCGCGCGGATCTCGGACGGGTCCAGGGCGTCGGCGTCCTGCTGGGCCAGCCAGCCGTCGCCGATGCGCCCGGCGCGCTTCAGCGCGATCGGCGAGTGGCCGCCGATCAGCAGCGGCACGGGGCGCTCCAGGGCCGGCAGGACGAGGGTGTCGGCGGCCAGCTCGTAGCGCTCCGTGGCGTGCGCGGCCGGGGTGCCGGTCCAGCACTCGCGCATCAGGCCGATCCACTCGGCCATCCGTCCGCCGCGCTTCTCGAAGGGCACGTTCAGCGCGTCGAACTCCTCCTTCAGCCAGCCGGCGCCGACCCCGAGGGTCAGGCGGCCGCCCGAGAGCAGGTCGATCGTCGCGGCCTGCTTGGCGAGCATCACCGGGTTGCGCAGCGGCAGGACGAGGACGGCCGTGCCCAGCGTGGCGCGCTTCGTCGCCGCCGCCATCATGGCCAGCGCGATGATCGCCTCGAAGTACGGGGAGTCGGTGGCCCACGTCGCCTTGCCGTCCGCGGCGAAGGGGTAGTGCGACTCGATCGTGCGGGGCAGGACGACGTGGTCGGAGACCCAGAGCGACTCGAAGCCGGCGTCCTCCAGCGCGGTGGCGGTGGCGGCGATCCCGGCCTCCATGGGCACGGGCCCGGAGTTGGGGACCTTGGCGCCGATGCGCAGGGTCATCGCGACACCCGGCCGGAGACGAGGGCGACGTGGAGTACTCGATCCATTGCGGCGAATCTATGTGACCACGCTCCGCTCGTCAAGCGCACAGTTGTACGCAATGCGAGCACCAGCGTTTGGACACGTGCGCATTGCGTTCACATGCGCGACATGCGAGCATCGCGCACCATGCCCACCTCGCGCACGCACGGGACGCTGATCGGCGTCGACCACATCGGCGTCGGCGTCTCCGACATGGAGCGCTCGCTCGCGTTCTACGGTCGCGTCGGCTTCACCGAGATCGCCTTCGACCACGACGGCCCGCTGCCCGGGCTGGAGGACGTCGCGGGCACCGGGGACGTCTCCGCACGCGTCGTCCTGCTGCGCAGCTCGAACGCGACCGAGCTCGGCCCCGCGTCCATCAAGCTCGTGCACCGCACGGACCGCACCCCGCCCCCGACCCCCGAGGGCCTGGCGTGGGGCGAGCCGGGCATCTGCGAGGTCTGCCTGCACGTCAAGGACCAGCCGGCCATGTACCGGCGGATGCTCGACGAGGTCGGCGCCACCAGCCTGATGGAGCCCGACGAGTCGCTCGTGCCGCCCCTGGACACCCGCTGCTCCATGTCCTACGTCGCCGATCCCGACGGCGCGAAGATCGAGATGATCGACTGGGCCGACCTGCAGCAGGGCTGGCCGGCCGAGCCCGGCTTCCAGGGTGTCAACCACGTCGCCTTCGGCGTGGCCGACATCGAGCGCTCGCGCGACTTCTACCGCGAGCTCGGCTTCACCGGCCAGCTGTTCGAGACCGACGGCGTCCTGGAGTCGATGGACCACTGGTACGCGCCGCGCACCCCGCCGAGCCAGCGCATGATGCTGCTGACCAACCCGCACGGCGGCGGCCTCGAGCCCGTCCAGCACACCCCGCCCTCCCCCGACATGCGCGGCGAGTGGGGGCACGTCGGCCCGTTCGAGTTCGCGATCGGCGCCCGCAACCTCGACCTGGCGCTCGCGCACCTGGACTCCCTGGGCGTCGCGCTGCGCGGCGAGCCGCAGGAGATCGACCTCGGCGGCGGCGCCACCTGGCGCTACGCGTACTTCCAGGACCCCGACGGTCTCTACGTCTGCGTCACCGAGGTGCGGGCGTAGCCCGGGCGCCGGCCGTCCGCCCGGACGGCCGGCGCCCCTGGGGGCCCGCGCGGCCTCCGGGCCGCGCGGCCGGGCCCTACGCCGGGTCGTCGACGAAGACGTGCTCCGTCGCGCGGACCCGATCGGGGTGCACGCGCCACTGGTACGCGGTGTAGACGACGCCCGCCACGACCCACCCGAGGGTGAGGTAGCCCGCGATCTCGAGCGGGTGCGGGAGCGGCGAGACGAACTTGAAGATGCCCGAGCCGATCCCCACCGCGGCCATCAGCACCGGGATCATCACGAGGATCGCCAGGACCGGGACGAGCACGTGCAGCAGCGGGTTGAACCCCGCGGGGCGCGTCCGGACGAAGAAGACCAGGCACGCCAGGCCGACCAGCATGTAGAGCAGGATCGCCATCGCCGACTCGATGGTCCCGAGGAACGCGAAGCCCCCCAGCGGCGTCCCGACCGCGAGACCCACCACGACGGTGACGACGGCGGAGAGGCCCATCAGCGCACCGAGCGCGACGGTCGGGGTCCCGGTGACCGGGTCCACCCGCGCGAAGACCTTCGGCAGGAGCTCGATGCGCGCCATCGCGAAGATGTGCCGCGTCCCGGCGTTCGTCGCGCCGTTGGCGCTCGCGACGCACGAGTTCAGGATCATCACGAGCAGCACGTACCAGCCGCCGTGCCAGACGTCCTTCGCCAGGCCGATCCACGCGTCGCCGCCGTTGGACGCCGGGAACTCGTCGAACCTGGCGGCGCCGAAGTAGGCCGTCGCGGCGTAGGTGCAGAAGAGGATGAAGCCGCCGAGGATCAGCGGCGCGAGGACGGCGACCCGCGCCACGCTCCTCCGGGGGTCCTTGGCCTCCTCCGCCATCGGCACGACGTTCTCGAAGCCGACGAACGCGAAGATCGCGAAGACCATCCCGCCGACGATGCCCGACGTCCCCGCGAAGCCCTCGACGTTCGTGTGGTCCGTCGTGAAGACGGAGAGGGTGTTGCCGTCGCCGGCCTTCACGACGAGCCAGACCGCGAGGACGCCGAGGACGAGGAACTCGACGGCTCCGAGGACGACGCCGACCGTGGTGCTGACGCTCGCGCCGGACCGGCCCACCCGGTAGACGAGCGCCAGGCAGAGCAGCGCCGCGACGATCCATCCGCCGGTGACCGGCGTGCCGATCAGGTCGTGGAGCGTGGTCGACACGAAGTGGCCGAACGGCAGGAACAACGTCGAGGGGAAGACGAGCCAGATGCTCAGGTAGAGCCACGCGACCATCGTGCCGACGGCGGGGTGCAGCCCGTTGGACACGTAGGTGTAGAACCCGCCGGCGGACGGGAAGTGCTTCGCCATCTGCCCGATCGTGGTCCCGACGAGGAGGATGCCGACGGTCGCGAGGACGATCGAGAGGCTGAGCGCCCCGCCGGCGAAGCCCGCCCCGACGATGACGGCGAGCGTGACGCCGAGGCCCGGTCCGGCCGAGGCCAGGGCCTGGAAGAGGACCTCGACGAAGCCGAGGGTCCCTGGACGGAGCTCCGGCCCCGCGGGGCCGGCCGGGCCGGTGGGGACGGGACGGGGTGCTGCTTCGGTGGTCATGGTGTCGCTCCGGGTAGGTGCTCGCATAGCGCACAAGAAAACGCTATGCGCACGCTACCCCGGGGGCTCGGCAGGACGCAAGAGCGTGGCGGGCCGGTCGAGCAGGTCGCGAGCGGCAGCGCGCCACACCGCACGCTGTGCGTGCGAGCGACCCCCGATCCCGGACGCGGAGCGGCCACCGGCGACGGGGTGCCGTGCTCCGCACGTCCTCGTCGTCGAGGACGCCGCGTCCGCCGGTCGGGGCCGCGCCCAGGGCGGAGCCGTCAGACCCGCGGGCCGACGCTGCGCCGGACGGAGCCCGAGAGGCCCGTCCGGATCTGCTCGGCGGTGCGCTGCAGCGCCGGGACCAGGTCGCGCATGTCCTGCGCCGAGCGGCGCCCGACGTGCGTGGAGAGGTTGACCGCGGCGACCACGCGGTCGGACCGGTCGTACACCGGGGCGGCGACGGCGATCAGGCCCTCCTCGAGCTCCTGGTCGACCATCGCGTAGCCGTCGTCCCGGACCCGCAGGAGCTCGGTGCGCAGCGCAGCGGGGTCGGTGATCGTCCTCGGCTGCAGCGCCGTCATCTCGACGTGCTGCAGGTACCGCTCCAGGGCGTCGTCGGGCAGGCCGGCGAGGAGGACGCGGCCCATCGCGGTGGCGTAGGCGGGCATCCGCGCGCCGACGTTGACGGAGATCGTCATGAGCGCGGGGCCGGGGACCCGGACGACGTAGACGACGTCGCCGCCGTCGAGGATCGAGCCCTCGCTGGCCTCCTCGACCTCGGTGACGAGCCGCTCGAGGTGCGGCAGCGCGACCTCGGGGAACGACAGCGCGGAGAGGTACGAGTAGCCCAGCTCGAGCACCCGCGGGGTCAGCTCGTAGTACCGGCCGTCCGTGGCGACGTAGCCGAGGTCGATGAGCGTCAGCAGGAACCGCCGGGCGGCGGCGCGCGTGAGCCCGGTGCGGGCCGCGATCTCCGTCACCGTCAGGGACGGCGTGTCGGCGGAGAAGACGCGGATGATCGCCAGTCCGCGCTCGAGGGACTGGACGAAGTCGCGCGAGCGGCCGGGCGCACCCTCCGGCTCGGCTGCCGCGACGTCTGGCCCGGCTGCGGTCACGCGCGCAACCGTACCGGTCCGCATGGATGGCCGGGCGTCACTGCGCACGGCGCAGACCCCGCTCCGGCCGTGCGGCCTGCAGCGCCATCAGCGCCCGGTCGCGCCAGGCGACCCGCTCGTCCCAGGTGGTGCCGTCCATCGCCGCGGCGCGCTGCGCGGCGACGTCGGCGACGAGCTCGGGGGTCCACGGATCGTCCTGCCCGCGCTCCGCGCCCTGCCGGGCGTACGAGGGGCCCATGCGCTCCGCGTGCGCCGCGATCCCGCCGCGGGTGTTCAGGTCGACGGTCTCGAACGGCCCGATCACCGACCACCGCCGGCCGAGCCCGTCGCGGACGACGCGGTCGACGTCCTCGACGGAGGCCACGCCGTCGCGGACGAGGCAGTAGGCCTCGCGCAGCAGCGCGCCCTGCAGGCGGTTGAAGACGAAGCCCTCGACCTCGCGGCGGACGACCACGGGGGACATCCCCGCCGAGGCCATCAGCGCGTGCGCGCGGTCGACCACGGCGTCGTCGGTGAACGGCGCGGGGACGAGCTCGACGACGGGCAACAGGTACGGCGGGTTGCCCGGGTGGGCGACGAGGCAGCGCGCCCGGCCGGGCAGGTCGTCGGCGAAGGCGGACGCGGGCAGGAACGACGACGAGGACGCCAGGACCACGTCCGGGCCGGTGCGCGCGTCGAGGTCGCCGAAGATCCGGCGCTTGAGGTCGCGGTCCTCCGGCGCGCACTCCTGCACGTGGACCGCGCCCCGCAGCGCGTCGTCGAGGTCGGCCTCGCGCCGCACCCGCCCGGCCACGGCCGCGGGGTCCTCGTCGAGCAGCCCGTGGGCGACGAGCTCGGCCAGGCGCTCGTCGAGCTCACCGGCCGACGCGGCCAGACGCGCGGGATCGGGGTCGTGCAGCGCGACGGATCGACCGGCGCGCGCGAACACGAGCGCCCAGGCCACGCCGATCGAGCCGGCGCCGACGATCGCGACGCCGCCGGGTGAGCGGCCGTCGCCCTCCGCGTCGCCGTCCTCCTGCGCGGCGACCCGGGAGGCCTCCGCGTCGCTCACGCCGACGCCCGCTTGCGCACGTGCGCCCGCCAGGTCGTCGCCCACCGCTCCGGATCGTCGACGCCGCCGGCCTGGACCTGCGCGATCGCGTGGTTGTGCGGCGCCGTCCGGACCGTCTCGGGGTCCTCGTAGGCCTCGCGGACGACCTCGGCGAGCACGTCGATCCAGGTGTCGATGTCCTCCTTCGACCAGGTCTCGCCGGCCTCGGGGGTGATCGGCTCGGGGATCAGCCACGGCTCGTGGGCCAGCCACGGGGCATCGACGCCGAAGTCGACCATGCGGTTCTGGATGTCGTGCACGTCGATGCCGGTGTCGGCGTGCACCTGCTCCAGGCTGTAGCGCGTCATCTCCAGCCGGTGCTGCGTCAGGTGCGGGTGCGACTTGCTCACGCCGCGGATCTGCAGGAGCCGGGTCTCCATGTAGTTGTTGGCGATGACGGAGAGGTCGGCGGCCTGGCGGATCCCCTCGGCTCCCAGCGCCCGGACCCACGAGTAGGCCTTGACGACGACGGGGACGTTGCCCCAGTACTCGCGCACGCGGCCGATCGAGCGCTCGTCGCCCTCGTCCAGCCCGTAGACGCCGTCGTGCAGGTCGACCAGCGGCCGCGGCAGGAACGGCACGAGCTCGGGCTGGCAGCCGTACGCGCCGACGGCCGGGCCGCCGCCGCCCTTGGGCCCGGCGAAGGTCTTGTGCAGCATGTACATGCACGCGTCGAACCCGAGCTCGCGGGCCCGGATCCGGCTCATCACGCCGTTGAAGTTCGCGTGGTCGTAGAAGCAGAGCCCGCCCGCCTCGTGCACGATCCGGACCCACTCCTTCATCTCCGGGTTGTAGACGCCCATGTCGTCGGGGTTGCCGACCATCAGGGCGGCGGTCCGGTCGGAGACCGCGGCCTTCAGCGACTCGAGCGTCGGGTAGCCGTCGGGGCCCAACGGCAGGGTGACCACGTCGAAGCCCGCCGCGGCGGCGGTCGCCGGGGAGCACGGGTGCGTCTGGATCGTGGTGATGACCTCGGTCCGCCGGGCCAGCTCACCGCGGGATGCGTGGTAGGCGCGGGTGATGCAGGCGTGCGTGTAGGCCGCGTCCGCGCCGCCGCCGGGCTGGAAGACGAAGCGGTCCATGCCCGAGAGCTCCTGCAGGATGCCCTCGAACGCGTGGACGATCTCGAGGATCCCCTGGAGCGTCGAGGGGTCCTGCTGCGGGTGCACCTCGGCGAGCTCGGGCCGGGCGACGACCCGCTCGTTGACGCGCGGGTTGTACTTCATCGTGCACGTGCCGAAGAGGTTGATCCCCATCATCCCGAGCGTCATCTGGGAGAGGTGGTTGTAGTGGCGCTGGACCTCGAACTCCGAGAGCTCGGGCAGCGCCGGCGGGGTGGTGCGGCGGACGCCGGGCGGCAGCAGCGCGTCGACGTCGGCGGCGACGTCGTCCTCCACCTGCGGCGCGTAGATCCCGCGCCGGCCGGGGCGCCCGAGCTCCAGGACGACGGGCTCGTCCCAGTCGGCGGACCGGTACCTCGGCAGCGAGGGGCTCATGCGAGGACCTCCGTCAGGGCGTCGACGAGTCGGTCGACGTCCTCCTGGGCGTGGACCTCGGTGAAGCAGTAGAGCGCGCGCTGGCGGGCCGGCGCGACCGGCGAGCCGGAGGGGGTCGAGGTGGGCGCCGGGGCGTCCTCACGAACCTCGTCGGTCACGGCGAACCCCAGGTCGGGCTCCCCGGCCGGCAGGTCGTCGGGCAGCGCCGCGCCGCCGAAGATCCCGCGCTCCAGGAGCGCCGCGTTGACCTCGGCCACGGTCCGGCCGGTGTCGGTGACGTCCACGACGAGCTCCTTGAAGACGTGCGGGTGGGCGATCGACACCCCGGGGATCGCGCCGATGCGCCGCGCCGCGTGGTTCGCGCGCTGGATCAGCAGCTCGCCGAGCTCGCGGAAGCCCTCCGGCCCCATGAGCGACATGTAGACCGCGTTGACCACGGCCCACAGGTAGACGGAGTTGCCGGTCCAGTCGTTGCCGTCCTCGCGCCGTCCGTAGGAGCTCTGCTCGAAGAGCGCCATCGCGAAGCCGTGCTCGCCCGGCGTCAGCGTCGGGGCGATCGAGACCTGCAACGTCGGGTACTGCCGGGCGTACCGCTCGTCGTCCCGGGTGGCGATGAAGCCGCCCGTGCCGCCGCCGCAGTTCATGTGGATGCCCAGCGGCTGCGTCGAGCCGACCACGACGTCGGCCCCGTAGGACGGCGGCGGGGCCAGCAGGCCGAGCGACAGCGGGTCGACGCCGACGATCGTCTCCGCCCCGGCCGCGCGGGCGCGGGCGGAGATCTCGGCGCCGCGCGCCTCGATCGCCCCGTGCGAGGACGGGTTCTCGAAGTAGACCGCCGCGGTGCGCTCCGAGAGCCGGAGGTCGAGGTCGTCGAGGTCCAGGCCGCCCGTCGCCGGGTCGACCGCGACGGGGACGACGAGGATCGCCGAGCGCATCTCGGGCGGCTGGCAGTACGTGCGCAGGACGGCGAGGCGCTCGCGGTCGAGGTTCGCCGGGACGAGGACCTCGGAGCGGCCGGTCATCCGGGCCGTCATCCGCACCGCGTGGCCCAGGGCGCAGCCCCAGGAGTAGACGGGCAGGCCGACGAAGTCGAGGTCGACGAGCTCGCCGAGCTGCGAGGCGAACTCGAACCACGCCTGGTTGCGGCCGTGGTCGGACGCCGGGGTCCCCCACTCCGACGTGACGAACTCGGTGCGGCCGGCGATCTCGTCGCAGATCGCGGGGACGTGGTGCTGCCAGACGCCGCCGCCGAGGAAGCTCAGCGACCGCTCGGCGTCGCCGTTCTTGGCCAGGGTCCGGCGCAGGTGCCGCTCGAGCTCGGCCTCGGAGCGCAGCGCGGGCGGCAGGGTCAGCCCACCGGTGAGGCGGTGGTCCTCCGGGATCTGCTCGAACAGCTCCTCGGCGTCGGCGACCCCGATGGCGTCGAGCAGCTCCTGGCGGAGCGCCGGCGCGGAGTTGGCCATGTACGGGTGGGCGGAGCTCGGGGACACGACGGGCCTCGGGGTCGGGGACTTCGGGGTCACGGGGCGACCGCCATGACGACGGTCTCGCGCGCGGACACGCGGACGGGCAGGTGGCCGGAGAGCCGGCGGTCGAGCTCGGCGTCGCCGGTGTCGACGCGCAGGGCGCCCGGGGAGAGCGCGGCGAGCTTGTCGCGACCGGCGACCACCCGCAGCGCGCCCGGGCCGAGCCGGCGCAGGACGGCGGGCGAGAGCTGCTGGTTGCCGCGGCCGAGCAGCGCGCCCTGACCGCCGACGACGCCGAGCAGCAGGACCGCGCTCGGCGCGTCGTCCAGCAGCGCGAGCAGGCCGCGCTCGTCGAGGTCCCGGCCGACGTCCTCGCCGTCGCGGACCGCGTCGACGCCCAGCAGCGTGGACGGCAGGCCCAGGCCCCGGAGCGCGCGGCCGGCGGTGGTGCCCGGCCCGACGAGGACCAGGGTCCCGGGGGCCACGTCGTCCATCGTGCGCGCGCAGGCGGCGTCGAGCTCGGCGTCGACGCGGCGCGCCGTCCCGCCCTTGGCCGCGAGCACCCGCGCGCGGTCGCGCGGCACGCGGACCCGCCCGTGCAGGCGCGTGGCGATCCGGTCCTCGCGCACGGCGACCTCGTCGATGTCGGCGACGTCCGCGTCGACCAGGCGGTCGGGGGACGGGTCGGCCAGCCATGCCGCGGTGGCCTCCCCCGCCGCCTCGGGCGAGGAGGCGAAGACGCCGGAGTGCATCTTCACGCCGGTCGGGATGCCGAGCACCGGGACGCGGTCGCCGACGACGTCGTGGACGTCGCACGCCGTGCCGTCGCCGCCGGCGAAGAGCAGCAGGTCGACCCCGGCCCGCACGAGCTCGCGGGCGGCCGCTCGCGTGTCGGCGGCGGTCGTCGGCGGCAGCCCCTGGCCGGGCGCGCACGACGACGGGACCGTCCCGGACCACGCGATGGCCGTCGCGGACAGGCCGACGGCCGCGGCCTGGTCGGCCCCCATCGCCCCGGGGGCCGCGAGGACCTCGAGACCCGTGACGCCCGCGAGCCGGCGGAGCGCCCGGATCGTGCGGACCGACGCCTGCGGCACGGCCCCGGCCCAGAGCGCGCGCCGCTGCACGGCGGCGCCGTCGCTGCCCTTCAGCCCCACGCGTCCGCCGACCCCGGCGACCGGGTTGACGATCAGCCCCAGCCGGGGGCGGCGCCCGTCGCCGGACGCCGGGTGCGCGACGCCCGGTGCGGGGCGGTCGGCGTCCTGCTCGCGGTCCGGTCCGGGCACGCGGGGCGCGGTCCTTCCCGCCTAGACCCGCTCGCGGACGAGCTCGTCCGCGACCTGGTCGAGCGCGGCGCGGGTGCCGGCGACCATCTCGCCGATCTCCTCCTCCGTCACCACGAACGGCGGGGAGAACGAGATCGTGTCGGCCGCGGGCAGCGCCCGGGTGACGATGCCGCGGTCGAGGCTGGCGCGGGTGACCCGTGCGCCGACCTTCAGGGCCGGGTCGAAGCGGGTCATCGGATCGCGGTCGGCCACGAACTCGACGGCGGCGACGAGTCCCATGCCGCGGACCTCGCCGACGTTGGGGTGGTCGGCGAACGCGTCGCGCAGCGCGGCGCGCAGCTGGTCGCCGCGGGCGTGGACCGCGTCCATCAGGCCGTCGCGCTCGATCAGCTCGAGGTTCGCCAGCGCCGCGGCCGCGGCGAGCGGGTGGGCGCTGTAGGTGTAGCCGTGCTGGAAGACCCCGGCCGGGTCGCCGGAGAGCACGTCCCAGACCTTGTCGGACACGATGACGCCCGAGAGCGGGACGTAGGCGGAGGTGATGCCCTTGGCGACGGTCACGAGGTCGGGCTCCATGCCCAGCAGGTCGCTGCCGAAGGAGCCTCCCAGACGCCCGAAGCCGGAGACGACCTCGTCGGCGATCAGGAGGATGTCGTACTTCTTCAGGACGGCCTGGATCGCGGCCCAGTAGCCGTCGGGCGGGACGATGACGCCGCCCGCCGCCTGCACCGGCTCGCCGATGAACGCGGCGACGGTGTCGGGACCCTCGGCGAGGATCAGCTCCTCGAGCTCGTCGGCCAGGCGCTGGGAGAACTGCGCGTCGGTCTCGCCCGCGTTCTTGCCCCAGAGCCGGTGCGGCGCGGAGGTGTGCTTGATCCGCGGCAGCGGCAGGTCGAAGGCGGCGTGCATCGCGGGCAGGCCCGTGAGGCTGGCCGACGCGATCGTGACGCCGTGGTACCCGCGCTCGCGGGCGATGATCTTCTTCTTCTCCGGACGGCCCAGGAGGTTGTTGTACATCCAGACGATCTTCAGCTGGGTGTCGTTGGCGTCCGACCCGCTGTTGCCGTAGAAGATCTTCGACATCCGCGGCCCGGCCATGCCGATGACCTTCTCGGCCAGGAGCGCCGGCGGCTCGGTCGCCATGGACGAGAAGCCGTGGAAGTACGGCAGCGTCACGGCCTGCTCGCGGATCGCGTCGGCGATCTCGACGCGGCCGTACCCGGCGTTGACGCACCACAGCCCGGCCATCGCGTCGAGGTACTCGCGGCCGTCGTCGGCGGTCAGTCGCGAGCCGCTGCCCGAGACCATCATCGCCATGGACCCGTTGCGCTCGTGCGCGCCGAGGTCGCTGAAGGGGTGGAAGACGTAGCGGCGGTCGGCGTCGCTGGAGGCGGTAGGGGTCACTGGTGCTCGCATTGCGTTCAGGTGCTCGGAGGACGCACAGTAGGGGATCGTGTGACGGCTGTCCAGCCGTTTTGCGCGGATTGCGATCAGTTGTGCGTTATGCGAGCATCGCCGGAGTTCTTGCGATGCGCCCGCGCGTCGCGTCCGACCACCGGAGCACGCATGACCACCGCCGCCTTCCCCACCGCGCTCGCCGACCCGGCCCTCCTGCGCTCGGACCTCTACCTCGACGGCGGCTGGACGCCGGCGGAGGGCGACCGACGCCTGGCCGTCACGGACCCGGCGACGGGCCGCGAGATCGCGTCGGTGGCCGACGCCACGCGCACCGACGCCGTCCGGGCGATCGACGCGGCCGCCGCGGCGTTCCCGGCGTGGGCGGCGCGCACCGCGAAGGACCGCTCGATCCTCATGCGCCGCTGGTTCGACCTGATCGTCGAGCACGCCGACGACCTCGCGTCGATCATCACCGCCGAGCAGGGCAAGCCGCTGGCCGAGGCCAAGGGCGAGATCCTCTACGGCGCCACGTTCGTCGAGTGGTACGCCGAGGAGGGCAAGCGCGCCTACGGCGACGTCATCCCGACCAACGTGCCCGGCCGGCAGCTGCTCGCCGTCCGCGAGCCGATCGGCGTGTGCGCCGCGATCACGCCGTGGAACTTCCCGATGGCCATGATCGCCCGCAAGGTCGCCCCCGCCCTGGCCGCCGGCTGCACCATCGTCGTCAAGCCCGCCCCGTCCACGCCGCTCTCCGCGCTGGCGATGGCCGAGCTGGCCGACCGCGCGGGGATCCCCGCGGGCGTCCTGACCGTCGTCCCCGGACCGGCCGACGAGGTCGGCACGGAGCTGACGGAGAACGCGCACGTGCGCAAGCTGACCTTCACGGGCTCCACCGCGGTGGGCAAGCACCTGATCCGCGCGACGTCGGACACCGTGAAGAAGCTGTCGCTCGAGCTCGGCGGCAACGCGCCCCTGATCGTCTTCGACGACGCCGACCTCGACGCCGCCGTCAAGGGCGCCATGGACTCGAAGTTCCGCAACGCCGGTCAGACCTGCGTGTGCGCGAACCGCATCCTCGTCCAGGACGGGATCCACGACGCCTTCGTGGAGCGCTTCGCGGCGGCCGTCGACGCGCTCGCCGTGGGCAACGGGTTCGACGCGGGCTCCGAGCAGGGGCCGCTGATCGACGCCAAGGCGGTCGCGAAGGTGCAGGAGCACGTCAACGACGCGGTCGAGCACGGCGCCACCGTCGTCTGCGGCGGCGGCCCGCACGACCTCGGCGGCACGTTCTTCGAGCCGACGGTCCTCGTCGGCGCGACCGCGGGGATGCGGATCGCCACGGAGGAGACGTTCGGCCCCGTCGCCCCGGTCTTCCGCTTCACGGACGAGGCCGACGCCGTCGCGCTGGCCAACGCCACGGAGTCCGGGCTCGCGGCCTACTTCTTCTCCAAGGACGCCGCGCGCATCGCGCGCGTGGGGCGCGCGCTGGAGTTCGGCGTCGTCGGCGTCAACACCGGCCTGATCTCCTACGAGGGAGCGCCGTTCGGCGGCGTCAAGCAGTCGGGCCTGGGCCGCGAGGGCTCGCGCCACGGCCTCGACGACTTCCTCGAGCTGAAGTA
This sequence comes from Patulibacter sp., assembly GCF_030655195.1. GTDB lineage: Bacteria > Actinomycetota > Thermoleophilia > Solirubrobacterales > Solirubrobacteraceae > Patulibacter. Next base: position 26,628 of record NZ_JAURWA010000028.1, on the reverse strand, counting down.
CCTCTGCATCGACGGCCTGGGCGCCTGACGCGCGGGCCGGGGGCCGCGTCCGGTGCCGGACACCGGATCGCGGCGCGCAGGTCCGTCGCCCGTTCCCGGCCTCGGCCCTCGGCCCGTCGCTCAGCGCAGGGCGAGCCAGGCCGCCACGGCGACGCCGATCGCCACGACGGCCAGACGGAGCAGCCGCTCGTCGATGACTCGCGCCAGGCGTGCCCCGAGGTAGCCGCCGACGAGTCCGGTCGGCGCGGCGACGAGCACCGCGGCCCACTCGACCGGGCCGAACAGCCCGAAGGCCAGCACGCCCACGGAGCAGTCGACGAGCGAGAGCGCGGACTTGTCGGCGTTGAGGTGCCGCAGGTCGTCGCGCCGGGTGACGCTGAGCGCGGCGAGCAGCACCACGCCCATCGCGCCGCCGAAGTAGCCGCCGTAGATCCCCGCGACCCCGAGCGCCGGCACCGCCCCGCGGCCACCGGGCACGCCGTCGTCGCCCGCGGCGTCGGCGGCCCGTCGGTCGACCCACGCGGTGATGCGGGGCCCGAGGGCCAGCAGGACCGACGCCGCCAGCACGAGGACCGGGACGACCACGTCGAACGCCGACCCGGGCAGGACCAGGAGCAGCAGGCAGCCGAGCGCCGAGCCCGTCGCGCCGGCGAGGGCGAGCGGCAGGAGCGGTCGCATCCGGCCGCGCAGGAGGGGCCGGTGGCCGAGCACGCCGCCCGCCGTGCCGGGCCACGACGCGACCGTGTTGGTCACGTTGGCCACCAGCGGCGAGAGCCCGGTGGCCAGCAGCACCGGGAACAGCACGAGGGACCCGCCGCCGGCCAGGGCGTTGATGCCCCCGGCGACGAAGCCCGCGACGGCGATGAGGACGAGGTCGCCGGCCGACACCGCCCGAGTGTACGCAGAGCGATGTGATGTGCGCTATGCGTGCAGATCGGTGGTCCGTCTGCGCGCGACCCCGGGGCGCCGCGCTGCGGGGACCACGTCCGGGCCCGTCCCCGGCGCCGCACGGGCGGGGATGATGGGCGCATGCCCACCGGTCCCGACGCCCTGACCGCCGACGCCCTCGCGTTCCTGACCGAGCGCCACCTCGGGACCTACACCAGCATGCGGGGCGACGGGACCCCGCACGTGACGGCCGTCGGCTTCACGTGGGACCCCGAGCGCGGTCTGGCGCGGGTGATCACGGGCGGTGGCAGCCAGAAGGCCCGCAACGCGCGCGACGGCACGCTCGCCGCGGTGTGCCAGCTCGACGGGCCGCGGTGGCTGACGCTCGAGGGCGTCGCCCGGGCCACGGACGACCCCGAGCGCGTCGCCGAGGCCGTGGCCCGCTACGCCGGCCGGTACCGGCAGCCGCGCGTGAACCCGGAGCGCGTCGCGATCGAGATCGAGGTCACCCGGGTCCTCGGCTCCCGGCGGCTGTTCGGCGGCTGACGCGCCCAGCCCGCTCCGTGGCGCGCGCCCCCGGACCGGGTAGAACATCCCCGTGTCCGAGCCGAAGACCGAGCGCCCCCAACCCCGGATCCTGCGCCGGCTGGAGGCGCGGCGCGAGGCCTACCGCGACAAGGGCGCGGCCTACCGCCTGGCCTGGGTGGTCGCCGGCGTCATCGTCGTGCTCGCCGGGATCGCGATGGTCGTCTTCCCGGGCCCCGCCGTCGTCGTCATCCCGTTGGGCCTCGCGATGCTGTCGTTCGAGTTCGCATGGGCCCAGCGCCTGCTGGACCGGGGCGTCGACGGCGGGCTCGAGGTGAAGGACCGGATCGTCCACGCCGACCGGCGGATCCAGGTCCTCGGGGCCGTCGCGGTGGTCTGCGGCGTCGCCGCGGCGCTGTTCGTCGCGATCGCCGTCCTGACCTGACCCCGGACCCACCGATCCTCGGCGCGTCCCGACGCGCCGGCGATCGAGGATCCGGGCCGAGCGGGCCGGGACGGACGCCGGGCGCTCAGGTCCCGAACGGCCCGGCGTCGGGCGGGACGTCGACCGCGTGGGCGCGCAGCGCCTCGAGCGGCACGTCGTCGAGCACCCGCTCGTGGGTGGCGGCCAGGACGACGAAGGCCGCGGCCCCGTCCTCGTGCGCCCGGAGCCAGTTGCGCGCGGTCACGCACCACCGGTCCCCCGGCCGCAGCCCCGGGAAGCGGAACCCCGGCATCGGGGTGGAGAGGTCGTTGCCGATCGAGCGCTGGTGCTCGAGGAACTCCGCCGTCACGACCGCGCAGATGGTGTGGCGGCCCTGGTCCTGCGGGCCGGTGCGACAGCAGCCGTCGCGGAAGAACCCCGTGAGCGGGTCGGTCCCGCACTCCTGGAGCGGGTCGCCCAGGACGTTCCGCTCGTCGAACACCGGCCCAGTATCGCCCCCGCGGGCCTCGGCGGCGTCCGGCGGTCCGCGTCGGGACCGACGTCGTGCGGCGGTCACGAAAAAGATGTTTCCGACCCGTGACCGCGGGTACGTGCATCGGCCTCTCAGTTGACTCCGGGTCCGCGAGCAGTAGGGTGGGACCGAGGTCAGATGGCGTAGAGCACCGTCGGCGGCGCTCGCTCGGAACACTCGGGCGATGGTCGTGGCGGCGCACGTGGGGAGCACCCCCGCGGCGGACGATCCCCACCAGACGCGTCAGTGGCGCACGGAGCCACCGCTCCGCGTGAGCCGGGCGTACCGCTGTCGACGCACCCGTCCCCTGGGGTGCGGAGGAACGCCGTGTCCCAGTCCTACGAGCAGCGCGATCTGCTCGACATCGCCCTCATCCGGCTGTACCGCACGACCCGCGACCCGCGGCGTCTCGACAAGCTCGTCGAGCGCTTCACGCCGTTGGTCCGCTCCGTCGTCCGGCAGTACATCGGGCGCGGCGAGTCCGCCGACGACCTGCTGCAGGTCGGGATGCTCGCGCTCGTCAAGGCTCTCGAGCGCTTCGACGCATCCGGTGGCGGCAGCTTCGGCGCGTACGCGCGCCCGACGATCGCCGGCGAGATCAAGCGCCACTTCCGCGATCACACGTGGGCCGTCAAGGTCCCCCGCTCGATGCAGGAGCTCCAGGCCAAGGTCGCCCGGGCCAAGGCCGTCGAGCCCGGCATCTCGCAGGTGACCATCGCGGAGCAGCTCGGCTGCTCCGTCGAGGACGTCTTCGAGGCCGAGATCGCCCACGACGCCTACCGCGCCAAGTCCCTGGACTTCACGATGCCCGGCGACGGCGAGGGTGCCTCGCCGCTGGACACCATGGGGACCCGCGAGGGGGGCTACGAGGACGTCACGCTGCGCGACGAGGTCGCCGACGCCCTCTCCGTCCTGGGGCCCCGCGACCGCGAGGTCGTCGAGCTGCGCTTCTTCGACGAGCAGCTGCAGCGCGAGATCGGCCGCGACATCGGGGTCTCGCAGATGCAGGTCTCCCGCATCCTCAACCGCGCGATGGACCGCATGCGCGACCACCTCGAGGACAAGCCGACCGACGACCCGTCGGTCGCCGCCTGACCCGTCGGGGCGGGCGATCGTCGTCGCCGCCGGGCGTCCCCGATCGATCCTCGCGGGCCCACGGGTCCTGGCCGGGTGACCGATACCGGCGGAGCCGCGCGGTCGGTCGCGTACCATTCGCGGGCGTGTCCCCCGTCCATGCCCTCACGACCCGCCTCCCGCGGTTGGAGAACGGATGAAGACCGGACCCTCTGAGACGACCCGTCTCCCCACGCTCCTGGCCGCCGTCGTCGGCGCCCTGGACGCCGTCGACGACCACGTCGCCGTGCTCGACACCGACGGCCGCATCCTGCACGTCAACGTCGCGTGGCAGCGCTTCGCGCTCGACAACGGCGCGGAGGACCTGAACTGGATCGGGACGAACTACGTCGCGGCCAGCACCCCCTCGGGCGACGACCCGCTCGAGGACCCGATCAACAAGGGCATCCGCAGCGTCCTCGACGGCACGCGGGCGACCTTCACCCTCGAGTACGACTGCCACGCCCCGGACGAGCTCCGGTGGTTCCGCCTGCGCGTCCGCTCGCTCGAGGTCCCGGGCGTCGGTGCCGTCGTGACCCACACGGACGTCACGACCCGGCGCATGCACGAGCGGACGCTCGAGCGTCTCTCGACGAAGGACGAGCTCACCGGCCTGGCCAACCGCGCCAGCCTGCAGCAGGGCGTCGCCCACATGCTCGAGGAGTCGCGCGCCGTCGGCGTGGTCGTGGTCTCGATGGAGGACGTCTCCGACCCCGGCATGACGCTGCCCGACCCCGTCGTCGCGCGTGCGGCGGCGCTGCTGAGCGAGCTCTTCCCCTCCCCCGCGATCACCGCCCGCTACGGCCAGCACCAGCTCGTCGTCGCCATCGCCGGTCTGGGCGCCGATCAGCTGGCCGAGGCCAACGAGATCGTCGACATCACCATGGAGACCGGCATGAACGCCGTGGCGAACCTGCGGACGACCGTGGCGGCCCAGATCGTCACCGGCGAGGCCGCCGACGCCTCCGTCCTGGACGACCTGGTCGCCCAGGGCCGCAGCGACGCGGCTCCCGAGCAGGGCTAGAGCACCCGGCGCGGTCGGCCGGCCCTTGCGTCGGTCCGGCCGCTCCGTTAGAACCCGGAGGGGACAACCGGAAGACCACCCGAGGAGTCCCATGGCCGTCCACCTCACGCCCGAAGAGCTCGCCGACGCGGTCGGCGTCAAGCGGGTCGACATCATCGCCACCTGCATCCAGCTCGGCGTCCCCGTCTACCAGGGCCGCATCGACCGGACGCTGTTCCAGGCGGCCGTCGAGGGCAGCCGCATGGACTTCGACGGCGTCCTCGAGGACCACGACCCCAACTGGCAGCTGCACTAGCGGGAGCCGCGCCCGGCGGGCCGGGCGACCTCAGGCGTTGACGTGGTCCGTCAGGCCCTTCTTCGCCTTCGCGCCGATCCGCTTGAGGCCCAGCGACATCAGCGGGTCGAAGAGGGCCAGCGGGCCCTTGAGCTTGATCGTCGCGTCGTAGGTCACCTCGCAGCCCGCCGGGGTGGGCTCGACGACGATGACGTCGATCGACACCAGCCAGGCGTTCGTGCCCCGCAGGACGACCCGCCGGGGGTGCTCGATCTCCTCGATCGCGTAGTCGATGGTGATGTCCGGTCCCGTCGTGTCCTGCACGACGCGGAAGCGGCAGCCGACCTCGCCCTTCTTCCCGCCCGTGTGGGTGCACGACGCCACGCCCGGGTCCCACTGCGCGACGGACGTGAAGTCGGCGAGATCCTCGAACACCTCGCGCGCGGGGCGGTTGGAGCGGACGGTTCCGACGTAGCGAGCCATGAGGAGGGTACGTACCCGCCCGACGGGCGGACGACGCGGCCGGGTCAGTCGTCGGCGACCAGCAGCTCGCGCTCGACGACGAGGTCGACCCCGAGGGTGCGGTACCCGGCGTCCTGGAACAGCACCGTCATCCGCTCGGCGCCGTAGCGCTGGACGACGCCCGGGCCCCAGTCCGCGTGGCGCACCGCCGCCCCCACCGGGAACGGCCGACCGTCCTGCGCCTCGTCCGAGACGTCGGAGACCCCGGACGCGCAGTTGTCGCAGCCGTCGCACGGCCCGGCGAACGCCTCGCCGAAGTACGAGAGCAGCACCTCGCGGCGACAGTCGTGGGTCTCGGCGTAGGTGCGGACCATCGCGATCCGCGACTCTTCGTACGCATGGCGGTGCCGGCCGGCCCGCTCGGCCTCCTGGACGGCGTCCTGCAGGTCGTCCGGGCCGCGGAGCGGCGCGACGTACCCGTCGGGTCGCAGCTGCACCGCCCCGGCGTCCTCCAACCGACTGACCGCGGTGGTCACCTTGGACGCGGTCAGGTCCAGCTCGTCGGCCAGCAGCACCGGGTCCACCGGGTCCCCGTAGGCCGTGACGACCGCCGCGACGCGCTCGATCTGGTCGGCGTCCACCTGACCCGCGCCGGCCTGGAACCGGCGCAGGCCGAGGTCCTGCTGCCGGTAGAAGAGCACGACGGTGGCGGGGTCCCCGTCGCGGCCGGCCCGGCCGACCTCCTGCAGGTAGGCGTCCAGCGACGACGACGGGGCCTGGTGCAGGACGAAGCGCACGTCCGGCTTGTCGACGCCCATGCCGAACGCGATCGTCGCGACGACCACGCGGATCCGGCCGGCCACGAACGCGTCGAGCACCTCCTCGCGCTCGTCCGCCGGCATGCCGCCGTGGTAGTGCCGGGCGTCGACGTCCCGGTCGCGCAGGGCCGCGGCCGTCTCCTCGGCCGCCCGGCGCGTGGCGACGTAGACGAGCCCGTCGCCCTCGGTCTCCACGACCGCGTCGAGGAGCGCCGCGTCCTTGGCGCTCTCCTCCTCGAAGCGTCGGACCTCCAGCCAGAGCTCGGGGCGGTCGAACTCGCCGACGACGATCTCGGGGTCGTCCATCCGCAGGCGGGAGATGATCTCGTCGCGCACCGGCGGCGCGGCCGTCGCCGTCAGCGCGAGCGCCGGGAGCGGGTGGGCCCCGTCGCCCGACAGCGCGTGGCGGGCGGCGCCGAGCCGCAGGTAGTCGGGCCGGAAGTCGTGACCCCACTCCGAGATGCAGTGCGCCTCGTCGACGACCAGCAGCGCCGGGCGGATCTCGGCCAGGTCCGCGAGCACCTCGGGGTTCGCGAGCTGCTCGGGCGAGAGCAGCACGAAGCGCGAGCTGCCGGCCCCGAGGCCGTCGAGCGCCTCGCGGCGCGCGCGGCGGCCCATCTGCGAGTTCAGCGCGACGGCCAGGTCGTCGTCGCCGGTGGCGGCGTGCAGGCCCGCGACCTGGTCCTGCTGCAGCGCGATCAGCGGTGAGACGACGACCGTCGGGCCGTCGAGCTGCAGCCCCGCGAGCTGGTAGATCGCCGACTTGCCGGAGCCCGTGGCCATCACGGCGAGCACGTCGCGCCCGGCGAGGACGGCCTCGACCGCGGTCCGCTGCTCGGGACGCAGCGCGTCGATCCCGAGGGCGTCGCGGGCGAGGGCGTCCAGGGCGTCGGGCACGGCGGGTCCCTACCCCCGGCAAAATGCCGTCATGCGCGACCGCCGGCGGTCGTCCGTCCGGGTCAGCCTGCGGGGGGCGCCGCACCGTGCGGGGTCGGGCGGGGCGGACCGGCGGGCCGACCCCGACGGGCGGCCTCCAGGACGCACGCCGCACGGAACGGGGCCGCGTCGTCGGACGGACCGGGCGCCGGACCGAGCGTGCCGAGGATGTCGAAGAGGGAGCGCGGCGCACGGACGTCGCGGGTGACGGGCCGGGGGTGGAGGGCTCCGGGAGTCTGGGTCATGCCGTCAGTCTGCGCGGCGCGCCCCGCCCCCACCATGGGGATCTGCCCCGGTCCGTCCCCCACCCGTCCCGGGTGCGGCGGACCGACGGGGCCGGGGTCGCCCGTGCCCCGCCTTCAAGGGCCGCTGATGCGCGTCCGTTAGCGTCGGGGCCATGGACGTCGTCATCGTCGGAGGACACGGGCAGATCGCGCGGAAGCTGGGTGCGCTCCTGGCGCAGCGCGGCGACACCGCACGAGGGGTGATCCGCAACGCGGCCCACGCGGACGAGCTGCGCGCCGACGGGATCGATCCCGTCGTGGTCGACCTCGAGGCGGACGAGACCACCGGGCAGTCGCTGGCCGGCGCGTTCCGCGGGGCCACCGCGGCGGTCTTCGCCGCCGGCTCCGGTCCCGGCCAGCCCGCCGAGCGCAAGTGGTCCGTCGACCACGGCGGCGTCGTGAAGACCATCGACGCCTGCCGCCACGCCGGGATCGACCGCATCGTCATCGTCTCCGCCATCGGCATCGACGGCGAGATCGAGGGCGACGACGTCTACGCCGAATACCAGCGCGCGAAGGCCCAGGCCGACGCCGACACCCGCGCCAGCGGCCTGCACTACACGATCGTCCGTCCCGCGATGCTCACCGACGAGGACGGCCACGGCCGCATCCACGCCGCCCGGCACGTCGAGCGCGGCCCGATCCCGCGCGCCGACGTCGCCGCCACGCTGCTCGCCGTCCTCGACGACCCGTCGACGGTCGGCCGCACCTTCGAGGTCGTCGGCGGCCCGGACGAGATCGCGGTGGCCGTCGCCGGCCTCAACGGGCTCCCCGACACGCTCGACGCGCAGTCCTCGGAGGGCTGAGGGCCGGACGCCGGGCCGGGCCTCCCCGGGGGGGCCCGGCGCGACCTGCCTACTTGACGACGACGGTCAGCTTCATCGCGTTGGCGTGGATCGAGCAGTCGATCCTGTAGGTGCCCTTCGTCCTGAACTTCTGGGTGGCGGAGCCCCGCGCCATCGCGTCGGAGATGACCGGGCTCATCCGGACCCCACGGGGCTTGCGGAGCAGCGAGACGTCGTGCTCCGCCTTGCCCTTCCAGACGAACTTGACGGTGGTGTTCCGCTTGATCGTCAGCTTGGCGGGACTGAACTGGAAGTCCTCGACCTTGACGATCTTCGTGGTCGCGGCCTGCGAGCCGGAGACCGCGAGCGCGGCGACGATGCCCACGGTGGCGGTCAGGGCGGTCGCGGAGGCGATCAGGGGACGGACGGTCATGCGGGCTCCTCGGGATGGAGGGCGCGCGACGGGCCTGCCGTGCGTCCTGTTCGAAGTACGACGGAGGGCCGCCCGTGGACGCGTCCGCGACTCGGCGGCACGGGCCCCCGAGCGGCGACGCGCCCGACGGGCTGCGACGCGCCGCGTCGGAAGGGCCCGGCACGTCGGGCCCCGGAGGGCCGCGCCGCGGCCGGAGGACGCGCCGCGTCGGGTCGCGCCGGTCGTGCCCTAGGCCTGCGCCGGCGCGTCGTCCTCGTCGTCGAGCGGCTGCAGCTGCTCCAGGAGCTCCGGGAGCACGTCGAGGAAGATCTCGACCTGGTCGTCGGGGACCTCGATCAGGACGCCCTCGAAGTGCGAGTGGTCGCCGTGCTCACGGATCTTCGGCGAGATCGTCGCGCCGGCGATCACGAAGAACGGGCTGTAGGAGAAGTAGGGCAGGCCCTCGAACTCCTCCGGCTCGAGGCCCGTGGCCTCGAGGATCTTCAGGAAGCGGTCCTCGAACGAGGCCCCCTCGAGCGTGATGGACGCCATCTCGGTCATGCCGGGAGTCTGGCAGGGCGGGACCCGGGCCCGGGTGCGCGGGGTGGTCCGTCACGGACCCGCGACGGATCACCGCCCATCCGGCGCGGACCCGGCACGGCCCCGGGCGGTCGCATCCGGCATCCTCCGCGGGGATGGATCCCGACGCCCTCCGCGAGCTCCTGGCCGCGCACCCCGCCGTCGCGATCCAGCCGTTCGGCACCCGGCGCGGCGTGCTCTGCGTCCGCGCGGGCGACGCGGCCCGCCTGGTCGCCGACGCCGGGCACGAGGTGTCCGAGGCCGAGCTGGAGTCCGCCATGTCGGTGCTCGGCGGTGAGCGCCTGCGGCTCGTCGATCCTGCCGCGGCCCCGACCGGACCCACGCGCTTCAAGGGCGGACGCGGCCGGACGAAGCCGGCCGGACCGCGCAGACCGCGGAAGGGCCCGCCCCTCGAGGACCTCGACGTCTACGAGCTGCCCGCCGGGATCTTCGGCGGCTGACGCCGGACTTCGGGCCCCGCGGCCCGGGGCCGGTCCGGCGCTCGGCCGGCGGCCCCGGAGGGACGCTCGGCCGACCGCGTCAGCGGCGCAGCTTCGCGGCGTCCTCGAGGCACAGGACGCTTTCCGGCATCGCCCGCAGGCGCTTCGGCGCGATCGGGCGTCCGCACGCGTCGCAGAGGCCGTAGGTGCCGTCGTCGAGCTTCTCGAGCGCACGGCTGACCCGCGCCTCCTCGAGCTCGAGGCTCGCACCGACGCCGACCTCGGTCAGGCGACCGACGGCCTCCAGGGTGCCGTCGCCGATCCGCTTGCCGAAGCTCAGCGTCGAGCCCCGCTCGGGGGCGGCGGCCATCACCCCGATGCGGGAACGCAGGTCGTCCGCGCGGGCCTGGAGCGCCGTCCGGACCTCGTCGAGGTCCGGCGCGGGAACGGTGGCGTCGGCGGTGGAGCTGCGGCGGACCATCCTGCTCCCCTACCCCGACCACCGGTCGTCACTCGCCACGGTCCCGGCCGGTGGGCGCCTCGCGACGCGCGCAGCGCACCCGGACCGTCGGGTGTGCGCCCGCCCGGCGGCGGGCCCACACCCGGGACGGCCGCGCTCGGCGGCCGCCCCCTATCGCCTACGGGAAGGCGGGGATCGGGCCGTCGACGGCCTGCACCGTGCGCTCGGCGCGCGGCTGCTCCGGCGGTGCGACGTACGGCGGCGACTTCGGGGTCTCCTTGCCGCCCGGGAACGCCAGGCGCAGGATCGTGCGCTGCACCATCAGCCACTGCTGCCAGAAGGGGCCCGTGTTGTAGGGCAGCTCGTACTGCTCGCAGAGCGCCTTGACCTTCGGCGCGATCTCCTTGTAGCGCGAGCTCGGCATGTCCGGGAAGAGGTGGTGCTCGACCTGGTAGCTGAGGTTGCCGCTCATCAGGTGGAACGTGTCCGAGCCCTCGATGTTGGCGGCGCCGAGGAGCTGGCGGACGTACCAGCCGCCGCGGGTCTCGTCGGCGATCTCCTCCTCGGTGAACGTGTAGGCCTGGTCCGGGAAGTGACCGCAGAAGATGATCGCGTTGGACCACACGTTGCGGACGATGTTGGCGGTGAAGTTCGCCTTCAGCGTCTTCTTCCAGTGCTTGCCCGAGAGCGCCGGGAAGAGGATGTAGTCCTTCAGGACCTGACGGCCGCCCTTCTTGCCGATCCCCTTCAGGTCGTTCATCAGGTCGGACTTCTTCTTCGTGCCCTTCTTGATCGCCTCGAGGTCCATGTCGTGGATCGCGACGCCCCACTCGAAGAACAGCATCACGAGGATGTTGATCAGCGGCTGGGCGAGGAACTCGGGGGACCAGCGCTGCTTGGGGTCCACGCGCATGAACTCGTAGCCGACGTCCTTGTCGAGCCCGATGACGTTCGTGTACGTGTGGTGCACGTAGTTGTGGGAGTGCTTCCACGACGCGGCGGTCGAGGCGGTGTCCCAGTCCCACGTCGAGCTGTGGATCTGGGGATCGTTCATCCAGTCCCACTGGCCGTGCATGACGTTGTGGCCGATCTCCATGTTCTCGAGGATCTTGGCCACGGAGAGGCCGGCCGTCCCGAGCAGCCACGCCGGCGGGTACCGCGAGGCCATGAGCACGATCCGCGAGAGCGCCGTCAGGCGACGGTGGAACTCGATGATCGAGCGGATGTAGTTCGCGTCGCGGTCGCCGAGGTCGCCCTTGACCTCGTCGTGGATCTTCTGGAACTCCGCGCCGATCTCCTCGATCTGCTCGGAGGAGAGGCGGAACAGCGGGTTGAACGCGTTCGGGTCGCCGTCGCGACGGGACGGACCGGCCTTCTCGTCGTCCATGGTGCCGGGGATGGAGGCCGTGCTGGCTCCTGTGGGAGGCGTCATGCGGTGGTGTCCTGTTCTTCGGGTGGCACGGGGCCTGGAAGGTGGGGTGGCCCTGGGGCCTGGAAGGGGTGCGGCCGCGAGGGCCGGGAAGGCGGTGGGGCGTGCGCCCCGCCGGCCCGCGGGCCGACGGGACCGCGCGGGACCGGGGTGCTGCGGGTCAGAGCTCGACGACCACGTGGCCTTCGGGCGCGTTGACGCAGGTGCGGATCGTCTCGCCCTGCTCGCCGTGGACCTCACCGGAGCGCAGGTCGCGGACCTGGCCCTCGCGGAGGACGCCGACGCAGGTGTGGCAGATGCCCATGCGACAGCCGTAGGGGAGGTTGGCACCGGCCTCCTCGCCGCCGACGAGGATCGAGATGCCCTGCTCGCAGGTCGCCTCCTTGTCCGTGACGACGAAGGAGACGGTGCCGCCCGAGCCGACCTCGGCGTCGCCGGTGCCGATGACGGGCTGGAAGCGCTCCGTCGACAGGTGCTCCTCGAGCCCCTCGGACTCCCAGTGCGCGACGAAGTCGTCGATCATCTCGCGCGGACCGGAGAGGAACGCCTCGCGCTCGCGCCAGTCCGGGCAGAGCTCGTCGAGGTTCTCGACCTTCAGGCGGCCGTCCTCGGCGCTCAGCTGCTCGTGCAGGTGGTAGCCGTCCTGGTCGCCGTCGAGCTCGCGCAGCTGCGGGCCGAAGATGAAGTCCTCCGTCGTGCGCGTGCCGTGCAGGTGGACGACGTCGTCCAGCGCGCCACGGCGGCGGAGCTCCCGCAGCATGCTCCAGATCGGGGTGATGCCCGAGCCGGCGCTGATCATCAGGAACTTGGGCGGCAGGGGGTCCGGCAGGCCGAACTCGCCCTCGACGTTGCCGAGGAAGACGACCGTGCCGGGACCGCAGCTCTCCGTGAACCAGGGCGACATCTTGCCCTCGGACACGTGCTTGATGGTCACGGACACGAGGCCCTCGGGGTGCTCGGGGTCCGAGGTCAGCGAGTAGGCGCGCCAGTGGCGGATGCCGTCGATCTCGGCGCCGATGCGCAGGTACTGGCCGGGCCGGTGACCGGGCCACGGGTGGGTCGGCTTGACGACGACCGTGGCGGCGTCGTCGGTCTCGGACCGGACGCGGACGACGGTGCCCGTCGCCTCGCGCGTCGACCAGCGCGGATCCAGCAGCGCGATGTAGTCGTCGGGGAGCAACGGCGTGGTCATCGCCCCCGCCAGGTCGAGTGCTTTACGTCGCCAACGCGAGACCCGTGGTGCTGCTGCCTTCTCGACCATGTGTGCGATGACTCCTACCCTCGGTCGGGACGCCCTACGCATCCCGCGGTGATCGAACTTACGCGGCTCGGTGCACAAGTGTCAAACGGCATGGTTCGGGCGTCCGCCGATGGCCCCCGCCGACCGGCCGGAAGGGCTCCCCGGACCGTCAGCGACCGTCCTCCAGCGGGGGGAGGTCGGCATCCCCGGGGTCGGCCGGGGCGGGACGCCGCCGCCCCTCCCGGCGGGCCCCGGGTCAGCCGAGCACGACCCGGTCGCACCCGCGGAGCCGCGCGAGCGCCTCCGGGGCGTCGCCGAGGTCGATCGTCCGTCCGCTCCAGTCGACGGAGAGCTCGAGCGTGCGGCCCTTCTTCCGCGCCCGCCACAGCCCGGCGAGCCGGCCGTCCACCAGCACGACCCCGGGCCGGCCGACCGCGGGGAAGAGCGCCTTGCGCAGCGCGGGGTCCGGGGCGAGCGCCGCACGGTCGGGTCCCGCGACGTACGGGTCGTGGCCGTGCAGGAGCCGCACGCCCGTGGCGGCCGGCGGATCGAGCAGGCGGTCGAGGTCGGCGGCGAGGACCCAGCGCCGGGCGCCCTCCTGCCGGACGGCCACCAGCTCGTCCTCGACGGAGGCGAACATCCGCCGAGCGTGCGCCGGGGCGGTCTGCGCCCACGAGGCCAGCGCGCTGTGGGTCGACGGGCCGTAGGCGCGCAGGAACCGGCGGACGAGCTCGCGCCGCGCCTCCGAGGGGTCGCCGGTCCCGACGGTCGTGCCCGCGGCCGGCGCCCAGACGGCCCGCCCGGGCATCTCGGTGACGCCGAGCGGGCCCAGCGCCCGCCAGAGACCGGGCCGGACGTGGTGGCTCGCGCACCCGCGGCACCACGGCAGGAGGCCGTCGGGCAGCCGCTCGCGGAGCGCCTGGTGGAACGCGTCGCGGTCCAGCGGGCCGTCCGCGAGGCCCTCGCGCGCGGCGGACGCGACCAGGTCGAGGGCCTCCCCCACGCCGTACCCGGCGGCCTGCACCTCCTTCGCGACCGCGGACCCCACGAGGGCGCGCAGCTCGTCGTCCTCCTCCGGCACGAGCGCCGTCGTGAACACCGCGACGTCCGCGCGGGGGACGACGTACGGCGCCCCGCGCATCGCGTTGACGGTCACCAGTGCGTCCCACACCGGGTGGTCGTCCTGCACCTCACCGGCCCGGGCGTGCAGGGCGACGGCGGCGTGACCGGGCGGGTACTCCTGCAGGCCGCAGGCGGCGACCGCCGTCAGCGGGTCGGTGTGCTCGTGCAGGTGGTGACCCGCGATCCGGAACGCGAGGGCCTGCGCATCGGTGACCCGCACGTCGCTCATCGGGAGGCCCCGTCGTCCGCGGCCGGTGCCGCCGCGTCGTCGGTCGCCCGTGCCGCGGCACCGAAGCGCACGGCGAGCGCGCGGACCTCCTCGGCGAACTCCGGCGGCTCGAGGACGGTGAAGTCGACGCCGATCGACGCCACCTGCACGGCCAGACCGCCCATCCACCCCGCGGCGACCTCCAGCAGGCAGCAGTGCTCGTCGATCTCGGTGAGGGTGCCGAAATACCCGGGCACCCTGGGCTGCAACGCCGTCTTGGAGCCGTGCAGCCGCACGCGCGCCCGGTACCGGCCGCGCGTGGCGGAGACCTGCCGCATGACGTAGGCGGCGAGGTCCGCGTCGGGCGGCTCGCGGCGCGGGCAGCGCCGGCCCTGGGCCAGCCGCGAGGTGATGCGGTCGACGCGGAAGGTGCGCCAGTCCTCCCGGGTCTGGTCGAACGCCACCAGGTACCAGCGCCCGTACAGGTGGACCATCCGGTGGGGCTCGACGACGCGACGGCTGCGGACCCCGTCGTGCGTCCCGTAGCCGAACCGCAGCTCGACGCGGTCCCGGCACGCCCCGGCGATCGTCGACAGCGCCTCGGCGTCGACCTCGGGCCCGGAGCCGGGGACCGGCACCGTGTAGGCGTGCACCGCCCCGACCCGCCGGCGCAGCGCCGGCGGCAGGACCTGGTCGAGCTTGGCCAGCGCGCGGAGGGACGACTCCTCGATGCCGACCACGCTGCTGCCGCTCGCCGCGGTGCGCAGGCCGACGGCCACCGCGACGGCCTCGTCGTCGTCCAGGAGCAGCGGCGGCAGCTCGCTGCCCGCGCCGAGCCGGTAGCCGCCCGCGACGCCCGGTGCGGCGTTGACCGGGTAGCCGAGCGACCGCAGCTTCTCGACGTCCCGGCGCACCGTGCGGGGCGTGATCTCCAGCTCGTCCGCCAGCTGCCCGCCCGTCCAGTCGCGGTGCATCTGCAGCAGCGACAGCAGACGCAGCAGCCGGGCCGAGGTCTCGAGCATGCGCGGAGTCTGCCGTCGATCACGGACAGGACGTGTCCGCGATGCGGCGGGCGGCGCGGCGCCGGGTGGGCCGGTGCGGCCCCGGCCCGCCGGTCCGCCGTCGTACGCTGCCCCCGATGGAGCTCGAGGCCCTCGTCCCCTTCCCGACCGCCGGCCGCGTCCACGGGCTGACCCAGCGGGTCGGGCCGGCGTCGACCACCGTCGCCGGTCGGGCGCGCCTCGACGCGATCGCGGACTGGCTGCAGCAGGTGGCCTACGACGACGTCGTCGACTCGGGGATCGACCTCGAGGTCGTCTGGGTGCTGCGGAAGACGCAGCTGCGGGTCGTGCGCTTCCCGGTCTTCGGCGAGCGGCTGGCGATGCGGACGGCCTGCAGCGGCCTGGGGCCGCTGGTCGCCGAGCGGCGCACGACCCTGGAGGGCGACGCGGGCGGGCTCGTCGAGGCCGCCGCGATCTGGGTGCCGCTGCACCGCGAGACCCTCCTGCCGCACCGCTCCGAGGCGTTCCTCGAGATCTACGGCCCCTCGGCCGCCGGCCGCCGGGTCCGCGCGCGGCTGCGCCACCAGGGTCCGCCGGAGGACGCCCCCGTGGTCCCGTGGACCTTCGTGGCCGCCGACCTCGACGTCGCCGGCCACGTGAACAACGCGGCGACCTGGCGCGCGCTGGAGGAGGGCCTGGCCGGCCTGGGTCCCGCCGACGGCCCGCTGGCGGTCGACCTCGAGCACCACGCGCCCGCGTTCGCGGGCCCCGCCGAGGTCCGCGGCGCCGGCGACGTCCGGTGGATCACCGCACCGGACGGCCGCGTCCTGGTCTCCGCCGCGTTCGACCGCCGGGTCGGCTGAGCGCGGAGGCGGCCGGCAGCAGCCGCGGGGCGAGGCGGACGAGGGCGACCATGCCGAGGACCTCGACGAGCGTCTGCGTGACGACGACCGCACCCGTCAGCGCGTACTCGTCGCCCAGCGCCAGCGCGAGGGGCAGGACGACGAGCGAGTTGCGGGTCGCGCCGCTGAACATCAGCGCCCGCCCGGCCGGGGCGTCCAGGCGCAGCCGCCGCGCCAGCACCACACCGACGCCGACCATGACCACCAGGAACGCGACGTAGAGCGGGACCACACCGATCACCCGGCCGGCGTCGTCGCGGACGCGCGGGACCTGCGACGCGACGACGACCAGCAGCGTCAGCGCCATCAGCACCACCGGGGTCAGGTCGGCGATGCCCTTCACGCGGCCCCCGACGGCCGACCGGGCGGCCCAGCGCTCCGTCGCCCAGGCGAGCGCCAGCGGCAGCGCGATGAGCAGCAGGAACGCCTCGACGAACGGCCCGGGCCGCACGACCTCCGCCAGCCCGGGGCCCAGGAACAGCCACAGGTACGCGGGGAGCAGCAGGGTCTGGGCCAGCATCAGCAGCGGCGCGGCGGCCAGGAGCCGGCGGTCGCTGCCCCCGGCCAGGCGCGTGAACACGACGACGTAGTCGATGCACGGCGTCAGCAGCACCATCAGGACGCCGAGCTCGACGACGGTGCCGCCCGGCGCCAGGCGGCTGAGCCCGAACGCGACGACCGGCACGACCACGAAGTTCAGGCCCAGCACCGCGGCGAGGAACCGCCGGTCGGCGAAGGCCCGACGCAGCGCCGTGAACGGCACCTGCAGGAACGTGACGTAGAGCAGCGCGCCGAGGACCGGGTAGATCAGCGTCTCGAACGCGCGCCCGGCCCCCGGCGCGGCCAGGCCGACGAGGCCGCCGACCAGGACGGCGACGAGGTGGACCGGGACCTGGCGGTCCTCCAGGCGGCCGACGGCCGCCCTGATCCGTGGGCCACGCACCCGACGAGCGTATGCCCCCGCCCCACCGGGCCCGCGGACGGGCGGCGTATCGTGCGGGGCATGAAGGTCGAGATCTGGTCCGACGTCGCGTGCCCCTTCTGCTACATCGGGAAGCGGTCGTTCGAGGACGCGCTGTCGCGGTTCGAGCACCGCGACGAGGTCGACGTGCAGTGGCGCAGCTTCCAGCTCGACCCGACGATGCCCGCCGCCGTCGAGGGCGGGCTGGACGCGCTCCTGGCCCGCAAGTACGGCCGGACCCCGGAGGAGGCGAGGGCGATGAACGACCGCGTCACCGGCATGGCGTCGGAGGTCGGCCTGGAGTACCGGCTGGACCGCGCCCGCCCGGGCAACACGCGCGACGCGCACCGGCTGCTGCACCTCGCCCGCACCCACGGCCTGCAGGACCCGCTCAACGAACGGCTGCTCCAGGCCTACTTCGTCGAGGGCGAGCTGCTGAGCGACCACCCGACCCTCGTGCGCCTGGGCGCCGAGGTCGGGCTGGACCGCGACGAGGTCGAACGCATGCTCGCCGGGGACGAGTACGCCGACGCGGTCGAGGGCGAGGGCGACGAGGCCCACGACCTGGGCCTGGGCGGCGTCCCCGCGTTCGTGCTGGACCGTCGGCTGCTCGTCTCGGGCGCCCAGCCCGCGGAGTCGCTGCTCCAGGCCCTGCAGCAGGCGTGGGAGCAGCAGCCGGCCGCCTGACCGACGTCGCCGACCGCCGGGGTGCGGGCCGGACGCCGGTGCGGGGTCGACACGGCGGGTACGGTGACCCGCATGGCCAAAGTGAAGCTCCACCGCTGCAACTACACGTTCCTGCACACCAACCTCGACGCCTGCTGGGTCGTGCAGAAGGAGCTCGACGCCCAGGGCATCGACTACGAGATCGTCAAGCAGGGCTGGGGCAAGGGCAAGCGCCCGAAGGTCGAGGCGATCTCCGGCCAGAGCAAGCTGCCGGTCCTCGAGCTTGCCGACGGCGAGGTGTACCGCGCGGAGTCCAAGGAGATGGCCGCGCGCGTGCGCTCCGGTCAGCTGCCGACGGGCTGACCGACCGGCGGGTCGACGCGTCCGCGCGCGGCCCGCGCCCGTACTCGTCACGACGTCCCCCACGGAACGAGCACCATGTCCAGCACGCAGACCGCCCCCACCCTCCCGTTCAAGCGCGGGGGCTCCGGCTCGCCACTCCTGATGATCCACGGCCTCGGGGGCAACCGGGACTCGTTCGACCCGATCCTCCCCGCGCTGCAGGCCGAGCACGACGTGATCAGTCCCGACCTGCCGGGCCACGGCGAGGCGCCCGAGCTCGCAGGCGCGGTCACCGTCGACGCGATCGCCGACCGCCTCGAGGCGTTCCTCGACGCGCACGACCTCGACGGGGTCGATGTCGTCGGCTCGTCGCTCGGTGCGCGCCTGGTGCTCGAACTGGCCCGGCGCGGTCGCGTCGGCACCGCGATCGCGCTCGACCCGGGCGGGTTCTGGAGCACGCGCCAGCGGTCGCTCTTCGGGGTCTCCGTCGCCGCGTCGTTCAAGCTCGTCGTCGGCCTGCAGAAGGCGTTGCCCACGCTGACCGGCAACCCCGTGACGCGGACGGCGCTGCTCGCCCAGTTCTCGGCCCGGCCGTGGGCGCTGCCGCAGGAGCTGGTCGCGAAGGAGCTGCGGCAGTTCGCGGCCTCCCCCGGCTTCACCGACACGCTCGACGCGCTGTGGCACGGCCCGCTGCAGGCCGGTCTGCCCGCCGGCCAGGCGCGCGGACCGATCCACCTGGTCTGGGGCCGGCAGGACCGCGTCACGTTCGCGAGCCAGGCGCCCCGTGCGCAGGCCGCGTTCCCCGACGCCGACCTCACGTGGATCGAGAAGTGCGGGCACTTCCCGCACTGGGACCAGCCCGACGAGACGACGCGGCTGGTCCTGGGATGGACCCGGTCGTGAGGACCTGCGGGGGCGCGATCGTCGGTCGCCGCCTGCGCGGCGACCGCGTCGGCCGGCGGTCGCACCTGCGGGCGGCGCGCCGATGAGGATCGCGGTCTTCGGCTCGACCGGCGCCGTCGGCCGGCTCGTCGTCCGCGCGGCCCTCGCGGAGGGCCACGAGGTCGTCGCGCACGCCCGCTCGCCCCAGAAGCTCGGCGTGCACCACCCGGCGCTCCGGGTGATCGGCAGCTCGCTGACGGACGACGTCGACGTGGCCCGGGCGGTGGCCGGTGCGGACGCCGTGATCAGCGCGCTCGGACCGAGCCCGCTGCAGCGGGGCACGCCGATCGGCGAGGGGACCGAGCGGATCGTCGCGGCGATGCGTCACGCCGGCGTCGACCGCCTCGTCGCCATCGCCACCCCGACGGCGCCGGACCCGGCGGACGGACGGGACCTGCGCATGGCCGCGATCGTCCGCACCGTGCGGATCGTCGCGCCCGGACCGCGCCGCGACGTCCTGCGCACCGCCGACGCGGTCCGCTCGTCCGGCCTGCGGTGGACGCTGGCGCGCCTGCCGATGCTGCGCGGGGGCGACGCCCGCCCCGTGCGGACGGGACCGGTCGGGGAGAGCGGCCTGCTCCTCACCCGAGCCGCGCTCGCGGCCTACCTGCTCGACGCGGCGACGAGCGACCGCGACGTGCACGCCGCGCCGGTGGTCAGCGACGCGGGCTGACGGTCGCGGCCGCGCGCCGCGACCAGGCGGTCGCCGGCGTCACCTCGCCCGCGAGCGTCCCGCCCCGGAGTGCCTCAGGACGACGCGGTCTCGCGGTCGGTGGCGGCGACCTCGTCCGCCGCGCCGGGCGCCTCGGCCGCCTGGCGCTCCTGGGCGAGGCGGTACTTCTCGGCGGTCTTGCGGCGGCCCGGTATCGCGATCGGTGCACGCTCGCGGATCTCCGCGACGACGCGGACCATGAAGTCGCCGGGCTCCTCCGTCGCTCCGAGCTGCCCCTCGCGGGGCGGGAAGAACGCGACGCGGATCCGCGGACGGAGCGGGAAGCGCACGATGTCGACGGTGCCCTCGACGGTCACGCAGACGACCGTCGCGTCCGGCACGGCACGGGCCAGTCGTCCGGCGCCGCTGCGGGGCCGCAGGTAGCCGCCACGGGAGATCGTGCCCTCGGGGAAGACGCCGATGCAGGCACCGGCGGCCAGCTCCTCGATCGCGGTGTCGAGCGCGTGCGCGTCGTTCTGGCCGCGGCGGACCGGGATCTGCCCCATGCCGTTCATCACGAACGCGAGCGGCTTCGTCTTCCAGAGCGTCGACTTGGCGAGTGCGCGGATCTGCCGCTTCGGCAGGCCGGCGATGCCGATGGCGACCGGGTCCCAGTTGCTGTCGTGGTTGCCGATGATCAGGACCGGGCCGTCACCGGGCACGTGCTCGAGGCCCTCGACCTCGAGCCGACCCCACAGGCGGACGACCGGCGAGGTCGCGGCCATCGCCGCCCGGTACATCGGGGTCATCCGCTCACGGACGGTCGGCGATCTGCGGGGCGGGACGTCAGCGGGAGCCACCGGCCCATCATGGCAAGCCGCATCGCTCCGGAACGGCCGAGGGCCGCGATCGCTCGCGGCCCCCGGGGCCCCCGCGGCCGGCGTCGTGGTGCGCCGACCGGGGCGGCGACACCGGCCGCCGCCCACGGGGCGGGGCGGGTGGCGCCCCACCGCCGCGTCAGTGCGCGAGGACCGGCGCGCCCGTCGGGTCGTCGGCGAGCCGGCTGACGCCGGAGCGCAGGAGCAGGCCGGTCGCGACGGCACCGACCGCCAGGATCGCGGAGGCGATCCAGAACGCGGTGACGTACCCGTGCATCGCGGACTCCGCCGCGAGCTGCGCGCCCTGGAAGCGATCCGCGTTGTCGGTGGCGTAGCCGGAGACCGCGCTGGCGAACAGGGTCGAGAGCAGCGCGGTGCCGATGGAGCCGCCGACCTGCTGGGTCGTGTTGACCATCGCCGAGGCGACGCCCGCGTCCCGGGCGTCGACGCCGAGCGTGGCGATCGCCATGGCGGAGGCGAAGACGCAGCCCATGCCCACACCCATGATCACGAGGCCCGGGAGGACGCCGCTGACGTAGCTCGAGTCGGTGCCCAGCTGCGCGAAGACGGCCATCGCGACCGCCGCGGCGGCCATGCCGCCGGCGACGAGCGGGCGCGGCCCGACCCGCGGCAGGATCTGCGTCGAGACCAGGCCGATCGTGCCCATGATCGCGAAGTTCATCGGCAGGAACGCGAGGCCCGTCTGCACCGGCGAGAAGCCGAGGGTGCGCTGCAGGTAGTAGGTCAGGAACAGGAAGATCCCGAACATCCCCATGCTCACGATGCCGAAGGCGAGGTACGCGCCGCCGCGGTTGCGGTCGAGGACCACGCGCATCGGCAGCAGCGGGTTGGACACGCGCAGCTGGATCAGCACGAACGCGACGAGCAGGACGACCGCCGCGGCGAGCATGACGACGGTGACGACGTCGCCCCAGCCGTTGGTCTCGGCGTTCGAGAAGCCGTAGACGAGGGCGAACAGGCCGCCCGTGACCGCGACGGTGCCGGGGATGTCGAGCTTCGGACGCCGGCCCGCGCCGTGCTGCGTGCCGCTGTGCAGCAGGGAGAACGCGCCCAGCGCGGCGGGGATCGCGAAGAACAGGTTCACGTAGAGGCACCAGCGCCAGGACAGGTACTCCGTGAGGACGCCGCCGAGCAGCAGCCCGACGCCGCCGCCGACGCCGGCGATCGCGCCGAAGACGCCGAACGCCTTGTTGCGCTCGGAGGGGTCGGTGAAGGTCGTCGTCAGCAGCGAGAGCGCCGCGGGGGCCAGCAGCGCGCCGAAGAGGCCCTGCAGGGCGCGGGCGACGACGAGGACGCCGAAGCTGCTCGCCGCACCACCGATGGCGGAGGCGACCGCGAAGCCCAGGAGCCCGACGATGAAGACGTGCTTACGGCCGATCAGGTCACCGATCTTGCCGCCGAGCAGGAGCAGCGAGCCGAACGCCAGGGCGTAGGCCGTGATGACCCACTGGCGGTTGTCGTCGGAGAAGCCGAGGTCGCTCTGCGCGGAGGGCAGCGCGATGTTCACGATCGTGGCGTCGAGGATCACCATCAGCTGGGCGATGCCGAGGACGCCGAGGATCAGCCAGCGGCGGGCGTGGTGTGGATCGACCGGGGTCTCGGCCGGGGTGGAAGACATGCGAGGTCCTTCTTGGGCGGGTGCGCGGACCGTCGGCCGGTCGCGCTTCGTCGGAGACCGTAGCAAACAAACGGAGGCGTCTCCTCCATATGGAGTGTGAGCCTCCGCATAGAGCACTCTGCGTACTCCGCTGCGCTACGGTGGTGTCATGGAGACCGCCGCCGAGGAGCCCGTCGTCCGCCCCCTGCGGCGCGACGCCGAGCGCAACCGGCGGCGCATCCTCGACGCCGCGGCCGAGGTCTTCGCCGACCGGGGTCTGGGCGCGAGCCTCGACGAGATCGCCCAGCACGCCGAGGTCGGGGTGGGCACGGTCTACCGGCGCTTCCCCAACAAGGAGGCGCTGATCGACGCGCTCTTCGACGACCAGATCGACGGGATCGTCGGGCTCGCCGAGGAGGGTCTGGCGATCGAGGACCCGTGGACGGGGCTGCAGCACTTCCTCGAGGCCGCGCTGGAGCGCCAGGCCAAGAACCGAGGGCTGAAGGAGCTGCTGCTCGGCAACCGGATGGCGCAGTCGTCGGGGTGCGCCGTCGAGGGTCGCGAGCGGATCGAGCCGGTCGTGCGCCGGCTCGTGGAGCGCGCCCAGGCCGACGGCAGCCTCCGGCCCGACGCCGCGGTCACCGACATGCCGCTGATCCAGCTGATGGTCGGCGCGCTGGTCGACTACACGCGCGGCGTCGACCCCGAGGTCTGGCGGCGGCTCTTCACGATCGTCCTGGACGGCCTCCGGGCGCAGCCGGACGTCCGCACCCCGCTGCCGGCGCCGCCGCTGGACGCCGACGGCCTCGCCGCGGCGATGGCCGGCTTCAGCCCGCAGCCCGCCCGGGACTGAGGGCCCGCGGGGCCCACTCCGAGGACGTCGGGCGGCGGCGGGGGCGTGACGGGCGGCTCGCGTGACGGGCGGTGGGCGCGGCGGGCGGCTGGAGCGACGGGCGGCTCGCGTGACGGGCGGCGGGCGACGCGGGCGGCTGGAGCGGCGGGCGGCCCGCGTGACGGGCGGTGGGAGAGCCGACCCACGCGCAGGCGCCGGCCGACGGACGGGGCCCGGACCTCAGGGCCGCCAGACGCGGAACCGGTCGACCTGGATCTGACGCTGCCCCAGGCTGCCCTCGAAGACCGGGCCCGCACCCGTGACGTACTCGCCCTTCCGCGGATCGCGCTCGGGTCGCAGCGACGGACGGACGTCGAAGACCGTGATGCCCGGTCCGGTGACGTCGCCCCCGACCGCGACGACGTGCAGATCGCCGTCCCCGTCGGGATCGAGCGACTGGATCGCCAGGACCCGGCCGCGGACCGCCGCGCAGCCCAGGGCGGAGGGGGTCGTCGTCGGGCAGGTCGCCGTCCAGCCGCGGGGCGGGGCGGACGTCGAGGCGACCCCGGGGCTCGCGTCCGACCCGCCGTCGGCCGAGGGGGTCGCGGCCGTGGTGGCCGGCGCCGCGCCCGTCCCCGTCGGGCGCGCGTCGTCCTGCGCGGCGCGGCGCTCCGTCGCGGTCGAGGGTGCCCGCGACGTCTCCTCGCCGCCGTCGCCGCAGCCGACGGCGGCGAGGGCCAGGGCGAGGCCGACGAGGGCCAGCGGGCGGCGGGGCACGCCCGGATCGTCCCGGATCCGGCGGGGTGGTGCGCCCGGGCGGCCGTCACGGCGCCCTCGCCGCCAGGGTGGACCCGAGGGTCACCGGCCCACCCGCGCGCGGTGCGGGGCCATGACCGCGATCCGGACGACCGACGGAACGCCCTGCCCGGTCGGCCGCTGCAGGCGCACCAGGTAGGAGTCGGCGCGGGCCGCCGGGAGCACGGCGGTGCGCCGGGTCCGGTGCGTGCGGACCACCGTGCGGCGCGTGACGCGGATCCGTCGGACCGCACCGGGCCCCGGGGGTGCACCCGTGGGCGCCGCGTGCGGCTGGGGGATCGCGATGGGCCGGGTCGTCGTTGCGAACATGGGAGCAGGCTCCCGCTCGCCGGTGGGAACCACCCGGGGGAACCCTGGGAGGACGCTGGGCGGCCCCGGGTGACGAACGCCGCCGGGACCGGGATGATCCCCGCATGACCCCGAACCCCGTGGCCCAGCCGGCCATCGTCCCCACGGCCGTCGTCGGGCGGGCGATCGAGATCTTCCGCGCGCACGCCGCGGTGCTCTTCCCGGTCGCCCTGATCTTCGCCCTGATCCAGGCGATGGTCACCATCGCGCTGGCCGACACGAGCGCCGCGGCGATCGCCCTCGGGGTGTCGCTGGTCACGTCGGTGTTCTTCCAGGGCATGGTCGTCACGTTCGTCCGCGACGTCGAGGCGGGTCTGCCCCCGGGCACCGAACCGTCCGTCGGCACGCTCTTCCGCTCGGTCTCGCCCGTCGCGGGCCCGCTGCTGCTCGTGTCCCTGCTGGCGGGCCTCGGCATCGGCGTCGGCTTCGTCCTGCTGATCGTCCCGGGCCTGATCCTGCTGACGATCTGGGCGGTCGTCGCGCCCGTCGTGGTGCTCGAGCGCACCGGCGTCCTCGCCTCCTTCGGCCGCAGCCAGGAGCTCGTCCGCGGCTCGGGCTGGCCCGTCTTCGGCACGCTGGTGCTGATGGTCCTGCTGCTGATCGCCACGGCGATCGTCGGAGGTCTCGCGATCGCGGGGATCGGCGAGGCCGCGGGCAACTTCGTCCAGGTGCTGATCAGCGCCGTCACGTCGACGATCTACGTGCTGACGACGGCCACCCTGTACTTCCGGCTGCGCGAGGCGCGTGAGGCCGGCCCCGCGGAGCCCGTCGCCACGGTCCCCGACGACGACCCCCGCTGGACCCAGCAGGACTGAGCCCCTCAGAGGTCCGTGCCGGCCTCGCGCGAGGCCGGGCCCGCGTCACCCCGCCGCCGGAAGCGGCGGCACCGGCCCGGACGGCGTCCTGGCACGGGCCTCCACGCCCTCGGAGGTCCGTGCCGGCGTCGCGCGAGGCGGGGCCTGCGTCACCCCGCCGCCGGAAGCGGCCGCACCGGCCCGGACGGGGTCCTGGCACGGGCCTCCACGCCCTCGGAGGTCCGTGCCGGCGTCGCGCGGCGCCGGTCTGCCGTCACCCCGCCGTCGGACGCGGCGGCACCGGCCCAGACGGCGTCCTGGCACGGGCCTCCCCCGATTCAGCGGTCGATGGTCGACATGTCCGGGTAGCGGTCGCCGGCCGCGGAGCCGGCGTCGTCCAGCAGCCGCAGGTCGTCGGCCGACAGGCTGATCCCCACGGAGCCGGCGTTGTCCTCGAGGTACGTGCGGCGCTTCGTGCCCGGGATCGGCACGACGTCGTCGCCCTGCGCGAGGACCCAGGCCAGGGCGATCTGCGCGGCGGTCGACTCGTGCTCGGCGGCGAGGCGGTCGACGATCTCCACGATCGCGATGTTCTGCTCGAGGTGCTCGCCCTGCAGCCGCGGCTGGAAGCGGCGGAAGTCCCCGTCCTCGAGGTCGTCGAGGGTGCGGATCTTGCCCGTCAGGAAGCCGCGGCCGAGCGGGCTGTACGGCACGAAGCCGATGCCGAGCTCGCGCAGGAGCGGCAGGATCTCGACGTCGGGCTCGCGCTCCCAGATCGAGTACTCCGTCTGCAGCGCGGTGATGGGGTGCACCGCGTGCGCGCGGCGGATCGTGTCCGGCGCGGCCTCCGACAGGCCGAGGTGACGGACCTTGCCGGCCTGGACGAGCTCCGCCATGGCGCCGACGGTCTCCTCGATCGGCACGGTCTGGTCGACCCGGTGCTGGTAGTAGAGGTCGATGTGGTCCAGGCCCAGGCGCTTCAGCGACGCGTCGCAGGCGGAGCGCACGTACTCGGGCGACCCGTCGATGCCGCGGAAGCCGGCGTTCTCGGGATCGCGGACGTTGCCGAACTTCGTCGCCAGGACGACCTGGTCGCGGCGGTCGGCGATCGCCCGGCCGACGAGCTCCTCGTTCTTGAACGGGCCGTACATGTCGGCGGTGTCGAGGAAGGTGACGCCGAGCTCGAGCGCGCGGTGGATCGTCGCGATCGACTCGGTGTCGTCGGTGGCGCCGTAGAACTCCGACATGCCCATGCAGCCCAGGCCGAGGCGCGAGACGGTGAGGGCGGCGGAGCCGGATCCCAGGGTGGTGGTGGGGATGGTGCTCATGGTGCGGGGGTCCCTTCGGCGGTGCGCTCGACGGCGCAGTCGCGGTAGACGTCGATCTTGTGCTCGATGGCCCGCAGGTTGGCGCGGGTCTCCTCGAGCTGCTGCAGCACGCGGGTCCGGTGGTCCTCGAGCAGGGCGAGGCGCTCCGCCTCGTTGCCGCGACCGGCCCGGACGAGCGCGGCGTACTCCCGCACCGCCCGGATCGGCATGCCGGTGCCGCGCAGCTTCGTGACGAGACGGATCCAGTACAGGTCGTCCGCGTCGTAGCGGCGATGGCTCGATGCGGCGCGGTCCACGGGATGCAGCAGCAGGCCCGCGCGCTCGTAGTACCGCAGGGTGTCGGGCGAGAGCCCGGTCTCCCGGGCCGCTCCGGCGATGGAGTGCGTCGCGAGGTCGGGCGACCGGGGCGGTGCGGCGGTGCTGGGTGCGGTGGCCATCGAGACCCACGGTAGGACCTGGAGCGCGCTCCAGGTCAAGGACGGGTGATGCGCGGGTCGTCCCGTCGGCGCGGAGGGCCCGGCCAGCGGGAGGACGGCCCACGTGCGGTCCGCCGGCGGGCGCGCGGCCCTGGCCGGCGGCGGGCGCGCGGCCCG
>NZ_JAURWA010000023.1 GCF_030655195.1 Patulibacter sp. | reverse complement strand
CCCTCGCCGTCCTGGTTCTTCAAGTTGCTGATGGCCTTGTGCAGCATGTGGATTCTCTCCTGAGAAGTGACAGTGATTGACATCGCAAGACCCAGCTCCGCGACCTAGCCGCGGGGTCAATCACGCACCCCGGTGGCGACCCGGCTACCTCCCAAACGGAGGCCCGTGGCTTTGCGTCCCGCCCTCACGAACGGTTTGCCCTTGGCACCTCGGTGCTGGCTGCTTGCACACAACACATCGGGCCGCCCGAGATCCACCTTGACCCCTCTGGACGTTCGTCCGACGCCGTGTCCACGACGCTCGGTAGAACGTGATCCGCGTGCCGGACATTCAGGTCTCGGTGACGAGCGCCACGGTGCCCGACGGTGGGCGGGGCCCAAGTCTCCAGCGGATGTCACTGGCCCAGCGGCGCGCCGCTCTTCCGTCAGCCCAGCCGGACCTCCCGTCAGCCCAGCCTCACGCGCGCGAGGCCGGCGTCCGGGCGGCTCGGGGTCGACCGGGTCGACTCGGCGCACCCCCGGACGCGAGCCGTCGAAGGCGGCAGCCGCGGGCGTGCGCTTGCAGTTCTTGCCGCTCGGTCATATATTCGGCCATGGCCGTCCAGAGCTGCACGCAGACGGTCGAGTGGATATGTGTGAACGGTGTCAGCGCCCCCACTCGAAGCGGTCGAAGCCTGGCGGCCCGCGACGGCGGCTTCACGCTGATCGAGGTCCTGGTCGCGTCGGCCCTGCTGCTCATCGGAGCGTTCGCGACGCTCGCCCTGCTCGACAACGGCGCGCAGGCTACGAGCGTCTCCCGCCAGAGCGACGTTGGCAACGCGATCGCCCAGGAGCTCGTCGAGCGATCGACCGGCGGCCGCTACACCGACACGCGCAACGACCTGACCGACGTCGACGTCGGCGGCACGGCGGTCGGCCCCGCGGATCGCCTGCGTGCCGCGATGGGCGACGCGACCACCGCCGTCAGCCCGACCACCCCGACTGCCCCCACGACCCCCGTGGTCGCACCTGCCGCGCAGTCGTGGTCCCTCCGCCGGTCCGGGACGACCTACGACGTCTCCTACGTCGCCTGCACCCTCTCCGACCAGATCAGCGGCGTCCAGATCAAGGGGCCGTACGACTGCTCGCCGATCGCGTCCAGCGGGGGCGGTGGAGGCGGCGGCGGCGGCGGGATGACCACCAGCAACGGGTGCACCGTCGCCACCTCGCCCGTGAGCGTCGGCGGCTCCGCGGCCACGAGCGCCCTGGGCGTCTCGCTCCAGCTCCTCGGCTACCTCGGTCTGAAGACCTGCCTGGATCTCGGGCACGTGACCGACGCGCTGAGCCCGGCGGTCTGCTCCCTCGCCGCCGCCGGCGCGCTCGGCACGCCGCTCGCCTCGCTCGTCGGGTCCAACGGCCTACTCGGAAGCCTCGCACGCGTCAACGCCGGCGTCGGCAACTGCGCCGCCCTGACGGAGCCCGACTTCCGGGGTCCGCTCGCGGGCGTCGCGACCGCCACCCGGATGACGGTCTCCGTCCGCTGGACGGACCGGAAGGGCCGCGCCCGCCAGATCGATCGCACGAGCCTGGTGCGGAGGCCGGTCCGATGAGCGCGTCCGTCGAGCGGCGGTCGCTGGTGACGGAGGACTCCGGCTTCAGCCTCATCGAGCTCCTAGTGACGATGCTGGTCGCCATGATCGTGCTGTTCGCGATCCTGCAGGGCAGCGAGGTCTTCGCCCGGGGTGCCAAGCGCGTCGACGACGCCACCAAGGCGCAGGACGCGGCGCGCACGACCATGCGCACCATCGTCGGGAGCGTCCGGGACGGGCGTCTTCCGACGGCGGCCGAGGCGGGCCTCGCCGCCCAGCCCACGACGCCGATCCGCGTCGCGAACGCCGCCACCGGCGACCTCGTCGTCGCCACCTCCGTGCCGTCCGGGTCGTCCACGGTCCCCGGGTGGACGCGCTACTGCGCCGACGGCTCGGGGTCGCTGGTCGTCGGCCAGCGCGCGACGGCAGCGTTCGCCACCCCGCCGACCTGCGGGACCGCCGGCAACGGCTGGACGCAGGGCCGAGTGCTGGACCGGACGCTCGTCAGCGACCGCGCCCAGGTGTTCGACTTCAGCTCCGGGTCGTGCGTCGCGGGTCAGGTCGTCGGGACTGGAGCCGCGTGCGCCCCCGCCGCTGACACGGTGACCACCGTGGGGATCCGCCTCTCCGTCGCCGGCTCCGCCGGATCGACCGAGTCGCGAGCGACCATCCGCAATGCCGTAAGCGTCAGGAACGGGAGCCCCTCGTGAAGCACTCCACCGTCATGCAGACCGTACGCGACGACCGCGGCTGGGTCATCGTCCCGGTCCTCGCGCTCATGGTCATCGCCCTCGGACTCGGCTTCGCGCTGCTCGCCGTGGTCGACACCCAGACCGCCGAGACGCGCGAGAAGCGCGCCAACGACGCCGCCCAGACCTTCTCGGAGGGCGTCGTGGCCGTCACCGCGTCGGTAATGGCCACGCGCACCGACGCAGGAACGTGGCGCTACACCGGCGCCTGCCAGACGTTCTCGCACCGCCTGGCGGACACGGACGCGGGCACGACCCTGGAGGCGCAGATCGTCCAGGCCGTGCACGACCGCTTCGCCGGCAGCTCGAGCGACCTGACCGACGACGGCAACCCCGTCGACCTCCGGCGCACGACCTGGACGGCGACGGTCTGCCCGGTCGGCGGCAACGCCGCAACCACCGGCACGTGGGACCAGACGGCCGAGAGCTGGAGCGCGACGATCCCCGGTCGCACGCTCGTCTCCGGCGGCCAGACGGTCTCCGCACCCCAGGTCGCCCAGCCCGTCGGCACACCACCGCAGCAGCTGTCGATGTGGATCCGCGCACAGGGCAACGTGCAGAGCCTCGCAACGACCAACGGCCAGCGGATCCGGCGCTCGCGCGCCGTCGTGTCCAAGGTCCGCCAGGTCGGCACGAACTTCGTCCCCGACCCGCTCGCCGTCGCCTCCGGCGGCATGTCGACCGCGCTCACCTCGAACCTGTCCCACACGCTCTTCAACACCGATTCGTTGATCGGCGGGCTGACCCATAAGCTCATCGGCACGAAGCCGCTCATCTCCGGGCCCGTCGGCTCGCGGTGCGCCCTGCTCGACGACCTCGACCTGACGAACCTGTCGACGCTCGACCTCAACAGCCTCTGCCTGAACGCCACGCTCGGCGGGCTGTTGAACGGCCAGGGGACGGTCGAGAAGCTAGGTCTTGGCGCCGTCAACTCGCTGCTCGGCATCAGCGGGCAGCAGACGTTGGAGACCTGGGCGGTCGCCCCGCCCGACGCCCTGGCCTCGTACGCCGAGGCCGCGAAGCGCAACGGCACCTACTACGCGTCGGTCGGCGGCTACGGGAACGACAAGACGAAGTCGACGTCCGGGACCAACGCCAACTGCGTCGACTGGACGGCCCCCGAGATCACCTCGACGGCGGTGCCGGCGACCTCGCGCGTCATCTACATCAAGCAGGTCGGGGACGGCGAGCAGTACTGCAGCCTCACCTCCGGCACGGCCGCGATCGTCATCGTCGAACGTGGTGCGATCCGCGTGACCGGCGGGTTCAAGGGCGTCGTCTACGGCGCCAACCTGCAGGAGTGCGGCGCCGACGGCGTGTGCACGCCGGCCGAGCGCGAAGCGGGTGGCAAGGCCGACGGCCGACGCGAGATCGTCCGCGTCGACGGTCCCGGCACCGTAACCGGTGCGGTCTGGGCCGACGGTGCCGGTGGCCAGGTGGGGATCTACCCCCCGTACGTCAGCCAGTCCGGCGGCGCCCCGTCGGTGCTCGACATCCTCGGCGCGACGCGCGACACGAGCAGCAGCACGTGTAGCTCGGCGCCCGTTGGCCTCGCAGGAGTCGTCAGTTCAGTCGGCTCTTCACTCGGCGGTCTTCTCGGCAACCTCCTCGGGATCCTCGGGATCGGCGAGTCGGTCGTCTACACATTGCCCGATGGCTCGCTGATCACCAATCAGAAGCCCACGGGCTGCCAGCTCTTGGTCGCCGCACTCAAGTCGCAGTCCGCGGAGAGCCTCGCGAAGCTCCTCTCCGATGGCGGTGACCTCACCATCACGGTGCAAACCACCTCGACGAAGTGCTTCCTCGGATGTTCCACCACGACGGGCAGCGAAACGACCACCGTGCGGATCCCCGCCGGCGGCCAGCTAACGAACAGCACCGGCGGCACTCCGCCGAACCCCGTGACCGGCATCCTGGGCATGGTCACCTCATCGCTCAGCGGCTACCAGGCGATCGCGCTCGACACCGCCGCCGTGACACGCGCCGGGGTCGTCGTGACCTCGGGCGGATCCCCGGTCGTCGGGAGCTACAAGAACGTCTCGCCCGAGGCCGGGTTCTAGCCCCGGGGTCCGGACCCGGACCGACCGGGACGGCGGCCACCGTCCCCGCCCCGAGCGCCCATCCGCCACAATGGGTCGTGATGCAGCCGCTCCGCCTCGTCATCGTCGCCGCCGCCATGGTGGCGGTGCTCGCGCTCATCGCCGGGTTCACCTCGGAGAACGACCAGCGGAACCGCGACGAGGCGTCGGCCACGCAGTCGGTCGTCGCTCCGCCGCCCGTGCCCAGCCGGGTGGTCGAGGCCGACCTGCCGAGCACGAAGACGGTCGTCGCGCAGGTCGGGCAGACCGTGCAGCTGACGGTCAAGCTCGACGCGGTCGACTCGCTGGTGCTCGACGCGTTCGGGCTCGACACGACGATCCCCGCCGGCATCGCGACGCCGGTCCTCTTCACCGCGATCTCCCCCGGCCGCTACGACCTGAAGCTGCAGGACTCCGGGAAGGTCATCGGCCGACTCGTCGTCCGGGAGGCGCGGCCGGGTGGCTCGAGCGGCGGCACGACACCGCAGGCCGAGCCCGAGCAGGAGACGCCGGGCGTCGCCGAGCCGGCCACCGCGGCCTGAGTCTGACGCCGGACATGGTCGAGCCTGCCTCGGCGGCCTGCGTCTTCCCCTCGCAGGCGCGGCTCCCGCCGCACCGGCCCCTACGCGTCGTCGGTGCTCTTGACCGTCCTGCGCGTCATCGGGCGCGGGATGGGCGTGTTCGCCGGCGGCGCGTCCTTCTTCGCGGCGGCGCGCTTGGCCGGGGCCTTCTTCGCGCCGGTCTTCTTCGCGGCAGGCTTGCGCTTGGCGGCGGGCTTCTTCGCCGCACCGTCGGCGGACTTCTTCGCCGCGCCGCGCTTGGCGAGCATCGCCTTGGCGCGCTCCTTCGCCGCCTCCATCTCCTCGGGGGTCTTCTCCCGCGGGGTCTCGGAGGGGTTCTCCTGGGCGTCGTGCGCCGGGATCGTCAGCTTGGTGCCCTCGCACCAGGGGCAGACGACCTCGTGCGGCTCGCCGTCGGCGCCGGAGATCAGCTTGCCCGTGCTCCGGCAGACCCAGCACTCGCGGTGGGCCTCGTCGACCGCAGGAGCCGCCGCGGACTCCTCGTCGAGGCCGCGGGCCTTCGCCCCGCGCTTGCTGAACTGGCTGGACTCCATCGGGGCCGAGCATACGCACGCGCGGAAGGCCTCTGCGGCGTGACGCGCCGCTAGGCTGCCCCCATGGGCCCGCACGACGGCCG
Organism: Patulibacter sp.; assembly: GCF_030655195.1. Lineage (GTDB taxonomy): Bacteria > Actinomycetota > Thermoleophilia > Solirubrobacterales > Solirubrobacteraceae > Patulibacter. Next base: position 14,917 of record NZ_JAURWA010000023.1, on the reverse strand, counting down.
GTTCGCACCGAGCCCGAGCGGCCCGCTGCACCTCGGCAACCTCCGCACCGCGCTCGTCGCCTGGGTGCGGGCCCGGAGCGCCGGTGGACGGTTCGTCATGCGCGTCGAGGACCTCGACCGCGGACGGAGTCGGCCCGAGCACGAGGAGCGACAGCTGCAGGACCTCGCCGCGCTGGGGATCGACTGGGACGGCGACGTCGTCCGCCAGTCCGACCGCGACCCCGCGTACGCCGCGGCCGTCGACCGGCTGCGCGAGCTGGACCTCGTCTACCCCTGCTGGTGCACGCGGGCGGAGATCCGCGAGGCCGCCGGCGCCCCCCACGGCGACGCGCCCGAGGGCGCCTACCCCGGCACCTGTGCGCACCTCGGGGCCGCCGCCCGCGCCGCGCACGAGGAGCGCGGACGGCCCGCCGCGCTCCGGGTGCGGGCCGGTGCCGTCCGCTCCACCGCCGTGGACGCCGTCCGGGGCGAGATCACGGCGGTCGTCGACGACTTCGTCGTCCGTCGCGGCGACGGCACGCACGCCTACAACCTGGCCGTCGTCGTCGACGACGCGTGGCAGGACGTCACCGAGGTGGTCCGCGGCGACGACCTCGCGTCGAGCGCGCCCCGGCAGGCGTGGCTGGCGACCGTGCTCGGGCACCGGGCGCCCACCTACATGCACGTGCCGCTGGTCCTGGGACCCGATGGCCGCCGGCTGGCCAAGCGCGACGGCGCCGTGACCCTGGAGGACCGGTTGGCCCTCGGCGAGGACGCGGACGACGTCCGGTCCCGCATGGCGGCGTCGCTCGGGCTCTGCGGACCGGATGAGCGACCGACGCCGGCCGAGCTGGTCGACCGGTTCGACGTCTCGGCCGTGCGCGGCACCGGGCCCCTGCGGTGGGACCCGGTCACGGGGCCGCTGGCCTGACCTGGGGCGGCTCCGGTCCGCCGGCCCCGACCCCGCCCGCGTCGGCCCCCGTACCGCGCGTGGCACACTCGGTGGGTGTTCGCGCCGGTCAAGATCGTCCGCTTCTGGCTCCCGGCGCTGATCTTCGTCATCGGTGCGGCGATGCTCGTCATCAGCCCCGACATCGTGGGGCTGGAGGGCGCGGCGCTGATGCTCGGCGGCGGCCTCGGGGTCGTGGTCTCCAACCGCATCCACCAGATGGGGATCAAGGGCGAGAAGGACCGCGACGACGAGATGGGCGCCCGGCATTTCATGGAGCGCTACGGGGTCTGGCCCGACGAGGCGTCCGAGGAGGTCCTCGACCGGGCCGAGCGCGCAGGCGACATCGAGCCGCGGACGCCGGCTGCCGGCTCCCCGCCGGACGACGTCCCGCCGCCCCGGGTGGACCCGCACAGCCGACCCGCGCGGACGGCGACCGGCGCCGACGGTCGCACGCACTCGGCCAACCGCCGCACGGGCCCGCGCACCGGTCGCCGCGCACCGCGCCGCTGAGCCGCCGCGCCGTGCGGCGGCCCGCCACCCCCCTGGATAGGCTCCGTCCACCCGTGCCGAGCTCCACCGACACCGTCGTCTCCGAACTCGCCGCGGCCGCCCGCGAGCACGGGCGGCTCGGCATCGACACCGAGTTCGTCGGCGAGGGCCGGTACCGCCCGCTGCTCTGCCTGGCGCAGGTCGCCGTCGACACGCCCAGCGGCGGGATCCGGATCGAGCTGCTCGACCCGATCGCCGACGAGTTCGACCCCGCGCCGCTGGCCGAGGTCCTGGCCGACCCGAAGATCGAGATCGTCTTCCACGCCGGCCGGCAGGACGTCGCGCTGCTGAAGCGCTCCTGGAGCACCGAGGTCCGGGGCGTGTTCGACACGCAGCTGGCCGCCGGGTTCGCCGGGCTGCGCTCGCAGATGGGCTACGACGCGCTGCTGCGCGAGGTCCTGAAGGTCAAGCTCGAGAAGTCCGCGAGCTTCACCCGCTGGGAGCAGCGGCCGCTGTCGGAGGAGCAGAAGCGCTACGCCGCCGAGGACGTCCAGCACATCCTGCAGCTGTCCGTGGCGATCCAGAACCGCCTGGTCGACCTGGGCCGCCTGGACTGGGCGCTGGAAGAGTGCCGCGCGCTCGAGGAGGTCAACGACAGCCGCGAGCCGGAGCTGCTCTTCCCGCGCCTCCCCCGCGTCGACGGTCTGGACCCCGCCCAGCGGGCCGTCGCGTTCCGCCTGCTCGAGTGGCGTGAGCACGAGGCCGCGCAGGCGGACCGTCCCCCGTCGACCGTCCTGCAGGACCAGACGCTGGTGGAGCTCGCCAAGCGCCGGCCCCGCGACCGCGAGCGTCTCCAGCAGATCCGCGGCGTCAACGAGGCGACGCTGCACCGCCGCGGCGACCGGCTCCTGAAGGCGATCGCGGAGGGCCGCGACTACGAGCCGATCCCCGTCGAGCGGGAGCGCCCCGCCCGGCAGGACCCGGTCGACCCCGAGCTCGTCGCCCTGACCGAGACCCTGGTGCGCACCCGCGCCAACCAGGAGGAGCTCGCCTACGAGCTGCTCGCCAACCGCTCCGACCTGCAGCGCGTCATCGCCGCGTGGCGGGACGGCACCGACCTGCCCGACGTCCGCACCCTGCAGGGCTGGCGCGGCGACGTCGTCGGCAAGGACATCTTCGCGCTCCTGAACGGTGAGCTGGCGCTGCGGGTCGGACCGGACCGCAGGGTCGTCGCGGAGCGCTGAGCGGGACCTACGCCAGATCCCGCAGCTCCATCGCGCCGTCCTCGCGGGTCCACCAGCGCAGGCGCAGGCCCTCGGCGCCGGGGATCGCACAGGACCAGCAGGGGGCGCCGTCGTCCGGACGCAGCTCCTGGTCGCCGTCGTCGGTCAGCCAGGCACCGACGTCGAGGTCGTCGGCCTCGCCCTGCTTGCCCGACGCGATGCGCGCGGCGACCGCCGCCAGGGCGGCGGGCGAGACGCGGCCGCGGTGGGCGTCGATCGCGTCGAGGTAGCCCTCGCCCAGGGCGATCGGACCCAGCGGGCGGGCGCGACGGCCGGCGTCGTGGTCGCGGGCCAGCCAGGCGGCCACGATCTCGAGGTGGTGGGCGCGCACCCGGTCGCGGTGGACGGCCTCGGGGATCGCGAGCTGGGCGATCTGGTCCGGGCGGGCGGCGCGGGTGGGGGTCTGCTCGGGGACCTCCGTCTCGCGACGGCGGCGCAGCGCGGCGTTGCGGTCGCCCGGCGTCATGGCGTCGAGCCGCACCTCGGCGAGCTTCTCGCGCAGCCCGCGGATCTCGTCGCGCGCGGCGTCCAGTGCGCCGAGCAGCAGCTGCTGGTCGCGGTCGGGGGTCGGGGGTGCGGAGCGCGGAGCGGCCTCGGTGCGGGCGGCACGCTCGGCGCCGCCGGGCAGTGCCACGAGCTTGCCGCCGTGCTTGGGCGTCACCGGCGGACGCTTCGACGGGCCGGTCGGGGGCCCCTCGGCGAAGCGCTCGCCGAGGACCTCGATCGCCCGCGGGCCGTACCTGCCCATGCGATCGAGCACGAGCGGGTGGTCGCGGGGATCGGAGTCGTCGTCGACGCCGGGCCACCAGATGCGGGCCGCGCCGCCGAACACGCCGAGCTGCTGCGGCAGGAGCTGCGAGAGGAAGCGGCTGGCGGGCCCGGTGCGGACGGCGCGGATGATCGCGTCGCGCCCGACCTCCTTGCGCACGCGGTGGTGGTCGAACGCGGGGCGGTCCTCCCCCGCGCGCGTCGACAGGCAGACGATCGGCTCGGTGCGCTCGGGGTCCATCACCTCGGCGGCCAGGAGCTCGCCCTGGTCCTCCGTCGCGGCGACCGGGATGCCCAGGTCGGCGGGCGTGGTGGGCCGCGTCGCCGCACGGCGCGGCCGCCGGTTGGCGGTGCCCCTCGGCGACGAGGAGCCGCCGGCGGCGTTGATCGGGTCGTGACGCATGGGACCTCCTGGAGGGACCGGACGACCTACGTGCCCGCGAGCGCGAGCGCTGGATCCAGCCTAGAGGGTCGGGCGGCGGGAGCCGCCCGATCCTTCCCGGGTGGCCCGAGCCGCGCCGACGGCCGGTGCGGCCGGGCCCGCGACGCTCGGGTCGGTGCCCGGTCCTCCTCCCCTAGAGGACCTTGGAGAGGAACGTCCTCGTGCGCGTCTCCTGCGGGGCGTCCAGCACCTGCGACGGCGGTCCCGACTCCACGACGACGCCCTCGTCCATGAACACGACGCGGTCGCCGACCTCGCGGGCGAAACCGATCTCGTGGGTGACGACGACCATCGTCATGCCGGCCTTGGCCAGGTCGCGCATGACGTCCAGGACGTCACCGACGAGCTCGGGATCCAGCGCCGAGGTCGGCTCGTCGAACAGCATGAGCTTCGGATCCATCGCCAGCGCCCGGGCGATGGCCACGCGCTGCTGCTGGCCGCCGGAGAGCTGCGACGGGTACGCCTTGCCGCGGTCGCCCAGGCCGACGCGATCGAGCAGCTCGAGCGCGCGCTTCTCGGCGTCCTTGCGCGCGATGCCGCGCACCAGGACCGGTGCCTCGGTGATGTTGTCCAGGGCGGTCTTGTGCGCGAACAGGTTGAAGCGCTGGAAGACCATCCCGATGTCGGCGCGCTGCTGCACGGCGACCTTCTCGGGCAGCTCGTGCAGCCGCCCCTCCTTCTCGCGGTAGCCGACGATCTGGCCGTCGACGGTGATCCGCCCGCGGTTGATCGGCTCGAGGTGGTTGATGCAGCGCAGGAACGTCGACTTGCCCGAGCCCGAGGGCCCCAGCAGGCAGACGACCTCGCCGCGGTTCACCGTCATGTCGATGCCCTTGAGCACCTCGTTGAGGCCGAAGCGCTTGTGCACGCCCTCGGCGAGGACCATCGGGGCCTCGGCGGCCGTGCCGCCGGTGCCCTGGTGTCGCTGATCGGTGGTGCTCATGCGCCCGCCCCTCCCCCGCCGCCGGATGCTCCGAACCGCATGCCCGACGTCCTCGCCCTGATCCGCTGCAGCGGCGTGGGCGGCAGCGTCCGGACGTTGCCCTTCGCGAAGTGGCGCTCCAGGTAGTACTGCCCGATCGACAGGAGCGTCGTGAAGAACAGGTACCAGATGCACGCCACCACCAGCAGCGGGATCTGCTGGTAGTTCTGGCCGTAGATCAGCTGCACGCTGTAGAGCAGGTCCGACACCGCGATGACCGAGACCAGCGAGCTCGTCTTGAGCATGTCGATGGCCTGGTTGCCCGTCGGCGGGATGATGACCCGCATCGCCTGCGGCAGCACGATGCGCCGCATCGTCTGCGATCCGGTCAGCCCGAGCGCCTTGCCGGCCTCTACCTGTCCCTCGTCGACCGAGAGCAGGCCGGCCCGCACGATCTCGGACTGGTACGCGGCGAGGTTGAGCCCGAGGCCCAGGATCGCCGCGGTGATCGGGGTGATGATGTCGTTGCCGCTCCCGCTGATCAGGTCGGGGCCGCCGAACGGCACCCCGAACGAGATCTGGGGGTACAGCGCGCCGATGAACGCCCAGCCGATCAGCTGGACGAGGACCGGCGTGCCGCGGAAGAACCAGATGTAGACGAGCGAGATCGTGCTCAGCACCGGGTTGGACGACAGCCGCATCACGGCCAGCAGCGTCCCGAGGATCACGCCGATCACGACGGCGACCGTCGAGAGCCACAGCGTCAGCCACAGCCCGTCCATCACGCGGCCGGAGAACAGGTAGTCCCCGACCACGTCCCACTTGAACCGCTCGTTCCGCGCGGCGGAATAGAGCAGCGAGGCGACGAACACCGAGACGACCACCGCGACCGCCCACCGTCCGTATCGTCGGACGGGGACGGCCTTGATGTCCTCCGCGGTCGTCGCGGTGTCGTGCGCCACGTGTTAGTCCTGCGCGCCGTTGATGACCGGATCCGCGATGGCCGCGCTCTTCTCGAGGCCCCACTTGTCCAGGACCGACTGGTACGTGCCGTCGTCGATCAGACCCTTCAGCGCCGTCTGCAGCGCCTTCTCGATCTTCAGGTTCTTCGGGATGGCGATGCCGTAGGGCGCGGTGCCGTAGGGCGTGCCGGCCAGCTTCAGGGCGCCGTTGGAGAGCTTCACCTGGTAGTCGGCGACCGGGGAGTCGGCCATCGAGACGTCCGCGCGACCGGCGGCCAGCGCCTGGTTGGCGCCGTTCTGGTCCGGGTACGGCAGCACGGTCAGCTTGTTGCTGCCGCACTTCTTCGCCTGGGCGGTGGCGTCGTCGAGCTGGACGGTGCCCTTCTCGACGGCGACCTTCTTGCCGCACAGCGACGCGAGGTCGGTGACCTGCGTGTCCTTCTGCGCGTTGACGAAGAACGACGTGCCGGCCGACAGGTACGTGACGAAGTTGACGACCTCCTCGCGCTCCTTGTTGTCGGTGAACGACGACATGCCGAGGTCGTACTTGCCGGACTGCAGGCCGGCGATGATGCCGTCGAAGCCGGCGTTCTGGACCTCCATCTTCAGGCCGAGGGCGGTGCCCAGGGCCTGCGCCAGGTCGGGATCGAGCCCGATGATCGTCTTGCCGTCCTTGTCGAAGAACTCGTTCGGCGGGTACGACGCGTCGGCGGCGACGGTCAGCGTGCCCTTGGACTTGACGTCGGCCGGCAGCAGCGCGACCGCGGCGTCGTTGACCTTGGTGGTCTTGGCGGCCGTCGTGCCGGTGCTCGCGCCCGCCGTGCTCTCGTCGTCGTCGCTGCTCCCACAACCCGTGACCGAGATGGCCAGGACGGCGGTGGCGGCGAGCGCCCCTAGTGTCGGTGTACGCACCGGATCTCCTTGATGTCGACGGGGGTCGGACGGACTCCGCGGGCCTGTCGCCCTACGGATTCGACCCCTCGATGGGCTGATCGTACGTGAGCGACACGCCCAGCGGGCGTCCATTTCGGCGCCATCGGAGCGCCCACGTTCGCCGCGTGGAGCACTCCTGCGGGTCGTCGGGGGCCCCGCTACAGCCAGCACGGTCACCCCGTCTGGCGTGGCGCGCAAACCTCCGACGGAACGTCCGCTCCAAGGGCGGAAAACCCCTGGGTCGGACGACGATTTCGGGTGTACGGTGCACCCGCCCCGGGACGGCCGATCAACGGATCCGACGACCTCAGACGGTGGCGGGCGTCGTCCGTCGGGCCACCTCGGCCCGCACGGCCGGCGCGACCTCGGTCCCGAACAGCTCGATGGCCTTCAGGACCTGCCGGTGCGGCATCGCCCCGAGCGCGAACTGCCCCATGTAGCGGTCGTTGCCGAAGAGCTCGTGGGCGTGGAGGATCTTCGCCGTCAGCTCCTCCGTGGACCCGACGCCCAGGGCGTTGAGGCCCGAGCGCTGCTGGTCGAACGCCTGGCGCGTCATGGGCGGCCACCCGCGCTCGCGTCCGATGCGGTTCATCATCGGGCTGTAGGCGGGCCAGAACTCGTCGGCGGCCTGCTTGGAGTCCGGTGCGATCCACGTGTGCGTGTTGACCGCGATGCGGCCGCCGGCGGGGTCCAGGCCGGCGTGCTCGCGGGCCCGGCGGTAGAGGTCGACGAGCGGCACGTAGCCCTCGAACCGCCCCGACAGGATCGCGAAGGTCAGCGGCAGGTCGAGCAGGCCGGCCCGGGCGACGGACTCCGGCGTCCCGCCGACGGCCACCCAGATCGGCAGCGGGTCCTGGACCGGGCGCGGATAGACCCCCGCGTCGTTCAGCGGCGCGCGGTGCTCGCCCGACCACGTGACGCGCTCGTTGGCGCGGAGCTCGAGCAGCAGACCGAGCTTCTCCTCGTAGAGCTCGTCGTAGTCCTTGAGGTCCTGCCCGAAGAGCGGGAACGACTCGGTGAAGCTGCCGCGGCCGGCCATGATCTCCGCCCGGCCGTGCGAGAGCAGGTCGAGGGTCGCGAACTGCTGGAAGACCCGGACGGGGTCGTCGGACGAGAGGACCGTGACCGCGCTGGTCAGCCGGATCCTCGAGGTCCGCGCCGCGATGGCGGCGAGCGCGACTGCCGGCGCGGACGCCGCGTAGTCGGGGCGGTGGTGCTCGCCGAGACCGAAGACGTCCAGGCCGACCTGCTCGGCCAGCTCGGCCTCCTCCAGCAGGTCCGACAGGCGCTGCTCGGGGGTGACGAGCCGGCCGGTGGAGTGGTCCCGGCCGACGTCGGCGAAGGTGGCGATCCCGAGTTCCATGACGTGCTCCTGACGGCGGTGGGCCGGGCGGAGGACCCGGCGACTGCGCCCATCATGACAGACCGCCGGTCGATACGGACCGAGGTCCGCTTATGCGGCCTACTTGATCGAGTCGTAGACCGCGAAGAGCGGCAGGTACATCGAGATGACGATGAAGCCGACGGCCGCGCCGATGACGACGATCAGGATCGGCTCGAGGATCGACATCAGCGCCTTGACGGCGGCGTCGACCTCGTCCTCGTAGAAGTCGGCGACCTTCGAGAGCATCTCGTCGAGGTTGCCGGTCTCCTCGCCGACGCCGACCATGTGGGACACCATCGGCGGGAACACCGGCGCCTCGCGCAGCGGGCCCGAGAGGGTGCCGCCACGGCGGATGCTGTCGGAGACGTCCGTCATGGCGTCCTCGATGACGGAGTTGCCCGAGGTGCGGCCGGTGATCTCGATGGCCTGCAGGAGCGGGACGCCGGCGGCGGCGAGCGTGCCCAGGGTGCGCGACCAGCGGGCGATCGCGACCTTCTGGACGATCGTGCCGATCTTGACCGGCAGCCGGAGGAAGAGCTTGTCCTTGTTGCGACGGCCCTGCTCCGTCCGGACGTAGGCCCGCACGGCGAAGAACGTCGCGGCGATCACGATGATCCCGGCCCACCAGTAGCCGGTGACCGCGTCGCTCATCGCGACGGTGATCTTCGTGATGGCGGGGAGATCCGAGTTGAACTCCGTGAGCACGCCGGCGAAGACCGGGACGAGGAACGCGACCAGCGCGATCACGACGAGCGCGGCGAACGACATGACCGTCGCCGGGTAGACCATCGCGCTCTTGACGGCGCGGCGCAGCTTGTCGTCCTTCTCGAGCTGGTCGGCGGCGCGCTTGAGGGCGTCCTCGAGGATGCCGCCGATCTCGCCGGCATGGACGAGCGCGACGAACAGCCGGTTGAAGACGCGCGGGTGCTGCTCCATCGCCTCGGACAGCGACGCGCCGCCCTCGACGTCGGTCCGGACCTGGGCCAGGACCTCCTTGAACTTCTCGTTCTCGGTCTGCAGCTCCAGGACCGAGAGCGCCCGCAGCACCGTCATGCCCGACGAGATCATCGTCGAGAACTGCCGCGAGAAGACGACCATGTCGCGCGCCTTGACGCGCTCGAAGATCTTGATCTCGAGGTTCCACGCCGCCCGCTTGAGGTCGACGGAGAGCGGGATCATGCCCCGCTGGCGCAGGAGGTCCGAGACGGCGTCGGCGTTGTCGCCGTCGAGCTCGCCCTTCGCGCGGCTGCCCGTCGGCTCGAGGGCCAGGTAGGAGTAGGTGCTCATGGGGGCGGTCTTCCGGAGGGACTAGAGCGCGGTGAGCTCGCGCCTGGCGGGATCGAGGGCCGGCGACATCGACCGGACGCCGTCCTCGCCGGCGTTGTCGAGCAGGCGGCGCAGGTCGCCGACCTCGTTGGCGCGCTGCTCGGCGACGGAGCGGTCCAGGCGGCCGGACTGGACGAACCCGACGAGCGCGTCCTCGAGCGTCTGCATCCCGTAGCGCTGGCCGGTCTGGATCGACGAGCGGATCTGGTGGGTCTTGCCCTCGCGGATGAGGTTCCGGATCGCCGCGGTCGGGATCATGATCTCCATCGCGCAGAGGCGACCGGCACCGTCGGCCGTCGGGAGGATCTGCTGGCAGAGGACGCCCTGCAGCGCCGAGGCCAGCTGCATGCGGACCTGGTTCTGCTGGCCGGCCGGGAACGAGTCGATGATGCGGTCGACGGTCTGCGGGGCGTCCTGCGTGTGCAGCGTCGCGAAGACGAGGTGGCCGGTCTCCGCGGCGGTCAGGGCGGTGCCCATCGTCTCGATGTCGCGCATCTCGCCGACGAGGATCACGTCGGGGTCCTGGCGCAGCGCGGCCTTCAGGGCCATGCCGAAGCTCGTGGCGTCGGTGCCCAGCTCGCGCTGGTTGACGATGCAGCCCTTGTGCGGGTGCAGGACCTCGATCGGGTCCTCGATCGTGAGGATGTGGTCGTGGCGCTCCTGGTTGATCTTGTCGATCATCGCCGCGAGCGTCGTGGACTTGCCCGAGCCGGTCGGGCCGGTGACGAGGACGAGGCCGCGCGGCTTCTCCGTCAGGCCGCCGATGACCTCGGGCAGGCCGAGCTCCTCGAGCGTGCGGATGCGGTCGGGGATCAGGCGCAGGGCGGCGCCGGTGGCGCCGCGCTGTTGGAACGCGTTGACGCGGAAGCGGGCCACGCCCGGGATCGGGTAGGCGAAGTCGACCTGGCGCTCGGTCTCCAGCTTCTGGCGCTGGGGGGTCGTCAGCAGACCGTAGACGAGCTCGCGGCAGGCGACGGTGTCGAGGTGCTCGGTGCCGGGGACCGGCACGAGGGATCCACGCACCCGGATCATCGGCGGGCTCTCCGCGGTGAGGTGGAGGTCCGACGCGTCGTGGGCGATCATCGCCTGGACGAGATCGTGGAATTGGATCGCCATCCCCCATCCCGTCGACCGGACCGGGGCGCGCCAGTGAGGCCGCCCGGACCCCGTGGACGAACGGTGGACCGGGGTGGACAGCGCGGCGATCCCCGGCCCTCCGGGTGCCCCGAGCCCTGCCGATGCAGGACGAGGCCCCGACCCGAGACGCTCGGGGTGGGCCCCGGCCCCTCCGGGTGCCCCGAGCCCCGCCGATGCAGGATGCGGCGATGACCCGAGACGCTCGGGGTGGGCCCCGGTCCCCTCCCCTAGGCGTCGCCGGTGACGCGGGTGACCTCGGCGAACGAGGTCTTGCCGCTCATCACCTTGCGCAGACCGTCCTGGCGCAGGCGCGTCATGCCCCCGCGGACGGCGAGCGCGGTGATCTGGTCGATCGGGGCGCGCTCGACGATGAGGCTGCGCATCTGCTCGTCGACGATCAGGACCTCGTAGAGGCCGATGCGCCCGCGGTAGCCGGTGTCGCCGCAGCGCCCGCAGCCGACGGCCTCGAAGACGTCGACGTCCCCGTCGATCTCGAAGCCCTGCTGGCGGACGAGCTCGGCCGGCATCCGGACGGGGCGCTTGCAGGTCTCGCAGAGCGACCGCGCGAGCCGCTGGGCGACGACGCAGTCGATCGCGGAGGCGACGAGGAACGGCTCGACGCCCATCTCCAGCAGGCGCGTGACGGCCGTCGGCGCGTCGTTGGTATGCAGGGTCGAGAGGACCAGGTGGCCCGTCAGCGCGGACTCGACGGCGATCTTCGCGGTCTCGGCGTCGCGGATCTCGCCGACCATGATCACGTCGGGGTCCGCACGCATCATCGAGCGCAGGCCGTTGGCGAAGCCGACGCCCGCCCGGGTGTTGACCTGGACCTGGGTGACGCCGTCGAGCTGCCGCTCGACCGGGTCCTCGATCGTGACGATGTGTCGGTCGGCGGTGTTGAGGCGCTGCAGGGCGGCGTAGAGCGAGGTGCTCTTGCCCGAGCCGGTCGGTCCCGTCGCGAGGATCGCGCCGTAGGGCTTGGAGAACGCGGTCTCGAAGCGCGTGCGGTCCTCGAGCCCCATGCCCAGGCGGTCCAGCGTGATGACCCCGTCGGCGCGGTCGAGGATGCGCAGGACGACGGCCTCGCCGTGCACCGACGGGAGCGTGACGGCGCGGAGGTCGACGCCGCGGCCGTCGATCGTGATGCTGACCCGACCGTCCTGCGAGCGGCGCCGCTCGGCGATGTCGAGGTCGGCCATGACCTTCAGGCGGCTGACGAGCCCGGCGACCAGCGCCTTGGGGACCGTCGCGGTCTCCGTCAGCACGCCGTCGATGCGGAAGCGCACCCGCATGCCGTGCTCGAGCGGCGAGAAGTGGACGTCGGAGGCACGCCGCTCGATGGCCTGGGCGAGGACCGTGTTGACGAGGTTGATCACCGGCGCGTCCTCGGACCCGGAGCGGACGTCGATGGCCTCATCCTGCGAGAACGCCTCGGCCGGCGCGTCGGGGGTCGCGCGCTTGACGGCGTCGTCGAGGTGCGTCAGCGAGGCCAGGCGCACCTGCACGTCCTCCCGGGCGGCGACGGCCAGGCGGACCGCGCCGCGGGTCAACATGGCCAGGTCCTCGGCGATCAGCATGTTGCTCGGGTCGGCGATCGCGACGACGAGCTCGCCGTCGAGCCGGGCGATCGGGACGGCCTGATAGGTGCGGGCGTCGTCGGCGGAGAGGATGCCGGTGACGGACGGGTCGGGCTGCGTGTGCGCGAGGTCGAGGTGGTCGAGCCCGTGGCGGTCGGCCATGGCCCGGGCGACCCCGTCGCCGGTGGCGACGTTCAGCTCGACGACGGCGCGGTCGAGCGGGATCTCGCGCTCCTGGGCCGCGGCGACGGCCTCGCGCACCCGGCCGGGGTCGGCCCCACGGGCGATCAGGATCTCGGTCAGCGGCAGACCGGCGAGCTCCAGCCGCGGGGCCGAGAGGGCGCGCTCGAGCGGCAGCAGCTCGGTCTCCGCCGGACCCCGCGGGGTCGCAGCAGCAGGTCCTTCCTCGCTGCTGATGGCGGGCTGGTCGAGCACGGTCTCCCCGAGTATCGGCCACAACCTGCTGGAGCGCGAGGTCTGCGGCGATTCCGGTGGACGGCGCCCGTACCCCGGGTCGTCGGGATGGACGCCCGCGGCGTCGGCTCCGGGGCCGTGGGAGGGGGTCTGGTGGACGAACGACGGATCGGACGGACCTTCGACGTCTGGTGGCGCCACCGGGGCTCGCGGGGACCCCGGTCCCCCGACCGACCGTCCGGCGTCGGACGAGGAGCGCCTGCGGGCGTCCTCGTCGTCCTGTCCGGGCCGTCGGCCGAACGGGCTCACTCCCGGACCGCGCGGTCCATCACGTCGCGGGGCGCGGGGCGGCCGGTCCACCGCTTGAGGCTGCGCGCGCCCTGGGCGACCAGGATCGCCAGCCCGTCGACCGTCGTGGTGCCGGCGGTCGCCGCGGCGTGCAGCAGCGGGGTGCCGCCGGGCCGGTAGACGAGGTCGACCACGACGTCGTGCAACGCCAGTCCCTCGGGCCGGAGCGGCAGCAGCTCGAACGTCTCGGCGGGGTCGTGCAGGCCGACGGAGGTGCAGTTGACGAGGACGTCGGCGTCGAACGCCTCGGGTACTGCCTCGACGTCCAGGTCGCGCGCCAGCTCGTCTGCCCGGGCGCGCGTGCGGTTCCAGACGGCCACCCGCGAGCAGCCGGCCTCGCGCAACGCCCACGCGCAGGCCCGCGCGCTGCCGCCGGCGCCCAGGACGAGGGCGGTGCGTCCCGCGGGCGACGTGCCGAGCGCGTCGATCAGGCCGGGGGCGTCGGTGTTGTCGGCCTCCAGCGTGCCGTCCCCCAGCACGGTGAGCGTGTTCGCCGCGCCGATCTCGCGGGCCGCGTCCGTCGCGGTGTGTGCCGCGGCGAGCGCGGCGTGCTTGTGCGGGATCGTCACGTTGGCGCCCGCGAACCCGGCCGGCGCCAGCGCTCCGAAGGCGGCCGCCGCACGGTCGGGCGGGACGGGCAGCGCCCCGTAGCTCCAGTGCCCGAGCCCCAGGGACCGCAGCGCGGCGCCCTGCATCGCGGGCGAGCGGCTGTGGGCGACGGGCCAGCCGAAGACCCCCAGGCGCCAGCGGCGCGCGGGATCGACGGCCGACGCGCTCACGCTCAGCACCCCTTGGCGTCCGACGGCGACGGATCGCCCCCGGCGCGGCGCTGCGCGGCGTTGTAGGCGGCGCGGTCCTTCTCGAACTCGGCGCTGGTCGTCGCGAAGTTGTGTCGGCCGTCGCCACAGGGCCGGACCACGTAGTAGAGGAACGAGCTGCGGGCAGGGTTGGCGGCGGCGCGCATCGCGGCGAGACCCGGGGAGCCGATCGGGGTCGGCGGCAGACCCTTCCGGCGGCGCGTGTCGTACGGCGTGTCGCGGTCGATCTCGCTCTGCAGGAGCGGGCGCGTCCAGTTCCTCACGGCGTAGCGGGTCGTCGCGTCGATGCCCAGGGCGATGTCCTGGTCCAGGCGGTTCCAGATCACCGCGGAGACGAGGCGGCGCTCGGACGGGATGCGCACCTCGCGCTCGATCATCGAGGCGATGATCAGGACGTCGTAGCGGCTCAGTCCCTCGCGGCGGGCGCGGGTCGTCGAGACCTTCGCGAAGTTCGTGCGGAACGCCTTGAGCTGCTCCGTCACGAGGTTCTTCGACGTCGCACCGCCGCGCTGCAGCTCGTAGGTCGCCGGGAAGAGGAAGCCCTCGAGGCCCTTGCGGGCCCGCGGCTGACCGAAGTCGCGCGGGTCGAAGCCCGACGACTTCGCGCTCGCCGTCAGGTAGCTGCCCGAGACGCCGGCGCGACGGATCGACGAGGCGATCTCCCTGCGGGAGAGACCCTCGGGGATCGCCACGCGGACGACGGACGGGGGCAGCGGGTCCTGCTGCAGCGCGGTCAGGGCGGCGCCGTAGGACATGCCCTTCTTCAGTCGCAGGGTCCCGGCCTTCAGGTTCGCCCCGTCGCCGGAGATCCGGGCGCGGATCGCGAACGCCAGCGAGTTGCTGACGACGCCCTGGTCCTGCAGCAGCTTGCCGATCTCGTCGACCGAGGAGCCGGGCTGGATGCGCACGCGGACCTCGCCCTCCCCCTCGCCCTTGAACGGCTGGAAGAGGAAGACGGCCGCCGCGATCAGCACGACGAACGGGACCAGGACGAGCACGGCCGCGATCCGCGACACGCCTCGGCGTGCCGGGGCGGTGCGCGTGTGAACGGTCGCGGGCACCGTGCCGGTCGGGCGCGCCGGGCCCGCGGGCCGCAGGGGGACCAGGGACTCGTCGTCGCCGTCGCCGGTCGGGCGGTCGTCGGCGGGACGGCCGGGGCCCCCGCCGCGGGCGCCGCGGCCCC
>NZ_JAURWA010000017.1 GCF_030655195.1 Patulibacter sp. | reverse complement strand
CGTGCGGATCCGCCCCGTCCTCGACCGCCACCGCCGGCCGGACGCCCAGCGCCCGCACGTGCGCCTCGCCGAGCGCGGCGGCCCGGACGGGGTCGCCGGCCGCGGTCGCGTGGGCGATCGCCTCGCCGATCCGGCCCGCGGCGACGCAGGCGTCGACGGCCCGGGCGTGCAGCACGCCGACGACGTCCGGCTCCCGCTCGCCGAGGATCCTGCGGAGGGCGTCGCCGAAGGGCGCACGCCACCGCTCCTCGGGGCCGCGGTGCACGAGCAGCCCCGCCTCGCGGGCGTCGACGAGGAGCCCCGCGGCCGTGGGGTCGTCGAGCACGGCGGCGCACAGGGGCCCGGTCGGGTGGTGGAGGACCGAGGCGCGGACGAGCACGCGGCGCAGGGCGGGGGACGCGGGCTCGAGGACCTCCTCCTCGACGTAGCCGGCCGTCGCCGCGTCGGTGTCGTCGAGGGCCTCGGCGAAGCGCGCCCGGCCGGGGTCGCTCGGCGTGGTGCCGGCCAGCAGCGCGAGGCCCGCGGGCCAGCCCGCCGTCCGGTCGTGCGCGGCGGCGACCCACGGCTCGTCGAGGCGCAGCCCGCGCAGGCCGACGAGGTAGGCCGTCGTCTCCTCGGGGGTGAACGCCAGGTCGTCGGCGTCGACGGAGGCCAGCTGCCCGGCGACGCGGCGGCGCACGGTCCGCAGCGGGGGAGCGGTGCGCCCCGACACGACGACCCGCAGGCTCGTCGGGGCCTGGTCGAGCAGTCCGCGGAGCAGCCGCCAGGCGACCGGGGAGCGCAGCCGATGGACGTCGTCGAGGACCAGCACCACCGACAGCGGGACGTCCGTCGCGCCGGGCGGCCCCGGGATCCGCGCCGCCTCGGCGAACGCGTCGGCGGTCAGCGGGAGCACGCGCCGCCCCAGGTCGAGGTCGGCCCAGAGCGCGCGGCCCGCCGGCCGGGTGACGCCCGGGCGCACGCGCTCGAGCGCGGCGAGCAGGTGGACCCACAGGCGCCGGGGGTCGTCGTCGCCCTCGTCCAGCGACAGCCACGCGACCGGGGCCCGGGTCGCCGCGGCCCAGGCGGCGAGCGCCACCGTGCGACCGGACCCCGCGGGGGCGGCGACCACGGTCAGCGGCCGGGCGCACGCGGCCTCCAGGAGCGCGGTGACGCGCGGGCGGTCCAGCGCCGGCGCCGGCGCCGGGGGTGCTGCGGTCTTCGACGCGGCGACGGCGGGGACGGCCTCGGGGACGCGGGCGGACGCCCCCGCCAGGAGGACCCGCGGGTCGCGTTCGAGGTGGGCCTCTGGGTGCCGGTCGGTCCGCATGGGAGCGCTCCACCGGTCGCGCGCAGCACGCTCCCGGGGATGCTGCGGACCCTGACGGCGTCCGGCGTCCGGCGAACCGGTGAGGTCCCTGATCTTGTGGGGGTGCCTCCCCGACGCCACGCCGGCCGCACCCCGACGCGACGAGGTCCCCCGGTACCGGTACGTTGGGAGCGACGGTGGACGGCGACGGCGGACAACGGGTGACGGGCCTCGGCGGCGCCGCCCGACCGCTGCTGGACCGCGACGCCGAGACGGGCCTCCTGCGCGAGGCGGTGCGGGACGTGCTCGACGGCGTCGGCCGGCTCGTGGTCGTCGAGGGCCCGGGCGGCATCGGCAAGTCGCGGCTGCTCGACGAGGCCGCGGAGCTCTTCCTCGCC
The DNA here is from genome assembly GCF_030655195.1 of Patulibacter sp. Taxonomy (GTDB): domain Bacteria; phylum Actinomycetota; class Thermoleophilia; order Solirubrobacterales; family Solirubrobacteraceae; genus Patulibacter. The sequence goes on along the minus strand of NZ_JAURWA010000017.1, from coordinate 33,544 downwards.
GGGTCCGGCTCGCCCGACGCCCGCCCCGCGAGTCCGTGGGGCGGCACACCCCATCGGCGGGCCGTGCGCGTCCTGCGGGCGGCCGGCGACGAGCTGCACCGCCTCCGCGCCCTCGGCCTGGTCCGGGACCTGCGCGACGACGCGGGCCGTCCACCGCGCCCCGAGCCGGCCGACGACCGCACGTGGGACCCGGACGCCCCCGAGCCCGCGCCCGACGGCGGCGCCGCCGCCGTTCAGGGCGTGCTCGCCGACCTGCGCGGGATCGTCGGCCGGGGCGGCGTGGCCGCCGGGCTGCTGCTGCTGGACGACCTGCACTGGGCGGACGCCGGCTCGCTTCGGGTGCTCGAGGAGCTCGCGGCGACCCTGGAGCGGCTCCCGCTCCTGATCGTCGTGGCCACGAGGCCGCACGAGCCCGGCGCGTTCCACGTCCTGCTCGACCGGCTGCGCGCCCGGGCGGGCGGCGCGTACCTGCGGCCGGCCCCGCTCAGCGACGACGCCGTCGCACGCATGGCGGTCGACGCCGCGACCGAGGGCGCCCCGTCGCGGGCGACCCTGGACCGGCTGGTGCGCCGCAGCGGGGGGAACCCGTTCTACGTCCGCGAGCTGCTGCGCACCGGGCCGGCGGACGGGGACGCCGACGCGGTCCCCGACGCCGTCCGCCACGCCGTCCGGGTGGACCTCGGGCGCCTGGTCCCCGCGGCGACCGCCCTGGCCCGGGCCGTCGCCGTCCTGGGCGCCGGCCCGGACCTGCGTCTGGCGGCCGCGGTGGCCGAGCTCGAGGCCCGCGAGGCCGAGTCCGCGGCCGACGGGCTGGCGAGCGCCGCGATCCTCCGCCCCGGCGAGCCCCTGACCTTCGAGCACGCCCTGATCGCCGAGGCGGTCCGCGACGGGCTGGACCCGTTCGCCCGGGCGCGCCTGCACCGGCGGGCCGCCACGCTCCTGGACGCCCGCGGCGCGCCGGTCGAGACGGTCGCCGCCCACCTGCTCGAGGCCCGCGCGGACGGGGACCCGTGGGTGGCCGGGGTCCTGATGCGCGCGGCCCGCGCGACGAACGCGGCGGGGGACCCGGTGGCGGCGGGCCGCCTGCTGGAGCGGGCACGCCGGGAGCCGCCGCCGCCCGAGCTGGAGGGCGCGGTGATGGGCGCGCTCGCCGAGGCCGACGCGCTCGCCGGCCGGCCGGACGCCGCGGACCGCCTGCACGAGGCGCTCGGGCTGATCGACGACCCGCGGCGCCGGGCCGAGCTGCGCCACGCGCTGGGGCGGGCGTTCCACCTGGCGCAGCGGTTCGACGACGCGGCCCGGACGTCGAAGGACGCGCTCGACGGCCTGCCGGTCGACGACCCCCTCTACGACCGCGTCCTGGCCGGCTGGCTGACGGACGCGATGTTCGTCCCCGACCTGCGGCCGACGGAGGACCCGCGGGTCACCGCCGTGACCGAGGACATCCGCGCGGGCGGCAAGGCGGCGGGCCCGCTCGTCGCCCACGCGGTCAACATCGCGGCCTTGGACGGCGCGCCGTCGGCGCTCGTGGCCGACCTGGCCCGGCGTGCGACGTCGCTGGACCCGGTGACCGACTCCGCCGCCCACGGGTTCCCCCTGACGCACGTCACGACCGGCCTGGTCCACGCCGACCTGCTCGACGAGGCGGTGGCGATCCTCAGCCGCGCGGGCGACTGGGCGATCGCGCGCCACAACGTCCTGGCGGAGATGACCGCGCTCGGCGGCCGGTCCTTCGCCTCGCGCCTGCGGGGCGAGCTGGCCCCGGCGCTGGCCGACGCCGAGCGCGCGTTCGAGATCTCGCGGGCGACGGACACCCCGTACTCCGCGTGGTGGCTGCTGGTCCTCGTGGACGCGCACCTCGACGCGGGCGACGTCGAGCGTGCCCGGGCGGCGTTCGAGCAGTCGCGCGAGGTGACGATCCCCGCCTACGCGCTCCTGCGGCTGCGTGAGGCCGAGGCGGCGATCCTCCGCGCCGAGGGCGATCCGGAGTCGGCGATCGCGGTGGCCGAGAGCGGCGAGGCCGAGCGGCTGCGCATCGGGGGCCTGCGGCTGGCCCTGGGGACCCGCGAGGGCCGGTGGAGCCTGGCGCGGTCGCTGATGGCGGTGGGCCGCCACGACGAGGCGCTGCGGGTCGCCGATGGCGAGGTCGAGCGCACGGTCGCCGCCCCCGTCGCCCGGCACCGGGCCGACGCGCTGATGCTCGCCGGGATCGTCCGTGGCGCCGACGGGGTGCCGCAGCTCGATCGCGCGGTCGCGCTGCTGCGCCCGTCGCCCGCGCGCCTGCTGCTGCTGCGGGGCCTGACGGCGCTGGGTCTCGCGCGGCGCGACGCCGGCGACGCCGTGGGGGCGCGGACCGCGCTGCTCGAGGCGCTCGAGCTCGCCGACGGCCTGCGCCTGCGGCGCCGGAGCGACGAGCTGCTCGCCCATCTGCGCACCGTGGGCGCCCGGCCGCGGCGTGCCGCGCGGCACGGTCGCGAGGCGCTGACCACCGCCGAGCTCGAGGTCGCGCGCCTGGCCGCGGAGGGGCTCGGCAACCCGGCGATCGCCGCACGCCGGCACGTCAGCCGGAAGACGGTCGAGACCCATCTGGGCCGGGCGTACCGCAAGCTCGGGATCGAGTCGCGCGACGGGCTGCGGGCCGCGCTGGACGACGCCGGCGACGGCGCGACGGGCCCACTCCGCCGCGCGTAGACGGACCTCAGTGGTGACCGGCGCGGCGGTGTTCGCCGCGGGCCTGCGCCTGCGCCTCGGCCATCGCCCGGGCCTGGATCTCGAGCGCGGCCTCGACCGAGGCGTCCAGCTGCCGCCGCTCGAGGGTCGCCGGGTCGTCCTCGCGCTCGGCCCGGGGGCGCGACTCGACCGGGAAGCCCCCGACGGCCCCGCGCAGCCGGTCGACGAGGACCGCCGAGCGCCGGTGCGCCCCGAAGCGCTCCTCCGACCGGCGCTGGCGCTCGGGATCGCGGTCGCCGTAGCGCCAGTGCGCCCAGGGGGATCCGGGCTTGCCGAGCCGCGGCACGGCCCAGAGGCCGATCGGCGGGAAGACGAGGGACCCGAAGCCGTGGAAGAAGCGGCCCTTGCCGAAGCAGACGCCGGCCACCAGCAGCGCGCCGATCGTGTATCCGGCGGACACGAGGGTCGCGAGGACGTCGTCCCCGGTGGCGATCTTCAGCGGGTTGATGCCGAGGAAGATCAGGCCCATGAACGCCGCGGTGATCGCGACCGCGTCGATCGACTGCCGGCCCTCGCGCGCCCAGTAGACGTCGCGCAGGTAGACCCACAGGGCGAACTCGTCGAACGTCAGGCCGACGCCGATGCCGAAGACCACGGCCGAGACCTGGAACCACGGGGCCTGGCCGCCGAGCGCGAAGCCCAGGGTACCGCCGCTCATCATGAGGACGATCCCCCAGACGAGGTGGTGCAGGTGCACGCCGCCGGTGACGACGCTGCCGGGCCACCACGGGAAGCGGTCGCTGCGGATCATCCGCGCGCTCGTGCGGATGAAGAGGAACGACGCGAGGAACGCGGCGAGGACGAGGAAGATCCCTTCGCGGCCGGGCTCCTGCACGTACTCGCGCCACTGGTCCGCTGGGAACGTGGCGACGACCATCCCCTACGACGGTACCGCCCCGGGCCGTGACGGCCCCCCGGGGTCGGTGCGCTCAGCCCCCGCCGGCTCCCGCGCTCGCACCGTCGCTCGCCTCGGCGTCGGGTGCGAGGGCGAGCGCGCCGAGGTCGACGCCGACCGCCCCGGTCACGGTGCGCAGGATCTCGCTGGCCCGGGCGCGCGCGGCGTCGCGGGCGTACCCGGCGAGCTCCACGTCGAAGCTCTCGGCCCCGGCCGTCACGGCCACGACGTCGGGCTGCTCGCGCAACGCGTCGAGGACCCCCTGCCGGTGGTCCGGGTCCAGGGTCACGTCGATGCGGACGACCGTCATGCCTCCACGACTACCCCGGCGGGCGCCCGGGACACCGGGCTACCAGTCCTTCGGGCTGCGGCGGTCCTTCTTGACCTGCCCGCGCTTGACCTTCGACTCGACCCGCTTGCGCTTGGCGTTGCGCGACGGGCCGGTCGGCCGGCGCTTCGCGTCGACGTGGATCGCCTCGCGGATCCGGTCGGCCAGCCGGTCGAGCGCGAGCTGCCGGTTGCGCGCCTGGCTGCGGGCGTCCTGGGAGACGGCGCGGACGACGGGGCCGACCCGCTCGAGCACGAGCGCCTGCTGTCCCGGGGACAGCGCGCTGCTGGCGCGCACGTCGAAGGAGACCTCGATCCGCGACGACGTCATGTTCGCGTGCTGGCCGCCCGGGCCCGACGAGCGGCTGGCGCGGATCACCACGTCGGTCAGCGGGATGCGGGTGCCCCCGTTGATGCGCAGCGTCTCCATCCGGTCTCCCAGGGTAGGAGGTCCGCGACCTGCGGACCCCGCGGGCGACGGGACCTGCGGGGGCGGGGGGTTCGATCCCGCGGCCGTGCCCGCGTCCGTCACCGGCGGCCGCGGGGGCGGCGCGCGCCCCGGTGGCGAGCAGCGTCCCCGCGCCAACTACGATGTGGGGATGAGCGATCTCCAGCGCCGATCCGGCACCCGCCTCACGCGCAAGCAGCGCGAGACCCGCGCCTACCGCCTGACCCTCGCGACCGGCGGCCTCGGCGTCGTCGGCGCGGTCCTGCTCGTCCTCGGCGTCGTGGGCATCGGGAGCGCCGGCGTCGGCGTCCTGCTGCTCGTCCTCGCGGCGGTCTCGGGCTTCCTGCTCAAGAGCACGCTCGGCAAGTAGCGGCGCCGGGCCGGGGTCCCGCGCGTCGGGGCCGCCGGCCGCGGTCCGCGCGGTCCACGGCGGACCGGCCGGGGTCCCCGCGGCGATGCCGCGGAGTCGACCCGCCGGACCCCCGTCCCGCCTAGCGGATCTTGACCGGCGTGCCCATCGGGATCCGCTTGTAGAGGTCGATCACGTCGGACGGGTGCATGCGCAGGCAGCCGTGCGACGCCCGGGTCCCGATCGACCAGGCCTCGGACGTGCCGTGGATGCCGATGCCGTCGCGCAGCCCGAGCCAGCGGGCCTTCAGCGGGTTGTTCGGCGCGCCGCCCGGGATCACCTGACCGGCGAGGTCGCCGGCCCAGGCCGAGTTGGGCACGTGCCAGGCCGGGTTGACCTGCTTCGAGGTGATGTTGTACATCCCGGCCGGCGTCGTGTGGCCCTCGGAGCCCACGGCGATCTTGTAGGTCTTCGACAGCTTCAGGCGCTTGAAGACGCGCAGCCGGAACGTCGGGCGGTCGACCGTGATGATCGTGCCGTACTGGCGCTTCAGGCCGCCGAGGGTGACGGCCGGCTTCGTGCGGACGACCGCGAGCTTCAGGGCCCGCGCCTTCGACGGGTCCTTCAGGACGGGCGTGACGAGCGCCTCGAGCTTGGAGCGGTCCACGCGCCAGCCGTTGCGGGAGCCCGTCGTGCGCTGCTTCGTGATGCCGACCGTGATCGTCGCGTTGCGCGTCGACTTCCTCATGGACGACATGGAGCGGAACCATCGGGCCGTCTGCCCGGACGACCAGGTCGTCAGCACCGGCAGCGTCGTGCCCGGCTTCGCCTTGACCGCGGCCTGCGAGAGGCCCTCGAGGTCGAAGCGGTACTTGATCGTCGACATCTTCAGCTTGTGCGGCCGGCCCGCGATGGTCACGACCACGGGGACGGTCGACGGGGCCTTCGCCTCGAGCGTGCCGCGCAGCTTGGCCTTCGCCTTGGTCTGCGTCAGCCCGGAGAGGTCGATGCCGCCGAACGAGACGCCGGCGGGCACGACGACCTTGCCGGGCTTGGCGGGGACGGCCGGGGCCGCCGGGGCGGTCGTGGTGGTGGCGGCGGAGGCGGCGACGACCGAGCCCGGGACGGCGACGGACGCGAGGACCGCGCCCAGCAGGACGGTGCGCGTGGCGGGGGCCACGCGGAGGGAGAACGACGGCATCCGTCCACTGTAGGTCGGCGCCGGCGCCGCCGAGCCGGCTGCAAGCGACGGTGCGCGGCGTCGAGCGGGGCGCGACGGTGCGCCGCCGCGGACGTGCGGTGTCGCCTAGGCGGCGAGCGCCTCGACCGGGTCGCCGACGGGAGTCGCGTCCCAGTCCCCGGCCCGGAGCGCGGAGCGGAACCCGGAGAGCAGGTCGCAGACGAGCTCGGGAACCTCGAGCTGCGGGCAGTGCCCGACGCCGACGAGCCGCTCGTACCGGGCGTCCGGCAGCGCCTCGAGCAGGTGCCGGGAGCCGCGGCAGCTGACCATGCGGTCGCGCTCGCCCCAGACGAGGAGCACGGGCGCCTCGATCAGGTCCAGCCGGAACGGGTCGATCAGCTCGCCCTTCAGCCGGCGGCCCGTGGCCAGCAGCCGGCGCATGTCGCGCGAGCACGTGAAGTGGGAGGCGAAGAGGTCGAGGTCCTGTCGGCGGGCGCGCGACGGGTCGCCGTAGGCGAGCTGCCGGAAGACCCGGGCGATGATCCCGCGCAGGACCGCGGCGGGGATGGGCATCGCGTCGTTCAGCGCCCAGCGCATGAGCGGCTGCTGCTCGATCGCGCCGAACCACCCGGGGTGCTCGAAGCCGGCGGGGCCGATGGGGACGACGCCGGCGGGCGACGGGCGCACCTCGGCGCAGCGCAGGGCGGTCGCGCCGCCCATGGAGTTGCCGACGAGGATCGGGGCCTCGTCCTGCCAGAGCTGCTCGCGCAGCGCGGTGACGAGCCGGACGTACTGGTCGAGCATCGGCTCGTCGGGCAGCAGCCGGTCGGCCTTGCCGAAGCCGGGCAGGTCGACCGCGACGGCCCGCTGGCCGCGGCTGCCGAGCAGCTCGAGCACGCGGCGCCAGGTGTCCGCGGAGTCGGAGTAGCCGTGGAGGAGGAGGATCGGCGCGCCGCCGGTGCCCGGGCCCGAACGGCCCCCGACCTCGAGCAGGCGGGTGCGGTAGCCGGCCACCAGGACCGTCCGCTCCGTGATCTCACCCCGCGACGTCATCGGGCGACGCTATCGGTTCCAGTGTGACGCATGTCGCTCATCACTCCCCCGATCGGCGGAGAGACATGCACGACAGTCGGTGTACGCCGGTTTCTCAACGTTCGTATGGCGGGATCCGACACCGCGCGGGACGGCGGGGGTCTCCGTCCCGCCGCGCGCGGCGGCGAGCGTGTCGAACAGTCGCGCGATCGCGGTCGGGCGGCCCGTCCGGTCGCCCGCTCGTCCGGCGTCGAGCACCGGAAGTCCCTGCTCACGGCCGGATCCTGCGAGCCGGGGTCCCTCGTGCGACTCCGTCCGGCCCCGGTTCTACGGTCTCCGCCATGGAACTGCGCGAGCACGAGCACGGCTCGTCCGTGGACCGGGTGCTCCTCGTGCGCGGCGCCGACCTGCGCACGAAGCGCGGGGGCGACGACGTCTTCCTCCGGCTCGAGCTCGCCGACCGGTCCGGAGCCGTCACCGCGATGGTCTGGGAGGACGCCGCCGAGGTCGCGGCCGTCGCGGTCCGCGGCTCCGCGGTCCGGGTCGTCGGGCGCTTCGAGGTCCACGAGCGCTTCGGCCGGCAGATCCAGCTCGACCGGGTCGAGGCGGTGGATCAGGACGCGGTCGACCTGTCGCTGCTGATCGAGGGGCCCTCGCAGCCGGTGGCCGAGCTCGAGCGCCGGTTCCGCGCCCTGATCACGCGCACGGAGGACCCGTGGCTGCGGGCGCTGCTCGAGCGGGTGTTCGACCCGGCGGGCGCGTTCTGGCCGCGGTTCCGGATCGCCCCGGCGGCGAAGCACTTCCACGAGGCGTACCCGCACGGCCTGCTGGACCACACCCTGCGCGTCGCCGAGGCGGTCGAGGGCCTCGCGCCACTGTTCCCCCCGGTGGACCGGGACGTCGCGGTCGCCGGCGCGATCCTCCACGACATCGGCAAGGCCCAGACCTACACGCCCGATCCCGTCGCGCCCGACCTGACCGACGTCGGGCGGCTCGAGGGCCACATCGTCATCGGCTACGAGATCGTCCGCCGCGTCGTCGGGGCGATCGAGGGGTTCCCGCCCGAGACGGCGCGCTCGATCCGCCACATCGTCCTCAGCCACCACGGCAAGGTCGAGTACGGCAGCCCGGTCGTGCCCGCCACGCGCGAGGCGGTCCTCGTGCACCAGGCCGACGACCTCGCGGCGCGGATGGGCAGCCTGGACCGCCTCGAGCGCGGCCTGAAGCCCGGCGACGAGTGGTCGGGCTACGACCGCGCGCTCGAGGGGGCGGCGTTCTTCGGCCCGGCCCGCGGGGGCGCCGCGCCGCCGGCCGACGAGCACGCGGCTCCGGCCTCGGACCCCGGTGAGGCTCCGGCCCCTGACGCCGGCGGCGCTCCGTCCTCGGCCGACGCGCCGCCGCCCGACGTCCGTGAGGAGCCCGGCGCCGGTCCGCCGCCCCCGGCCGCGGAGGTCGTCGACGGCGTCCCCGGAGCCGGCCAGACGTCGCTCGCCGGACTCGGGTCGGCCGCGCCGACGGGCCTGGGTCTGCACGCCGCCTGACCCCCGGCTCCGGCCCCCGGCGCGGAAGCCGCTGCACAGCGGGGACGACGCACCGTCGGCCCCGCGCGCCGGTCCGCCGGGCCGTATGGTCCCCGGACGATGGCGAAGGACACCGAGAAGCTGATCAGGCAGCTCTCACTGATCTCGTACCTCATGGCCGAGCGCCGGCCGGTGACCGCACCGGAGATCCGCCGGGACGTCGAGGGCTACAGCGGGATGAACGAGGACGCGTTCGCGCGCCGCTTCTACGCGGACCGCGCCGAGCTCGAGTCCCTCGGGATCCAGCTGACGATCGAGCGGCCGGGTGACGGCACCGCGGAGCAGGAGCACTACTCGCTGCGCAGCGAGAACTTCCACCTGCCGCCGATCGCGTTCTCGGACGAGGAGCTCGCGTCGCTCCAGCTGGCCCTCAGCCTGCTCGACGGCGAGTTCGCCTACGCCGAGCCGCTGCGCCTGGCGCTGCAGCAGCTCTCCTGGGGACGCCCGTCGCCCCTGACCGAGCCCGCGGCGCGCCTGGTCGGCCTGGGCGTCACCGCCGGCGTCGCGGGCCGCGACCCGTCGCAGCGCCTGGCGAAGGTCGAGTCGGCGATCTTCCGCAACAAGACGATCGTCTTCGAGTACCACTCGCTGCACCGCGACGTCGTCGAGTCGCGCAAGGTCGACCCGTACCACCTGCTCTTCCGCGGCGGCCAGTTCTACCTGCTGGGCAAGGACCACGAGCGCGGCGGCCTGCGGGTCTTCCGCCTGTCGCGGATCCGCGACAAGGTCGCCTACGCCACGAAGGCCGAGCACGACTTCCGGCGCCCGGACGACTTCGACCCGCGGCCCTACGGCGACCGCGCCGACTGGCAGATGTCCGAGACGGTGGGTACCGCGCGGATCCGGGTCGCGGGGCGCATCGCCTGGCAGGTCCAGCGCGCGCACGGCCGCCAGGGCACCTTCGAGGCGCTCGACGGCACGCCGCTGACCGGCGACGCCGCGACGTCGAGCGAGCACGCCCGCGTGGCGGCCGCGGCCGCGGCACCCGGCGGGACCTCGGGCGACGGTGTGCCGGGATCCACCGCCGAGTCCGGTCCGCCGGAGGACGTCGTCTTCGTCACGGACTACGGCGTCGAGCGCGCGCTGCTCGGCTGGGTCATGCGGATCGGCGAGCACGCCGAGATCCTCGAGCCGGCGGCGCTGCGCGACGAGTACCGCACGCGGGTGGAGCTCGTGCGCGACCGTCACACCGGCCCGTTCACGCCCGCGCCCGGCCGCCGCGTCGAGCCCGTCGAGGACACCGGGGCCGACGGTCCGCCGACCCGCGACGGCGTCATCCGGCCCGAGCGCTTCGCCCGGCTGGTGACCCTCGCGTCGATCCTGATCCACGCGGGCCGGCTGAAGGAGCGGCTCGAGGTCAAGGAGGTGCTCTCGCGCCTGAACGTCTCCGACGCCGAGCTGCGCGACGACATCAACGTCCTGAACGTCGTCAACTTCGGCGGCGGCTCGTACGTGCTCTACGCCGAGATCGCCGCGGACGGCTACCTCGACGTCGACCCGGAGCCGTACTCGGACCACTTCGCCCGCCCCGCCCGCCTGCTGCCCGTCGAGGCCAAGGCGCTCGTCGCGGCGATCGACCTGATCGGCGACCACTTCCCCGACGGCACCCTCGGCGACGTCCGCCGCAAGGTCGTCGACGCCTTGGGCGAGGACCCGCTCGAGCACGGTCTGCAGGTCGCCCACGGCGGTGGCGACGACCGCGACCTCTCGCGGCTGATCTCCCGCGCCGCGCACGACCGCCACCTGGTCGAGCTGGACTACTACAAGCCCAACGAGGACGAGTTCTCGCACCGGACCGTCGAGCCGTACGCGCTGATCAACGGTCGCGAGGGCTGGTACGTCGCGGCGTTCGACCCCGCGCGGGACGACGTCCGGCACTTCCGCCTGGACCGCATCCGCCACGCGCACGTGCTCGAGCAGACGTTCGAGCGCCGGCCCGAGGTCGACCCGGCCGCCGAGGTCGCCGGGTGGCCCCGCACGGGCGAGCTGCCCGCGTCCCGCTCCGCCCGCGTCTGGGTCAGCCCGGACCGCGCCCGCTGGGAGCGCGAGCGCCGCACCATCGCCGAGGAGCTGAAGGACGGCGCGCTCGTCACCGAGGTCGCGTTCGCCGGCGCGGACTGGCTCGTCCGCGAGGTGCTGACCGAGATCGGCGACCTCGTGGTCCTCGAGCCCGGCGACGCCCGCGACGCGGTGCGCCGCGTGGCCGAGGGCCTGCTCGCGCGGTAGCGCCGGCGCCCCGCTCAGTCGGCGGCGACGTTCGAGTCGACGAGGTTCTTCCGCGTGTTCGGCACGCAGTGGGTCATCGTCAGGCCGGTCACGTCGCGCGGGCCGTTGTCGCCGAGGTGCTCCAGGCGCTGCTGCTCCCGCTCGCCCCAGCCCTGCGAGGCCAGCGGCTTCAGGTGGCGGACGTCGTCCGCGCCGATGCCGATGCCGTCGCCCACCCGGGAGCCCAGCTCGTCGTCGGCGAGCAGCAGGTGCCAGACCATCCGCTCCTGGATCGGGCGGTCGCACTCCGACAGCTGCGAGGTGAGGTTGGCGACGAGGTCGTCCTTCTCCCACTGCTCCGACAGCTGGTAGCGCTGGCCCGGCTGCGTGTAGTCGTCGGTGCGCGGGATCTGGCGGCGGACGACGTGGCCCTCGTGGACCTCGCCGGCGCCGTCGGGGCCCGCGGCCTCCGCCTCGCGCACGCCGCCGATGATCGACGGCTCGTAGTTCACCGTCGGGTTGTCGCCGCCCTGGCCCTGGTCGTAGGTCATCGCCCCGTCGCGCTGGTTCGTCCGCACGCCGCCGGCGACGCCCTTGGGCTGGTTGACCGGGAGCTGCAGGTAGTTCGGGCCCACGCGGTGGCGCTGCGTGTCGGAGTAGGAGAACGTGCGGCCGACCAGCATCTTGTCGGCGGAGAAGTCCAGGCCGTCGACGAGGACGCCGGTGCCGAACGAGATCTGCTCGCTCTCGGCGAAGAAGTTGTCGGGCCGGCGGTCCAGGACCATCCGGCCGACCGGCAGCACGGGGAAGTCGTTCTCCGGCCACGTCTTCGTGTCGTCGAGCGGGTCGAAGTCCAGCTCGGGGTGGTCGTGGTCGTCCATCAGTTGGACGCGCAGTTCCCACGCGGGGAAGTCGCCCTCGTCGATCGCGGCGTAGAGGTCCTTGGTGTGGACGCCGAGCTCCTCGCCCTGCGCGACGGCGGCGTCGTCCTCGGTCCAGCTCTCGACGGTCTGCTCCGGGATCCAGTGGTACTTGACGAGCTTCGTCTCGCCGGCGGCGTTGACCCACTTGTAGGTGTTGACGCCGAAGCCCTGCTGGTGGCGGTAGCTCGTCGGGATCCCGCGCGGGCTGAAGACCAGCGTGAACATGTGCAGCGACTCCGGCGTCTGCGACGCGAAGTCGAACACGCGGTTGGCCACCTGGCGCTCGAACGTGACCGGGTCGGGCTTCTGCGAGTGGATGAAGTCCGGGAACTTGATCGCGTCGCGGATGAAGAAGACGCCGAGGTTGTTGCCGACGAGGTCCCAGTTGCCGTCCTCGGTGTAGAACTTCACCGCGAACCCGCGGGGGTCGCGGACGGCCTCGGAGGAGTCGCGGCCGCCGGCCACGGTCGAGAAGCGGACGGCGACCTCGCACGAGCCGCCCTCCTGCAGGACCTTCGCCCGGGTGAGCTCGGAGGTCGGCCGGTCGCCGACCGTGCCGTAGGACTCGAAGCGCCCGAACGCCGTGGCGCCGCGTGCGTGCACGACGCGCTCGGGGATCCGCTCGCGGTCGAAGTGGGCGATCTTCTCGAGCAGCTGGTAGTTCTCGAGCGTCGCGGGACCGCGGTCGCCGACCGTGCGGGTGTTCTGGTTGTCGAAGACCGGCTGGCCCTGGCGGGTGGTCAGGGTCTCGCGGTCGTCGCCGGAGGCGGGCGGGTGGTTCGGTGCGTCGGACATGGGTGCTCCTGTGGCGTGAGGGACCGGGTGCTGCCGGTCGCCGTCGGCCGGACGGGGACCGGGTCCTGGGGTGCGCCGGCCGTCCGGGAGGACGTGCGACGCGGTCGGCCACGCCTACCCCGGTACGCCGGGGTCCACACCCGCGGGGCGGCGGGTGCGTCGGCCGGGGTGCGTCGACGGGGGCCGCCGCCCGACGGTCGTCCTCGGGGCGGCGCGCCGGACGCCGGACGTCCCGGCCGACCGACGCGCGCCGAGGACTACTTCGACTCGAGCCGGGCGAGCGGGTCGGCGCCGCCCTCCAGCTCGGCCCGCACCGCCGACCACGGCGCGCCGTCGACGCCCAGGGCGTCCTGCAGGTAGGCGGCCGTGACGCGCGCCAGCAGCGCGACGCGACCGGGGTGCTCGTCGGTCGTCTCCGCGACCTCGAACCCGGCGACGCCGCCGAGGGTGTGCTCCGCCCCGACGAGCGTCAGCAGGCTCTTCGGTCCGGGGCTGAGGCGGTAGGGGTCCTCGAACCAGTCCGGCCCGCGGGTCGTCAGGAACGAGTCGTCGTGGTCCCCCGCGACCACGAGCGCCGGGCGCGTCAGGCCGGTGAAGGACGGGTGCATGAAGGGGAAGTGCTCCTTCGCGAACGGGGACAGGTCGTCCCCGCCCGCCCCGCCCGAGGCCAGCAGCACCCCGGCCGAGATCCGCGGGTCGGAGAGGTCCTCCCCGGGCCGGCCGTCCGCGTCCTGCACGCGGACGCCGAGCAGCGCACCGGCGGTCTGCCCGCCGAAGGAGTGGCCCGCGACGGCGACGCGCGACCGGTCGACGCGTCCGGCCAGCCCGGGGACGGCGGCCTCGAGGACGTCGAGCTCGTCGAGCATCCGCCGCAGGTCCGCGATGCGGATCCGCCAGATCTCGGCGTGCCGCGGGTCCTCGTCGGTGAGGCCCAGGCGGCGGGAGTCCAGGTGGGTCGTCTGCAGGACGACGAAGCCGGCCGCGGACCAGGCCTGGACGAGCGGGGCGTACCCGTCGAGCGACCAGCCGTGGCCGTGGGCGAGGAGGACGACGGGGAGGTCCCGGCCGGTGACGGGGGCGGACACGCGGACGGGCAGGTCCTCGCCGCGGTCGGGTGCGGGCAGGACGATCGGGGCGACGGAGACGACGGGGGTGGGGTGCGGCTGGGATGACATGGGGTCTTTCGGACGACCGCGGCGGTGCTGCGGCGGTAGGATCCACCTCGAAGTGGAGAGGCAGTCCGGAAAGCGTACCGGATTGGCTATCCGTTTCATCCGCGCGGCCTTTCGCGCACCCCGAACCCATGCCGCAGCCCGCACCCGGAAACCCGCCCCGTCGCGCCGACGCCGCCCGCAACCGCGAACGGATCCTCGAGACCGCGCGGGCCGCCTTCGCGGACCCGGGGGACGACGTCTCGATGGCCGAGATCGCCCGCCGGGCCGAGGTCGGCATGGCGACGCTCTACCGCAACTTCCCCGGTCGCCAGGAGCTGCTGGAGGCCGTCTACGTCGACGACGTCGACGCGGTGTGCGAGGCCGCGGGCGCGCTGCCGGACGCGCCGCCGGGCGTCGCCCTGCAGGCGTGGCTGCGCCGGTTCTTCGCCTTCTACCGGAGCAAGCGCCACGTCGGCAACGCGCTGCTCGCCCGCCCCGACCCGGACAACGCCGTGGTGCACCAGGGGCGCCCACGGGTCCTCGCGGCGGGCCGCCCGCTGTTCGACGCCGCCCGCCGGGCCGGGGCGGTCCGCGACGGACTCGGGCTCGAGCAGCTCCTGGAGGCCGTCGTGATGATCGCGCGGATCGACGGGGACGAGGCGTACACCGAGCCGATCCTCTCCGCGTTCCTCGACGGCATCGCGCCCGCGCCGACTGGCCAGGCGGCCAGGATCGGCTAGCGTCGTCCCATGAGCCGGCGCGACCAGATCACCATGAGCGAGGACGAGGCCCTCGCGTTCCTCGAGGAGGAGCGCACCGTCGTCTGCGCCACGCACGGGCCCCGTGGCTGGCCGCACCTCATGCCCCTCTGGTACGTCGTCCGCGACGGGCGGATGTGGGCCTGGACCTTCGCCCGCTCGCAGAAGGCGATCAACCTCGAGCGCGATCCCCGCGCGACGCTCCAGGTCGAGGCCGGCGACACCTACGACCAGCTGCGCGGCGTGATGCTCGAGTGCGACGTCGTCCTGCACCGCGACCTCGAGACCCTCGTGCCGCTGGGCACCGAGATCCTGCGGCGCTACACCCCGGGGGTGGCCCAGGACGGACCGCTGCCCGACGAGGTGACCGCGATGGTCGAGGCCCAGGCGACCAAGCGCGTCGCGTTCGAGTTCGTCGAGCGGCGCCGCTCCACGTGGGACCACCGCAAGCTCGCCCAGGGCGTGTACTGAGTCCGGGCCCCGCCCCGAGCGTCTCGGGCCGGGACCGCGAGCGGGTTCGTCACGGCTCGGGGCACCCGGGTGGGGCGTCCCGTTGCGGGTCGCGGCGCGGACGCCCTATAGCCTCCGGCGGCAATGGCGCATCTGAAGGGTCTGATCCTGTCGGGGGGTCGCGGGACGCGGCTTCGTCCGATCACGCACACGTCGGCGAAGCAGCTGGTGCCGGTGGCCAACCAGCCGGTGCTGTTCTACGGGATCCGGTCGATGGTGGAGACCGGGATCACGGAGATCGGGATCATCCTCAACCCCGAGACGGGTGGGGAGATCCGGGAGGTCGCCGGCGACGGGTCGCAGTTCGGCGCCTCGATCACCTACATCGACCAGACGTCGCCGGACGGTCTGGCGCACGCGGTGCTGACGGCCGAGCCGTTCCTGGGCGACAGCTCGTTCGTGATGTACCTGGGCGACAACCTGTTGCAGGGCGGCATCTCGGAGCTGGTGGCGCAGTTCGAGCAGCACGCGCCGGACGCGATGATCCTGCTGCAGCCGGTCGACGACCCGACGTCCTACGGCGTGGCGGAGCTGCACGACGGGCAGGTCACGCGGCTGGTGGAGAAGCCGAAGGAGCCGAAGTCCGATCTGGCGCTCGTCGGGGTGTACCTGTTCACCAAGCGGATCCTCGAGGCGGCCAAGGCGATCGAGCCGTCGCCGCGGGGCGAGCTGGAGATCACCGACGCGATCCAGTGGCAGGTCGATCAGGGCGACCGCGTCGAGCCGCACGTGGTGCACGGGTGGTGGAAGGACACCGGCAAGCTCGCGGACATGCTGGAGGCCAACCGGCTGATCCTCGAGACGATCGACCGCCGGGTCGACGGTGAGGTCGACGAGGCGTCCAACGTCGAGGGCCGCGTGATCATCGAGGCCGGCGCGCGGATCGTCCGGTCGGTCGTGCGCGGACCGGTGGTGATCGGCGAGAACGCGGTCATCACCGACTCCTACGTCGGTCCGTACTCCGCGATCGCCAGGGACGCGGTGGTCGAGCGGTCCGAGGTCGAGCACTCGATCCTGCTGGAGCGCGCGAAGCTGATCGGCCTGGAGGGCCGCATCGAGAGCTCGTTGCTGGGCCGCGACGTGATCGTGCGGCGCGGCGAGCGGACCCCGCGGGCCTACCGCTTCATGGTCGGCGACAACTCCGAGATCGAGATCCTCTAGCCCGACGGGCACTCCTCATGGGCTTCTCCCAGCAGCGCAGCGTCCAGCGACTCGGGCCGAACATGGTGATCCGGCCGAACAAGAACGCGCTGGACCGCACCGACGTCGACGCACCCGACCGGGCCGACCACCGCCGGCGGATCGTCGTCGTCGGTGCCACCGGGATGCTCGGCCACCGCGTCGCCGACGTCGCCCGCGTCCACGGCTGGGACGTCGTCGAGGCCCCGCGTGCGGCCTTCGACCTGACCGACCTGGGCAGCACGACCGCGTGGCTCGAGAAGACCTCGCCCGCCGTCGTCGTCAACTGCGCGGCGTACACGGACGTCGACGGGGCCGAGGAGGACGAGGCGGCAGCAGCGGCCGTCAACGCGGAGGGCGCCGGCAACCTGGCGAAGGTCACCGCGGCGCTCGGGGCCCGCATCGTCCACGTCTCGACCGACTACGTCTTCCGCGGCGACGCGACGGAGCCCTACCGCGAGGACGCGCCGGTCGACCCGCAGGGCGCCTACGGCCGGACGAAGCTCGAGGGCGAGCGACTTGTCGCCGAGCACAACCCCGACCACCTGATCTGCCGGACCAGCTGGCTGTTCGGGGAGGGCGGCGGCAACTTCGTCGACACCATGCTGCGGCTCTCGGCGGACCGCGACGAGCTGTCGGTCGTGGCCGACCAGCAGGGCTGCCCGACCTGGACCGGCCACCTGGCGCCGGCGCTCGTGGCGGTCGCCGCCTCCGAGGCCCGCGGCGTCGCGCACCTCTGCGGCTCGGGGCGGACGACGTGGCACGGGCTGGCGCAGGAGACCTTCGCGCTGGCCGGCGCGGGCACGACGGCGCTCCCGGTCACGACGGCCGAGTTCCCGCGCCCCGCACCCCGCCCGGCGTGGAGCGTCATGACCTCGACGCGCGCCGACGTCCCGGTGCTCCCGGCCTGGCAGGACGGTCTGCGCGGCCACCTGGCCGAGGCCAACCGGCTCGCGCCGGCCTGACCGCGGGGCGGACGCCACGCCACGCCCCGGCCCCGGCCGGGCGTCCGGGTCCGGGTTCGTCCGGCCGGCTCCGTCCGGGCGGGTCAGTCCCGTCGCGTCGGGTGAACGGGTCCTCCGGGCGGGTCAGTCCTCGTCGCGCTGGGCGAACGGGTTCGGCGTCGGGCCACCCGATCCGCCCTGGCCGTCCGCCGGACGCGGCGCGGACGCCCCACCCGCCTGCGGCCGCCCCGGCGGTCCGTCGGCCGTCCGGGACGTCGTCCCCCCGCCCACGGGCCGCACCGGGGCGGCGCCGTAGGGCGACCCCGTCGCGACGTCCGCCCCGGCCTGCGCGGGCGGTGCCGCGTCTCCGGGCGTCCGGCCGGTCCCCGTCGGGTCGTCCGTCGGGGCCTCGGTCCGCGGCGCGTCGTGGGCCGCCCACGACTCGTCGATCCGCGCCGTCGTGCCGTCGGCCTCGGCCTTCGCGCGGACCTCGCGGGGGACGTAGCGCGCTCCGCGCTCCTGCTCCCGGATCTCCGCGACCATCTCGGTCATGCGGGCCGCGGACGCCCGCCAGCCCCGCACGGGGACCTCGTGCTGCAGGTGCCAGCCGAGGAACCGCCGCTGCGCGGGTCGCGACCACAGCTCGATCGTCCACGGCACCGGCAGAAGCAGGCGGACGAGGACGAAGGCCGGCAGCAGCGCCACCAGGACGAGCAGCTCGACCAGGAGCGCGACGAGCACGATGATCGCCGGCAGCGCGAGCACCAGCAAGAACAGCCCGATGATCGCGCTGATCGGGTCGTCGCCCAGGCCGCCACCGTCGAACGGGACGTCGGGGACCTCCCGGACCCGGCGTCGCCACGGCAGCCAGCGCCGGCGGACCCTCCACCGGCGGTCGGACCTGTCGACGACGCTCACGCGGTCGCTCCTCGCTCGGCGGCGGCTCCGGGACGCGTGGACATGCCGCGCATCGTACGGCGTGCGCCGCGACACCCTCCGGCACCGGGCCCCTGCCGTAGGGTTCTCAGCCGTATGAAGCTTCTCGTCTGTGGTGGTGCCGGGTTCATCGGCTCGGCGTTCGTGCATCAGCGCGTCGCGGCCGGTGACGAGATCCGGGTGCTCGACGCGCTGACCTACGCGGGCCGGCGCGAGAACGTCGAGGGCCTCGACGTCGAGCTCCTGGTCGGCCGGATCGAGGACCCCTCCGCCGCCGCCCGCGCGATGCAGGGCGTCGACGCGGTCGTCAACTTCGCCGCCGAGACGCACGTGGACCGGTCGATCATCGACGCGCAGGCGTTCGTGCTGACCAACGCGCTGGGCACCCACACCCTCGTGGAGGAGGCCCGCCGGCGGGAGGTCCGCTACGTCCAGGTCTCCACCGACGAGGTCTACGGCTCGATCACCGAAGGGGCGTTCACCGAGCAGCACCCGCTCGAGCCGTCCTCCCCGTACTCCGCGTCGAAGGCCGGCGCGGACCTCACCGTCCTGGCCGCGCACCACACCTACGGGCAGGACGTCGTCATCGCCCGCGGATCCAACTGCTACGGACCGCGCCAGTTCCCCGAGAAGCTGATCCCGGTGATGACGCTCAACGCCCTGCACGGTGGGCCGCTGCCGGTGTACGGCAAGGGCGACCAGGTCCGTACGTGGCTGCACGTCGACGACTTCGCCTCCGGCATCCACGCCGCGCTCGCGCACGGCGAGGCCGGGCAGGCGTACAACGTCGGTGGGGCGAAGGAGAAGATCAACCTCGACGTCGTCAACTGGATCATCGGCCTGACCGGCGCGTCGACCGACCAGATCCGCCACGTCGAGGACCGCCTGGGCCACGACTTCCGCTACGCGTTGGACTCGTCGAAGCTCGAGGCGCTCGCGGGCTGGAAGCCGCGGATGGACTTCGACGAGGGCGGCCTGGAGTCGACGGTGCACTGGTACCGCGACCACCCGCACTGGTGGAAGCCGCTGGTGGACACCGACGACTACAAGGCCTACTACCGCCGCGTCTACGGCCAGGACCACAGCTTCCTCGAGGGCTGACGCGGGCCCCTGCGGCCGCATCGGCTCCGGCATCCGTCGAGAATCACGACGGCTCCCGCCTCCGCCGATGGACGAGGTAGACAGCACCGGGGTGACCCGAGAGACTGCCGCTCCTTTCAGGCCAGCGGACAGGAGTCCCTCGTGTCACCCAGAACTCGTAGATCCATCGCGGCACCGGCGCTGTCGGCGCTCACCCTGCTGGCCTTCGCAGGGACCGCGGCGGCTGCGCCGACTCCGGTCCTCTACGGCGCGGCCGGCGGCACGGGCAACGGTGGCGGCGGCAACGTCCCGACCCTCTACCGCGTCGATCCGGCGACGGCCCAGACCACGGCGGTCGGCCCGACCGGGTTCTCGCTGACGGGCCTGGCGGTCGACCCGACCACCGGCGTCCTGTACGGAGCGACCGGAGCGAACGACCCCACGGCCCCGAGGTCGATCGTCACGATCGACAAGGCCACCGGGGCCGGGACCCTCGTCGGACCGGAGAACGCCGGTCCGGTGGCGGACATCACCTTCCGTCCCGACGGCCAGCTCGTCGGCTGGAGCGAGGCCAACGACCGGTTCGTCACGATCGACAAGGCGACGGGGGCCGCGACCGAGGTCGGTGCCGGCACCGGCAGCTACGGCGACGGCATGTCGGTCGACCGCGACGGACGGATCTTCATCATGCTCAGGGGCAACGCCACCAACGGAGGCGACCTGCGGACGATCGACCCCGTGACGGGCGCCACGACGGTCGTCGCGCCGCTCTCCGGCGCGTACAACGACGGTGCCGCAGTCCCCGCCGCCGCCTTCGGATGCGACCGCACGACGCTCTACGCGCTCGACGGCCTGAGCGGCTCCGCCGCGCCCGACTACCTCTCGACGGTGGACACCACGACGGGGGCGATGACACCGATCGGGGAGACGCCGGTCCGGATGGACGGCCTGGAGTGGGACTGCCCGACGGAGATCGGCGTGAGCGCCGGGGCGTCGACGATCGGCGAGGCCGCCGGCACGGTCGCGGTCACGATCAACCGCCTCGGCGGCACGAAGGGAGCCACGCGGGTGGACTGGTCGACCGCCGACGGATCGGCCGTCGCCGGGCAGGACTACACCGCGACCTCCGGGACGGTGACCTTCGGCGACAACGAGGTCACGAAGACCGTCACGGTCCCGATCCTGAACGACTCGGCGTTCGAGGGCGACGAGTCGTTCCGGGTGAACCTGTCGAACCCGGCCCCGAACGCCACGGCCACACCGGTGACCCAGACCGTGACGATCACGGACGACGACCCGGCGCCTCCCGCCGTGGTCCCGCCGACCGGGCCGACGGCCCCGACCGCGGTGACCCCGCCGACGGTGAGCGGCGACCCCATTGTCGGGCACCGGCTCACCTGCGTCCCCGGGACGTTCACCGGCACCTCGCCGGCCACGTCGGTTCAGTGGTTCGTCAACGGGGCGCCGGTCGCCGGGGCGACGAACCTCCGCTACACCGTCGCGACGGGCGACATCGGCAAGCCCATCGTCTGCCGCATCACCGCGGCCAACGCCGCGGGGTCGGCGAGCTCGGACAGCGCCGGGCTCGTCGGGCGTCGCGTCGTCGCGCCGCGCCGGGCGTCGCGGATCACCTCCGCCGTGACGCCGGCGCGGGACGCGACGCTTCCCCACCGATTCGTCACCACCGGTCGGATCACGCGCCCGACGGGTGTCTCGCGGGCCACCGGGTGCAGCGGCAAGGTCCGGGTGACCTTCACGGCGGGGCGGTTCACGATCTCCTCGCGCCTCGTGAAGGTGTCGAGCTCGTGCACCTACCGCTCGACCGTCTCGTTCGGGGTCGCGCGCCGGCTCCGGGGGACGTCGTCGCTCGCGGTCCGCGCGCGGTTCAACGGCAACGCGGCGCTGCTCCCGTCCCACGCGAGCACGAAGCGCGTCCGGGTCCGGTAGCCGGACCCGCTGGCGGGGCGCTGCGACGCGCCCCGCCGGCGAGCCCCGGGGACGGGGCCGACGTACGGTGCGCAGGCCCCCCGGGATCAGGAGGAGGGCGTCGGCGCGGCGGTCGTCGACGTCGGCGCCGCGGTGGCGGGCGCGGCGGGCGCGGCCTTCTCGCCCCGCTTGCCCGTCGCGCTGCCGTCGAACTTCCACGACCGGCCCTCCTGCACGAGGGTCAGGGTGTCCAGGCGCTGCTGGTCGTCGCCCAGCTTGAGCCGGGCCTCGACCGTCGCGACGTTGCCGCGGATCGTGACCTTGCGGACGTCCATCTGCGTGGCGTCGGAGTTCTTCAGGGCCGCCGCGGCGTTCCTGGCGCAGTCCCGGCCGCCGAGCGAGGCGACGAGGCGGGCGGAGAGCAGGTTGCGGCAGGCCGTCGCCGCGCCGCTGTCGTCGTTCTGCTCGTCCGCGTAGGCATCGTCGAGCTCGCGGACGACGTTGGCCACCCGGGCGGCCTCGCCGGAGAAGTCCTTGTCCTCGACGCCCCCCTGCTGGGCGCACCCGGAGAGACCGGCGGCGACGACGACACCGGACACGGAGAGCAGGGCCAGGCGCGGGGCGAACACGGGGTCGAACGGTACCGTAGGCCCGGTGGACGCGGCCCTGGCCGAACACCAGCAGCAGGTCAGCGCCTGCCGGGCCTGCCCGCGACTCGTCGCCTGGCGCGAGGAGGTCGCGCAGGTCAAGCGCGCCGCGTACCGCGACGAGGAGTACTGGGGCCGCCCGGTGCCCGCCTTCGGCGATCCCGCCGCCCGCGTGCTGCTCGTCGGCTTGGCCCCCGCCGCGCACGGGGCCAACCGCACGGGCCGCATGTTCACCGGCGACCGGTCGGGCGACTTCCTCTACGCCGCGCTGCACCGCACGGGCTTCGCGAACCAGCCCCACGCCGACCGCCCCGGAGACGGGCTGGAGCTGACGGACTGCTGGATCACCGCAGTCGTCCGCTGTGCACCGCCGCAGAACAAGCCGACCACCGTCGAGCGCGACGCCTGCCTGCCGTGGACCGCGCGAGAGCTCGACCTGCTGCCGAACGTCCGGGTCGTCGTCTGTCTGGGGCAGTTCGGCTGGGACGGCGCGTTGCGGCTGCTCGCGGAGCGGGGCGTGCCGATCCCCCGGCCGCGGCCGAGGTTCGGCCACGGGGCCGAGGTCGATCTGGGCGACGTCCGCCTGCTGGGCACGTTCCACCCGAGCCAGCAGAACACCTTCACCGGCCGTCTGACGCCGCCCATGCTCGACGCGGTGCTGACGCGGGCGGCGGAGCTGGCGCGGGACTGACCGCGGCCGCCGCGGTCCCGCCGGCGAGGCGACGCAGGGCTGCCCGGGGCTCAGCCCGTGGTGCCGAGGATGCGGTCGACGAGATCGACCCAGCCGGTCTGCAGCCGGTCCTCGGACATCTCGCGCGTCTCGCGCAGGTGCTGCTGCAGGGCGACGTCGAGGTAGCCCAGCAGCGATTCCGTCAGGAGCTCGACGTCCCCGTCGACGCCGGCCTCGCGCAGCAGCCCGGCGAGGTGCAGGACCGGCACGGCCCGCGCGGGGTGCACGTAGCGCCGCGACGCGCACGACTCGGCGGCGAGCAGCACGTCCTGGTGCTCGGCGGCGAAGCGCATCCGCTGCTCGCCGAAGGCCACGAGCCGCTCGCGCGGCGGAGCACCCGGGCCCAGCGGGGGAGGCCCGAACATGAAGGCCTCCTGGTTCTCGCGCTCGGCGAGGTCCAGCAACGCGACCATCAGGCCGACGCGGTCGCCGAAGCGGCGGAAGACCGTGCCCTTGCCGACCTGTGCGGCGGCGGCGACGGCCTCCATCGTGACCTGGCCCGCACCGACGTCGGCGACGAGCTCGCGGGCGGCCTCGAGCAGCCGGCGACGGTTGCGGGCGGCGTCGGCGCGCTCGCCCTCGACGCCCGAGGCCATCGGGAGCGATCCGGAGCCGACGACCGTCAGCGGGGTGGGCGGGGAAGGGGCCACGACATCCACTCTAGCGGACCGGGGCAAAGTGGACCGCGGTCCGAATTCGTGCTACAACTCAGGAACCGGACCGCGGTCCACACGACCGGTCCACCCGACCACCACCCTTCCTCCCGGAGTCTCCATGTCCACCGTCCGCATCCTCGCCCTCGTCGGCAGCCTCCGCTCGGGCTCGCACAACCGCCAGCTCGCCGAGGCCGCCGTCAAGCTCGCCCCCGAGGGCGTCGAGATCGAGATCTTCGAGGGTCTCGCCGACATCCCGTTCTACAACGAGGACATCGACAACCCGACCGACGTCCCGGCCTCCGCCGTCAAGTTCCGCGAGGCCGCCGGCGCCGTCGACGCCTTCCTGCTCTTCTCGCCGGAGTACAACGGCACGACCCCGGGCGTCCTGAAGAACGCCATCGACTGGGCGTCCCGCCCGATGGGCTCCGGCGTGTTCGTCGGCAAGCCGCTCGCCGTCGTCGGCACCGCCTACGGCCAGTTCGGCGGCGTGTGGGCGCAGGACGAGACCCGCAAGGCCTCCGGCATCGCCGGCGCCTCCGTCCTCGAGGACGTCAAGCTCTCCGTCCCCGAGTCCGTCATCCGCTTCGCGGAGCGTCACCCGAGCGACGACTCCGAGATCGTCGAGAAGCTCACCGTCGTCGTGCAGCAGGTCGCCGACGCGACGAAGCAGCCCGTCGAGGCCTGAGCGGACCCCGGGCCCGCGGGCCCGGACCGAGCGTGATGCGGGGCGGCCGGACGGCCGCCCCGTTGTCGTTCAGCGGCAGTCGGGGACCTCGCTGCGTTCGTCGTCAGGCCGCCGGGGCGGCGGTGAACGCGGTCGACGGCGTGCGGCAGACGAGGTCGTCGAAGCCGGCGACCCGGTCGCGCGACTGCACCGCGATGCGTCCGCGGGCCACCCCGTCGGCTCCGATCCGGCCGGAGATGGTCGCGACGAAGCGCACGCGGCTGCGGCCCTCGGGCACGCGCCTGCGGATGATGGAGACCTCGCGGTGGCGGAAGCTGCCGTCGGCCCGGATCCGGAACCGCTCGATGACGTTGACCAGGTCCGCCGCGCTGCGCTTCGTGCCGCTCCGGCAGGTCTGGTGGGCGAACCAGAACCCGTGCACGGTCCCGTCCCTCCGGCCGGTCAGGGCGATCGCACCGGGGACGCGGGGGGCGATCCGCGACTCGACGAGGCCGACGCGCGGGGCCAGCGGATCCGTGGCGAGTGCCCCGGGAGCCGCCAGCGCGGCCCTCGAGCGCAGCGTGACCGTCTCGCGCATGGAGCACGGGCGCGACCGGCCGTTCAGCGTCACCCGGCCCCGCGCCCGGACCGTGCCGATGAGCTTGCCCGGTGCCGCGGGGGTGAGCTCGAGCGTCACCCGCGAGCGGGCGCGGCCGTACGTGCCGTTCGTCGTCAGGGTGCGGCGGGCACGGACCTCGATGGCCAGCAGGTCGCCCGTGCCGCCGGGCCGCGCCACGACCGTGCCGCGCATCGTGCCGTTGGCGACGCACCGGAGGCTGCGCACGGACACCGCGATGCGGGCCCGCGTGCCGCCCGTGACGATCGATACGAGGGCGCCGCGGGCGGCGAAGTCCCCGCCGGGACCACCGCGCTGCGCTGCAGTCGTCCCACCCGTCCACGTGTTCGCGGACGCGAAGTCCGCGGACGCGTTCGCCGGCACGGTCGCGGGCAGCACGAGCAGGGGGAGGCACGCGGCAGCTCGGGCGAGCCGTCGACGACGTGGGTGATCGGTAGGTGACAAGGGGTTCCTGACGGACGGGACGGTGGACGGCGGTGCGGCATCCTCGCACGGCGCCCGGCGACCGTCGGACGGCCGTGGGTGGCGCAGCGGGGCCTGTAGCGGGACGCCAGGACCGGCTCCCGTCCCGCGGGCCGGCGACGGACCCCGGGCGAGCCCGGGTGACGGGCGCCCCGCGCGGGTAGCGTTGCGGACGTGCGCGACGGGGACGAGGGGGACCGGGAGGCCGACCCGCAGACGCGCGACGAGCGACCTGCACCCCGCCCGCGGCCCGGGGCCGGCGTCCCCGCGCCGCTGACGATCGACGTCGGCGCCCGGGCCGTCCCGCGGTTGCTCGCCGGCGGCCTGGTCGCGGTGCCGCTCGGCCTGGTCGTCGGCGGTCTGCTGGTCCGGCAGGCGGGCGACCCGTCGGCGGAGAACGGCCCGGGCGTCCTCGTCATCGGGTTCGTGATCGCGGCGCTCATCGTCCTCTTCGGCCTGTTCTGCCTCTGGGGCGCGCACCGCGGCACGGGGGTCCGGCTCGTCCTGGACGAGGAGGGGTTCCGGCGCGAGGGGCCGACCAGGTCCTGGTCGCTGCGGTGGTCCGACCTCGAGCGCGTCGGGCTGTCGATCACGGTGTGGTCGCCACCGCGGGCCGTCACGGCCTACGGCCGCGGGCAGCGGACGGGCCGGATCGTGCTGGCCCCGCGCGATCCCGACGACCCGCGGGTGGCGGCGGTGCTCGGCCTCCTGCGCGTCGGCGACGAGCCCGACCCGTGGACCCACCGGGTGTCGCTGGGGACGAACCGGGAGTGGATCGCGTCGGCGGACGAGGCGCTCGGCCGCCTGGCCGGCGAGCGCTACGCGGGCGTGCACGAGCGCGAGACGTTCCGCCGGAGGTACTCGTGAGGCCGGGCCTGCGGGTCGCGGATCTCCGGCGGGGTGTCGCGGAACGGGGCCGACACCGCACCGGGACTCCGTGCCCACAACCGAACACCCGTTCGCTCGCGTAGTCTCGGATCCTCGTGGCGCTCGACGTCTTCACCCCTGCCGTCGCCGACTGGTTCACCCGGGCGTTCGACGGCCCCACCAAGGTCCAGACCCAGGCCTGGCCGCTGATCGCCGCGGGCGAGCACGTGCTGATCTCGGCCCCGACGGGCTCGGGCAAGACGCTCGCCGCGTTCCTCTACGGCCTCGACCGCCTGTCCGCCGACCCGCTGCCCGACAAGCAGAAGCGCGTCCGGCTGCTCTACGTCTCGCCGCTGAAGGCGCTGTCGCACGACGTCGACCGCAACCTGCGCGCGCCGCTGGCGGGCATCGCGGCCGCGACCGGGCAGACGTCGCTGATGGGCGACGACCGGTCCCGCGACGGGGCGCTGCGCGCCGAGAAGGGCCGCGACCGCGACGCGATCAAGGTCGCCCTGCGCACGGGCGACACCCCGCAGCGCGAGCGTGCGGCCATGCGCCGGCGCCCGCCGGACGTCCTGATCACGACGCCCGAGTCGCTGTTCCTCATGCTCACCTCTGGTGCGCGCGAGATGTTGACGGGCGTCGAGTCGGTGATCATCGACGAGATCCACGCGGTCGCCGGGACCAAGCGCGGCTCGCACATGGCGCTGTCGCTCGAGCGGCTCTCCGCGCTGCGGGTCCCCGGCCAGCCCGGTGCCTGGTCCGGCGACGACATGCAGCGGATCGGGCTCTCCGCCACGCAGAACCCGTTGGAGGAGATCGGCCGCTTCCTCGTCGGGCCCAAGCGCACGTGCAAGATCGTCGAGACCGGCGAGAAGAAGAAGATGGACCTGCGCATCCAGGTCCCCGTCGAATCGATGGCCGAGCTCGACCTGACCCCGGCGGGCGCGCCGCGCCGCGTCGAGACGGACGGCATCGACGACAACACCGCGGCCGCGGCGGGCGGTGGCGAGGAGCCCGTCTTCGCGCCGGGGGCCGGGACGGTGGCCGCCGCCGGGGTCGACGCGGACCCGCTCGAGCCCGGGGGCGGCGCCCCGAGCGACGGCCGCGCCGGCCCGGGCGGGGTCTCCGACGACGACCTGGACCTCGATCCGGCGGGCGCCGCCGGGGACGGGTTCGGCGACGACCTGGACCCGGGCGGCGACGGTCTCGACGACGACCTTGAACCGGGCGGCGACGACGCCGCCGCGGTGTCCGCCGGTGGTTCCGACGACGACCCGGACGGGCTCGGCGACGAGCCGGATCCCGGGGCCGGCGGGGTCCAGCTCGCCGACGATCCCCTGGAGCCCGGCGGCGACCCCACGCACGGGGCCACCCGCAACTCGATCTGGCCCGCGATGTACCCCGAGATCCTCGATCTCGTGCAGTCGCACCGGTCGACGATCGTCTTCGTCAACTCGCGCCGGTCGGCGGAGCGCCTCGCCCTGCGGCTCAACGAGCTGGCCGAGCAGCGTCTCGCGCAGGCCGCGCTCGAGGCCGGGCTCGGCGACCCGAACGCGAATCCGGACGCTCGGTGGGACGAGGACCCCGACGAGGTCAAGAAGCGCCGCGACAGCGACCTGCGGCGGCTCATCGCCGAGCGCGACGGCGTCGTGCCGGGCGGGGAGGACGACGACGAGGACGACCCCGAGGACGCCGCCCGGGAGCGCGAGCTGCGCGCCCGCGCCGAGGCCACCGCGGCGGCCGGCACGTGGGCGGCGTCGCGCTCCCACGACCCCGACGAGGAGCTCACGCTGCCCGGGCCCGAGCGCCACGCCGGCATCCAGCCGCCGCTGCCGCGCAAGGCCCCGCCGACGGTGCTCCCCGGGTCCGTCGCGGCCGAGGGCGCCCGGCCCGTGTCGGCACCGGGCGAGGAGGAGCTGCTGCGCAGCGAGGCGGTCGCGGCCGGGTTGGCCGCGGGCCTCGCACCTGCGGGCGCCGTCACGCGCCCGGCGGCCGGAACGACGGGCGACGCCGACTCCGCGGGCGGCATCGTCGGCAGCCAGCACCAGGTCGTCGGCGTCGGCCGCCCGCACGGCGACCACTACGGCCCGCAGACCGGTGGGGTGGCGCAGACCGCCCCGACCGGCCCGTCGGCCGTCGAGGTCGCCCGCGCGCACCACGGCTCGCTGTCGCGCGAGGAGCGCGAGGTCGTCGAGGAGCTGCTGAAGGCCGGCAAGCTGCCGTGCCTCGTCGCCACCAGCTCGCTCGAGCTGGGCATCGACATGGGCGCGGTCGACCTCGTCCTGCAGATCGAGTCGCCGAAGTCCGTCGCCGCGGGCCTGCAGCGCATCGGCCGGGCGGGCCACGGGGTCGGCGAGACCGCGAAGGGCCGGATCTTCCCCAAGTTCCGTGCCGACCTGCTCGAGTGCGCCGTCGTCGTGCGGCGGATGCGGGAGGGCCTGATCGAGCCGACGGTCGTCCCGAAGAACCCGCTCGATGTGCTGGCCCAGCAGATCGTCGCGATCGCGGCCTCCGTCGACGCCGACACCGAGTCGACCGACGACGACGCGGAGCCCGCGATCGCGGTCGACGACGTCTACGCGCTGGTGACCCGCACGCACTCGTACGCCGAGCTGCCGCGCGAGCTGTTCGAGCGCACGCTCGACATGCTGGACGGGCGCTACCCGTCGCAGGACTTCGCCGAGCTGCGGCCGCGCGTGGTCTGGGACCGCGTCGGCCAGACGATCCGCCCGCGCAAGGGCGCCGGGCGCCTGGCGATCGCCAACGCTGGCACGATCCCCGACCGTGGCCTCTACCGCGTCGTCCTGCCCGACGGCCGGCGCGTCGGCGAGCTCGACGAGGAGATGGTCTACGAGGCCCGCGCCGGCCAGACGTTCCTGCTCGGCGCGTCGACCTGGCGGATCGAGGAGATCGGCCGCGACAAGGTCGTCGTCACGCCCGCGCCGGGTGCCCCGGGCGCGGTGCCGTTCTGGCGCGGCGACCAGCGCGGGCGGCCCAAGGCGCTGGGCGAGGCGATCGGCGCGTTCTCCCGCTGGGCGGTCGGGGAGGACGAGGCGACGCTCGTCCGCGACTACGACCTCGACCCGCTCGCGGCGCGCAACCTCCTCGACTTCCTGACGGAGCAGCAGGACGCCACGGGCGTCATCCCGTCGGACCAGACGCTCGTCATCGAGCGCTTCAAGGACGAGATCGGCGACTGGCGCGTCTGCCTGCTCTCGCCGTACGGCGGCCGGGTCCACGCGGCGTGGGGCCTGGCCGCGTCCCGGCGGATCCGCGACGAGATGGGCCTCGAGGCCGACGCGATCTGGTCCGACGACGGGATCATCATCCACCTGCCCGACATCGACGACGCGGGAGGGGCGGGCGTCTCCTTCGGTGACGACCCGTTCGACGACGGCGGACCGACGCCGGCCACGCCCGACGCCGGGGCGGGCGACGGTCCGCAGCTGCCCGACGACGGCGGCCGCGGCATGGGCGCCGGCTGGGACCGCGTGCTCGAGCTGCTCGTCCCGGAGCCGGAGGAGGTCGAGGACCTGATCGTCTCCGAGCTCGGCACCTCCGCCCTCTTCGGCGCCCGCTTCCGCGAGAACGCCGGCCGCGCGCTGCTGATCCCGAAGGCGCGGCCCGGCAAGCGCACCCCGCTGTGGCAGCAGCGGCTCAAGGCGCAGTCGCTGCTCGAGGTCGCCCAGACGTTCCCGGACTTCCCGGTCATCCTCGAGACCTACCGCGAGTGCCTGCGCGACGTCCTCGACGTCCCCGGCCTCGTCGACCTGTTGACGAAGCTCCAGAACCGCGAGATCACGATCGTCGAGGTCGAGACCGGCACGGCGTCCCCGATGGCCAGCTCGCTGCTCTTCGACTACATCGCGACCTACATGTACGAGGGGGACGCGCCGAACGCCGAGCGGCGTGCCGCGGCCCTCTCGCTGGACCGCGACCTGCTGCGCGAGCTGCTCGGCCAGGACGAGCTGCGCGACCTGCTCGACGAGGGGGCGCTCGCCCAGCTCGAGGCCGACCTGCAGCACCGCTCGCCGAAGACGCGCGCGCGCAACGCCGACGCGCTGGCCGAGGTGCTCCGCCGCGTCGGCGACCTGACCGAGGCCGAGATCCTCGAGCGCGTCGCCGTCGGACCGCTGTCGTCGGCCGACGAGCGGCCGGTCGCCGGGCCCGACGACGACGGCCCGCCCGTGGCCACGTCCGACGCCGGGGGCTCCGTCGTCGCGGGCGTGGGCACCGAGGACGAGCGTCGAGCCGTCGCCTCGGACTGGCTCGCGGACCTCGAGCGGCAGCGTCGTGCGATCCGGATGCGCATCGGCGGCGAGCAGCGCTGGATCGCCGCCGACGACGCCGGGCTCTTCCGCGACGCGCTGGGTGCGGTACCCCCGGGCGGGCTGCCCGAGGTCTTCCTGCAGGACGTGCGCGATCCCTACCGGCGGCTCGTCATCCGGTACGCCGCGACGCACGGGCCGTTCGTCGACCGCGAGCTGCACGCCCGCTACGGCGTCGACCCGTCCTCCGTCCTGCGGGAGCTGCTCGGCGAGGACGAGCTGGTCCGGGGCGAGATGCGTCCGGGAGGCACCGAGACGGAGCACTGCGACCCCGAGGTCCTGCGGCGCCTGCGGCGGATGTCGCTGGCCGTCCTGCGGCAGGAGATCGAGCCGGTCGACCCCCGTGCGCTGGTGTCGTTCACGCAGACCTGGCAGGGCGTCGATCGCTTCCGGCCCGCCGGTGCGGGGCCCGACCGCCTGCGCGAGGTCCTCGTCCCGCTCCAGGGGCTGGCGCTGCCGGTCGAGCTGTGGGAGCACGAGGTCCTGCCGCGGCGCCTGGGCGCCTACTCGCCGGCCTGGCTCGACGGGCTGTGCGCGTCGGGCGAGGTCGTCTGGGTCGGCGCCGGGGCGCTCGGGCGCGGCGGTGGCAAGGTGGCGTTCTACTTCCGCGACGACAGCGCCGTGATCGGACCGCCGACGGGGCGCTCGGTGCGCGACGGGAGCGTGTCGCTGCCCGCCCCCGGTGCGGCGGCGGGCGCGGTCCCGCGCGGGCCGGCGGGCCAGGCCGGAGGAGCGGCGGGACCGAGCGGCGGCGCGTCCGGGCCCCAGGGGCCGGTGCACGCGGCGCTCAGGGAGCTCCTCGCCTCGCGGTCGATGTTCTTCTCCGACGTCCTCGGGGCGCTGCCCGAGCACACCGCGCACCTGCGCGACGCGCTCTGGGACCTGATCTGGGCCGGCGAGGTCACCTGCGACGTGTTCGCCCCGCTGCGCGCCGGCCGGGCCGGGATGAAGGCGCAGAAGCCGCAGCCGGCCATGCCGCGGGGGATGTCCTCGGCGCGCGGGGGGCGGCGGCGGTTCGGGCCGCGCGCGACGGGCGCGCAGGCCACGGCCACGCAGGGCCGCTTCTCGCTGACCGCCCCGCTGTTCGTCGACGCCGGCGGGGCCGCGATCGACCCCGGCCTGCGCCGGCGGACCCTCGCCGAGCTGCTCCTCGAGCGTCACGGGATCGTCACCCGCGAGCACGTCAAGGCCGAGGGCATCGCCGGCGGCTTCTCCACGCTCTACGACAGCTTCGGGGCGCTCGAGACGCTCGGCGTCTGCCGGCGCGGCTACTTCGTCGAGGGCCTCGGCGGCGCGCAGTTCGCGCTGCCCGGCGCGGTCGAGCGGCTGCGCGGCCAGTCCGTGCCGCAGGTCCACGGGCCCGACGGCGAGGTCAGCGCGCTGGACCACCTCGGCCGGCCGCTCCCGGCGACGACGCTCGACGCCACCGACCCCGCGCAGCCCTACGGCACCCTGATGCCGTGGCCCGAGCTGCCGGCCCCGCGCACGGACCGGGGGGACACGGCCGATCTGGAGCGCGACGTCGCCGGCGGCTACGGGCGGACCGCGCACCTGCAGCGTCCGTCGACCGCGACCGATCCCCGGCCGCAGCGCGCGCAGGGGGCCCGCGTCGTCCTCGTCGGCCCGGACCCGGTCCTCTTCGTCGACCGCTCCGGCAAGGCGCTCCAGGTCCTGGTCGCCTACGACGACCCGCGCCTGCCGATCGCCTTCGCCGCCCTGGTCGAGGCGGTCCAGACGGGCAAGGCGGGATCGCTGCCGCGCAAGGGCCTGCAACTCGAGCGGATCGACGGTCTCGAGGTCATCGGCCACCCGTTGGAGCCGCTGCTCGTCCCGGCGGGCTTCCGCTCCGCGCCGACGAAGTACCTGGCGCGGGCGTGAGTGGTGGGACGGGGCGGAGCCTGACGGGAGCGACGGTGCGGGCCACGCCTGACGGGAGCGGTGGTGCGAACTGGGGCCCGGGCGGGGGCCGAAGGGCGGAGTCCGTAACCCGGGTCCCGGCCCGTCCGACCCCGGGCTCGTGATGAGTGACCATGGTACGGTGACCATGGTCATGAGCGAGACGTCCTACACCGCCACGCGCCTGAAGGCCGAGCTCCTCGGGGTCCTCGACCGCGTCCAGTCGTCCGGTGAGCCCGTGGTGGTGACGAAGCACGGGCGCCCCGTGGCGCGCCTGGTCCCGATCCTCGACGAGGCTCCACTGGCCGGGTCGGTGCGGTTCCTCGTGGACGACGAGGCGCTCGCGGGCCCGATCGACGTGTCGTGGGACGCCGAGACGACGTGATCGTCCTCGACACGCACGTCTGGCTCTGGTGGGCGGCGGACCGCGCGCGCCTGTCCGGGCCGGCGGCGGACGCGATCGCCTCGGCGGATGCGGTGGGCATCCCCGCGATCAGCGCGTGGGAGGTCGCGATGCTCGCCGATCGCGGGCGCATCGAGCTCGATCGCTCTCCCTCGGCATGGGTCCGTCGCGCCCTGTCCGCGGACGCCCGGACCGTCGAGCTGCCGCTGACGAGCACGATCGCCGTCGGGGCCGCGGGCCTCGGGGCCGAGGGCATGCACTGGGACCCGGCGGACCGGTTCATCCTCGCCACCGCCGTGGACCACCGGGCGCTCCTCGTGACGCGCGACACGGCGATCCGGACCTTCGCGCCGGACGCCACCGTCTGGTGATGGCCGACCCGCGGGGGCCGACCGGCCCCGACCCCGTGACGGTCGCCCGCCGGGGCCTCGATGCCGGCGGCGGCGGGGGTGCCGGCGGCGGCCCTTCGACCGTCCTCGTCCTGGGCGGGACGGCTGACGCCCGGGAGCTGGCGGGACTGCTCGACGCCCGCCCGGACCTGCGGCCGATCACCTCGCTCGCCGGGCGGGTCGCCGACCCGGCCGCGCTGCCCGGCGAGGTCCGCGTCGGCGGGTTCGGCGGCCCGGCGGAGCTGGCGTCGTGGATCACGTCCGAGGGCGTCCGGGCGGTGGTCGATGCGACGCACCCCTTCGCGGCGCGCATCTCCGCCAACGCCGCCGTGGCGACGTCCGCGGCCGGCGTGCCGCTGGTCGCCCTGCGTCGGCCGGGCTGGGCCGCAGGCCCTGGTGACGACTGGCACGACGCCGTCGACCTGGCCGACGCGGCGTCGCGGGTCGCGGGTCTCGGCCGGCGGGTGCTGCTGGCGATCGGCCGGCAGGAGGTCGGGGCCTTCGCCGCGGTCGACGACGCCTGGTTCCTCGTCCGCGCGATCGAGGCCCCCGACGGCCCGCTGCCGCCGCACCACGAGCTGCTCCTCGACCGCGGCCCGTACGCCCTCGAGGGCGAGCGGGACCTGCTCGCCGAGCACGGGATCGACCTCGTGGTGACGAAGGACTCCGGCGGCGACGCGACGCGCGCCAAGCTCGACGCCGCCCGCGAGCGCGGCATCCCGGTCCTGGTCGTCCGTCGGCCGGCCGCTCCGGGGGGACCCGGGACCGTGGTCGTCGACACGGCGGCCGCGGCGGCCGAGGCGGTGGCCCAGATCCTGGCGGGCTGACCGCGGGGCGGGGCCGCGGGAGCGGGCCGGGCTGCCGCGTTGGTCTGGTGACCGTCCGCGGTCCGGCCCGGCCCGCCCGGCCCG